>JBARVS010000255.1:0-4774 GCA_049646385.1 Phormidesmis sp. | reverse complement strand
AGCTGTTCATGCCTGCCCTGTGCGACTAACTTACCGTTGTCAATCAACAGAATCCTATCAGCGCTTTTAATGGTGCTAATCCGCTGGGCAATCACAAAAGCGCTACAGGTACGCTCCTGCATGAGCTTATCGAGATCGGTTTGAATCTGATCTGCCGTTTCAGCATCTACCGCAGAGGTACTGTCGTCTAAAATGAGAATGTGATAGTTGGTCAGCAGCGTTCGCGCGATCGCAATCCTTTGCTTTTGCCCGCCCGACAGTCCGCCGCCTCGCTCGCCCACAACTGTATCGTAGCCTTCGGGCAGGCTCTCAATAAACTCGTGAATATGCGCCGTTTTTGCCACCTCAATCACCTCAGACAAGGAGGCATCAGGCTTAGCGTAGGCAATGTTATCGCGTAGCGTACCCGAAAACAACGTGGTTTCTTGAAAGACTAGGCCAATGTGCGATCGCAAGCTCTCCAATTCAAAATCTCGCACGTCTCGCCCGTCAATTCGCACAGCGCCCTTCGTCACATCGTAAAACCGCTGAAGTAAATTAATCACCGTGCTTTTTCCAGAGCCCGTCATCCCCAAAATAGCGATCAGCTCATTTGGCTTAGTCTCAAAAGAAACGCCCTTTAGCGCTGGCGTCGTCGCTCCTGGATAGCGAAACCAAACATCTTCAAACGTAATGCGGCCCGCGCATTTATTAAATGGAACAGCCCCCGGACGGCTGGTAATTTCAATCGGCGCATCCACAATCTCATACACCCGATCGGCAGAAGCCGCTGCCTGGGCAATGACGGGTGCAGCAAAGCCAATCAGCAACACGGGCTGCAAAATAAACAGCAGATAGGCATTAAAGGCAACCAGCTCGCCGATCGTAAAGGTGCCATTAATCACCTGCGCACCGCCGTAGCCAATTACAGCCAGCGTAATTAAATTGCTCAGCAAAAAGATAAACGGAAACGTGTTGCGAATAGCGCTAAGCGTTTTGAGATAAACTGCAATCAAATTATTGTTCATTTGCTGATAGCGCACCAGCTCCACGGGCTCACGCGCAAACGCCTTCACTACGCGCACGCCCAACAAATTCTCACGCAACACGTCATTAAGATCGCCTAACCGCTCTTGTACTTGGCCAAACAAAGGCTGATTTTTCACAAAAAATCGATAGAGCAGCGCCCCTGCCAGCGGCACCACCGCCAGCGTCACCAGCGCTAGCCGCCAGTTCATCACCAGCAGAATCGTTGCAATGGTCACCAGCGTCACCACCGAACTAATCACCTGAATGAGGCTAGTGCCAATAAAAGCGCGAATTTGTTCTATATCGCTGGTGATGCGCGTGAGGAGCTGTGAGGTTTGGGCCTGATCGTGATAGCTAAAGCTGAGGGTTTCAATGCGGCGAAAGACCTGACTGCGAAGCTGATAGGCCACGCCCTGGGAAATCGCTTCGGCCCAGTAGCTTTGGGTAAAGTTGAACAAGCCTCGGGCGATCGCCACCCCTACCATCAGCGCCCCCGTCACCAGCACCACCTGCTGATTTTGCGGCGCAATTCCTTCATCGATGCCGCGTCGAAAAAGCTGTGGCGTAATCGCATTTGCCGCCGTTAGCAGCAGTACGCTCAGGGTCGCACCTGCGGCCAGCCAAAAGTATGATCGCAAAATGCCGAGTACGCGCTTGAGAGAGTTCATGTGCCAATTGCAAGGTGAAAAGCAAGGTGAAAAAACTAAAAAAGATTTACGCGCTCCGCGTAGGCACCGGAATGCCATCGAATTTGTTGAGCGACAGTATCAACAGGCTAAGCAGCCCAACGATTGCAACCGGAGAAAGAAGCGTGATGGGAATGACGCATAAAGAGAGAATAGCTAGGAGCGATCGCGCCACAATCACCCGAGATGGCAGCGAACAAGGTGAGGCCCACTGCAAAGTCGTTACGCCTACCAAAAAAGTCGCAATGCCGCCACAAAGCACCGTCCGCATTTCAGCGATAAACGGCTCACCTGCTGCCGCCTCAATCGCAAACTGAATACCCACGCCTGTAGCAACAATGCCCATAAACGCTAAAACATGGCTGTAGCCATAAATATACGAGCGCAACAGCGCCATTTTGCCACCGCGCAAAGCCTGATCAATCGCCGATTCATTCGCCCGCTCAAAATACATCCACCACAGGCTCACAGCGGTTAAAAAGCCGCCCGTTGCTGTCAGTACGCTGCGCCACTGCCAAGCGGTTTCACTCACGCCGCTGGCCACTGCAATAATCGCCTCGCCTAGCACGATAATTACAAACAGGCCAAAGCGCTCGTCCATATGAGACCTTTGGGTGGGCACGTTGCGAATGGTGAGATAGGTAATTGGGCCGTTGCTGATTTCGATAATTAGCGCGATCGCCCATAGCCAAAAGCGAGCAGGCGCAGGCACCACAATTGAGACCAGCCACAGCAAAAAGGCAATTGAAAAGCTCGTTATATAACGCGCCGTTAGCTCGCGCGACTGAGGCACATACCGCCACGCCTGCAGGTATAGAACAATAATCACCAGCCGCAGCGCCGTATAAACCGCCGCAAAGTTAGCCGAGCCCTCTGCTAGCGCCTCTGGCACCGTTAGCGCCATCACCACAATGCCAAACATCACCCCAAACATCACCAGTCGGTAAGGGCCTTCGTCAATATCAAACTGATCGGCATAGTAGCTAAAGTCAATCCACAGCCACCATATTGGAATAAAAAGCGCGGCAAAGCCAGCGATCCCGCTCCAGCTATAGTCGCTGTGAAGCAGGTGGGCAAGTTCGGCGATCGCCAGCACAAACACCAAGTCAAAAAACAGCTCTAGCCAGGTGGCATGGCGGGTGCGGCCCTGTCCTTCGCCTGGGTGCAGCCGCAGGGGGTGTGCGGGTTTTGGGGGTGATTGTGGCGGCGGGTTGGAAAGCATTGTTAATTAGGTAAGGCTAGCTCACTGTGCGCTCATCTTATTCATTGGGCCTAACTTAAGGAACATCTCTATGGGTATAGAGTGAGGGGTATAGAGTGAGGGTAAGAGGGTAAATAGGGCTATTTTCCTAATGGCAGGCTTACTGTGAAGCGGGTTTGACCGGGTTCGGAGTCTATAAGCAGGCTGCCGCTGTGACGATTTTGAACGATGCGCCGCACTAAGTCGAGACCAAGCCCAGTGCCTTTGCCCATGGGCTTGGTGGTGAAGAAGGGTTCTAGAATTCGATTTTTAACATCAGGGGGAATGCCGGGGCCGTTGTCTTCAATTTCGACTAGCAGTTTGTTGCTTTTTTGGCAGGTGCGAATCGTGATAGTGGGCGGCTTGCCGTTGGGTGTGCCGTCGGCAAGGGCGTCAATGGCATTGTCGATCAGGTTTGTCCAGACCTGATTGAGTTCGCTGCCGAAGGCGTCGATTTTAGGCAAATCGCGGTTGTATTTGCGCTCAACTTTAACGCCGTGCTTAAGCTTGAAAGCAAACAGGCGTAAGGTGTCTTCAATGCCATCGTGAATGTTGATTTGCTGCTGGGCGGCTCTGTCCATGTAGGAGTAAGCCTTCATAGAACCCACTAGGGCCGAGATGCGTTCAGCGCCGTCTAAGCCGTTGCGGATCATGCCCATCACATCAAAAGAGAGCGCCAGCCAGCGGATGCCCATATCGTGCAGTTCGTCTTTTGCCTCGCGCCATTGATCCATCATTGAGTCTAATATCTCGGGCGTGATCTTCCCGGCGGCTAAAGGTTCAGCCAGCTTCCAGGCGTCTTCTACGCCGTAGTCTTCTAGCCAGTCGGTGAGGGCGTCTTCGCGATCGCCCTGAGCTAGCGGGTCGTTGTCGGGTTGGGCGATCGCCTCAAAACCGCGATCGCGCAATTCCAACCATTTTGCCGTATGCGCCTCGCTTGTCTGATGCTGCCCGTACACTAAGTTCATTCGCTGAAGCTCTAGCACCGCAGGCTGAATGTCTTTGAGCACTCGAACAAGTGCGGCGGCAGGATTATTCAGCTCATGCGCTAGCCCAGCTGAGAGCGTTCCGAGCGCGGCCATTTTCTCACGGCTTTGAATAAAAGACTCTAACCCTCGCAAGCGCTGGCCCACTGTCCGAAAAATGTCTTTTTCAAACTCGCGGCAGCTATGCACTAAGTCGAGAAAGTCGCAGCAGTTGAGCTGATACAAGTCAGTGTTGGTATCGGCGGTTAGCGTGACGGGCACAAGGTCTTCAGTCAGCGCCTGAATTTCACCAAAAAATGAAGGGCTTTCGTGGCGACCTACTGGCATGTCGGCACCGTTGCTGTGGCGGCTAACGGTGATTTGGCCGCTCGTTTGGATGAAGAACCCTTGAGAGGGATCGCCTTCGCGAACGAGAGTTTCGCCAGGGATGAGCTGGATGTGTTTGGCGCGATCGCAAATCCACTTCAACCGCTCAGGCGGCAGCTTCTCAAACGGTTTTATCTTCAACAGCGATTCTGAACAGAGCATAGTATACCTTTGGTCTGGCTAACACAGTCGAATAAAGAGAGTCACGCTGAGACTATCGGGATGTTTTTGGCAATAACGGAGCAATTTTCTCTAGCATATTAGGTACGCTGATCTTAATCACATTCCACATCAGGTTGAAGTCTAATCGGTCGTACTGATGGGCGAGGATGTCACGCACTCCAGCCATATCCGACCAAGGTAACTCTGGGTTTTGTTCTCTAAACTCGGGTGACAGTCTTTTTGTGGCTTCGCCAATGATCATGATTTGAAAGAGAATTCCAGAAGTTAGAGAATCATCTATGTCAAGGTCTTCTTTCTTAAAGTTT
>JBARVS010000254.1:0-9716 GCA_049646385.1 Phormidesmis sp. | reverse complement strand
GCGCTCATAGATACCGATCCACTGTTCGTAAGTACCACCGGGAAGGCGATAGGGGACGCTAGGAGTTCCAATAGGCATAGGTCAATTTTTCCAGGTAAAAAAAGTCAACAATCACGTAGGGCGGGTCGATAAAAACAGTCCAAACGAATGCAAGCTACAAAGCCGCCGCCACATCCGCTGTCACATTCGCTGCCGGATTTTCAATCACCCGATCAATCAGGCCATACGCCTTCGCCTCTTCCGGCGAAAGGTAAAACATTCGCTCCATGTCCTTGGCAACTTTATCGGCGCTCTGCCCCGTATTATTCGCCAAAATCTGCTGAATCAGCTTCCTCTTCTCCAGCACTTCCTCGGCCTCAATTTGAATATCACTGGCCTGTCCGCGAGTCAGCGTTTGCGGATGCGTTAGCGCGATACTCGTATGCGGCAGTGCTGCCCGTTTACCCTTGGCCCCTGCCGAGAGCAAAACCGCCGCCATCCCGTAAGCCGTCCCCATACAAATGGTCACCACTTCCGACTTAATATATTGCAGCGTATCGTACACCGCTAGGCCCGCTCGAATAGAAACCATCCCCGCCGAAGAATCTGCCTGCCCCGACATCACCGGGTCACCAATCGAGTTGATATATAGATAAATCGGCTTGGTGTTGTCATCAGACTCTAGATACAGCAGCGCCGACACAATCGAATTTGCTACCCCATCTGATAAGGGCTGGTTGATAAACAAAATGCGCTCCTGACTCATTCGGGTATACACGCTCACCCATTGCCAGGAGCGGCTACCGGGCAAATTGTACGGAACGCGCAAGATTCCATCGACAGACATAGGCTTTGGGTAATGTAAAAGACCGTAACAAAATCAAACTACGCCAGCCGGAATTGCAGTTGGCAGCTCTTTTGTGCTCTTCAGCACGCGATCAATCAGGCCGTACTCTTTGGCTTCTTCCGGCGTGAGATAGAACATCCGATCCGTGTCCTTATCTAGCTTTTCAGTAGATTGTCCTGTATTGCTCGACAGAATATCCAAGAAAGACGCCTTATTCGACAGCACTTCTTCTGCTCGAATTTGAATATCGGTTGCCTGCCCTTGCGCGCCAGAGCGGGCCTGATTGAGCACGATGGTGGCATGAGGCAAGCTAGCGCGTGAGCCCTTTGCCCCAGAAGACAGAATCATCGCAGCGGTGCCCATCGCCTGACCCAAGCAAATGGTGTGGACGGGAGGCTTAATGTATTTTAGGGTGTCGCAGATGGCAAAGGCTTCGGTCTCAAATCCGACTGAATCGCCTGTGTACCACGATGTGCCCGTTGAGTTGATGTAAAAGAAAATGGGCTTTTCGGGATCGTCAAATTCGAGGTAGAGCAGTTGGGCGATGATCAGCTTAGTCACGTCCATACCCATCTGACGCTTGAAGTCGTCTGATGAAACCAGCGGCGTGCCCAAGTAGACAATGCGCTCTTTGAGCAGCAGAGAAGGTAGATCGGGCGGTGGCGTTTTGTAGGCCATGCCGCCTCCGCCGTAAGGGGCTTGCATTGCCTTGATGGGAGAACTCATAAGTAGCTCAGCTGTTGCATTCAGTTAATATGCTTTCCATAGTAGCTTGCCAGCGAACTTGATGCGCCGCTGTCGTTTGGCGGTTTTTAGCCAGTTTTTGACGGATAACCCCACCGCATAATTTCAATTTGTAGCTCAGCGTCTATCGGCTGGTCTAAGCGGTGTGACTATGATGCAAAATGATGCGGAATTGTTGATAGAAGGCGTGATGCCTATACCGGGTAGCCTAGTCTGCATTATGTTTAAGGTCATACGGTTAGTCGCACAAGTCAAACATATAGGAGCTAGTTAATGAAAGTTGGTTTGCAATGGGCGCTCAGCGATGCTCACATGCCTACGAATCAAGGCAACAGCCAGCGCCAGCTATCGGTGTCTTTATCAGCCAGCGGCGAGGGCTCACAAGCGCCGATTAACCTGTGCTTTGTGCTGGACTGTAGCGGTTCGATGGGCGGCACTCCTTTGAAGACGGTGAAGCAGGCAGCACACCGTTTAATTGATCGGTTGACGGCGCGCGATCGCATCTCTATTATCTCCTTTGATCACAAGGCCAAAGTCTTAGTCGCCAATCAGCCCGCTACAGACTTGGAGAGCATCAAGCGCAAAATCGACGGGCTCAAAGCGGGCGGCGGCACCTGTATTGACGATGGCCTAAGAGCGGGGATCGAGCAGCTTGCCACAGGTAAAGAAGATCGGGTTTCTCAGCTTTTGCTGCTGACCGATGGCGAAAATGAGCATGGTGACAATGCACGGGCGATCAAGCTAGCAGATGTGGCCGTTGGCTACAACCTTACGGTTAGCACGTTAGGGTTTGGCGACCATTGGAATCAGGACGTGCTAGAGCAGATTGCTGACGCGGGCGGCGGCTCACTTAACTACATTGAACATGCTGAGGAGGCCGTGGGCATCTTTGGCCGACTGTTTACCCGCATTCAGTCGGTGGGCCTAACGAATGCTTATCTGAATATAGAGCTAGCCGATGGCACTCGCCTAGCAGACCTGAAGCCAGTGGCCCAAGTTGCGCCCGAAACGGTTGAGCTAGCTGCGGTGCAAGAAGGCAATCAGGCCATGGTGCGGATTGGCGATTTGATGAAGGATCAGCCGCGTGTGATATTGCTTAATCTGTACGTTCCACAAATTGCGGCCAGTACCGCGACGATCGCTCGATTGCAGGTGACCTATGACGATCCTTCGGTGGGCGCAACCGGGCAGATGAGTGAACCGTTTGCGGTGGATATTGAGGCGCAAGATGCTTACGTGCCAGCGGTGGACTCGGCGGTGCAGCAGAATATTTTGGCGCTCGCGAAGTATCGGCAAACTCAGATTGCTGAAGATAAGCTAAAGTCGGGCGATCGCCAAGGCGCTCTCACCATGCTTCAGTCGGCAGCCAATACCGCCATTCAAATGGGCGATAAAAACGCGGCTACCGTTTTGCAGGAAAACGTGACGCAGTTGCAGGCGGGCAATGAGCTGTCGGAGGGCGATCGCAAAAAGACCCGCATCGTCTCTAAAACTCAGCTGCAGTAGCGGAGGCTTCATCTGAAGCTTGATCAAAGAAAAAGAGAGAAAGCGCGGCGCTGATGGCCATAAAGCCGCCGCCTAAAACGACGACCGAGAGGCGATCGCCGCCCAAAAACTCACCCATAAACCAGCCCAGCACCAGCGCTGCCACAATTTCGGGAATCACCACAAAGCAGTTAAAAATGCCCGTATACAAACAGGTTTTCTCAGGCGGCAGCGCTGGCATCAGCATTGCGTAGGGCAGCGATAGCATACTAGCAAAAGCAATCCCCACGCCTACCATCGGCAGCAGTAGCCAATAGGGATCGTGCACTAAGCCGAGCGAGCCTAAACCCGCTGCGCCACACAGAAGACAAAAACCGTGCACCACAGGCTTAGAAAATCGGTGGGTGAGCGTTGGCAGCATAAAAGCCATGATGCAGCACACAAAGTTGTACGCAGCCATGCAAAGCCCAGCCCACTCAATACCCGCTGCGTAAAGCGGTGTGCCTTGAGAGGCCGCCCCAAAAATGTTGTGCGCTACCGCTGGCGGAAAGTACAGAAATAAGCAAAACATCCCCAGCCAGCTGAAGCACTGTACGCCTGCTAGCTGGCGCATCACCAGCGGCATGGACTTCAGCGCGGCGGTGAGTTCTTTAATGAAGCTGCTGTTTTTTGGGCTGGCTTGGGTGGGGGAAAAGAAAGGTTTGGATGAGAAAACGATTGTCCAGATGACGGAGGTGGTGAAGGCGATCGCCCCAAAGTAAAAAGACAGCTTCACAGGCTGCGGAATTTGCCCCTCCATCACCGCCGCCGGCAAAACCTGAGCCAGCAGCCAGGGCAGCGCCGAGGCAATCACCGCCCCTAGCCCCACCGCCACGCTTTGAATAGAAAACGCCGCCGTTTGCTGATGCTCTGGCACTAAGTCCGCCACAAATGAGCGAAAGGGCGTCATCGTCACATTGGCAGAAGCATCGAGCAGCCACAGCGCGCCTGCTGCCACCCACAGCGTCGGCGCATTGGGCATCAAAATCAGCGCCAGCGAGCTGAGGAGTGCGCCGATCAGGAAATAGGGGCGGCGGCGACCAAATGATAGGCGGGTGCGATCGCTCCAGTATCCCACCAGGGGCTGAATCACCAAACCCGACACAGGCGCGGCCAGCCACAGTAACGGTAGCTGCTCAGCGTTAGCCCCCAGCGATTCAAAAATAGCGCTGGTATTGGCCATTTGCAGGCCCCACCCGACCTGAATGCCAAAGAAGCCAAAGCTAATATTCCAGAGCTGCCAGAAGCTGAGATTGATTTTGATAGGTGCGATGTCTGAAATGGGCAATCGCGGCGCTCCCTCACCATCAGCGACACCTGTGAGTAAGTCGAGTTGTTCAGCCTCTAGCATTCTTGATCTAACTTAAGTTAACTGACACAGCGGCTAGCAGGTTTACTCGCGCTATAAGCCACTGCCCCGGTATCCACTATAGTCAGCTACCCATGCCCACGCCCATGAAGCCTCTTCAAAGATAAGGCTATTCAAAAGAAAAAAGGGAAACGGCCCCATATTTTTAGAATGAAATATACCACTTCGCAGGGAAGGGAAGCCCGCTAAAAGCAGATAATAGTTTGACTTCACCCTATACAATCGATTATATAATCCAAGACCTTAGGTAAGCATTAGCGGCTACCATCCTTATTTAAAGAGCCATAAAAGGCCCGTTGTTCTTCACCTGAATTGATTATCGGTTTTTCACATTGTTATCCCCCTCTCTTTCAGCCTCTAACGCAGAGCAGCCTCGGCTATCTACCGGAATTGAAGGACTAGACGCTGTCCTTTCAGGTGGCCTCATCCCCAATCAAACCTACCTGCTCCGGGGCGGGCCTGGGAATGGCAAAACAACGTTGGGGCTGCATTTTTTAACTCAGGCGATCGCAGCAGAGCCGGCTTTATTTATTACGCTGGGCGAAACTGAATCCAAGGTGCGTCGCAATGCTGAGAGGTTGGGCTTTGATCTTGAGTTTGTTCATTTTTTGGACTTAAGCCCGTCTGCTGCTTTCTTTACTGAAGACAAGTCCTACGACATTTTTTCGCCTGCCGATGTCGAGCGCGAATCGGTCACCAATCAAATTTTAACCAGCGTTAAAGCACTTCATCCTAAGCGCGTCTTTGTCGATTCGATTACGCAATTTCGCTACCTTTCTAGCGATACCTATCAGTTTCATCAGCAGGTTCTCTCTTTTGTTCGCTATTTAACCGATGAAGGGGCCACGACGCTTTTCACCTCCGAAGATAGCTTGGCAAATCCTGATAACGATCTGCAATTTTTAAGCGATGGCGTGATTACGCTTAAGGCATCACTTACCGGACGAACGATTCAAATCGAGAAATTTCGCGGGTCGAGCTTTATTGAGGGACTGCACTCGCTGAAGCTAAAGTCGTCGGGGGTGGTTGTCTTTCCTCAGCTCAAGCCGGATAGCTTTAGCCGCAGCTATGTGCCCAAAACAATTTCGTCGGGTATTCCTGAGCTAGATGAGCTGCTGCACGGCGGCTTAGAGCAAGGCACCATCACGATTGTGACGGGGCCGACAGGCGTTGGCAAAACCACCTTTGGCGCACAGTTTATGAAGGAGGGCGCAGGGCGCGGTACTCGCTCGGTAATTTACTCTTTTGAGGAAGCGACCGACACAATATTGCATCGCTGTGAGGGCATCAACATGCCCGTGCGGGCGATGGTAGAGAATAAAACGCTCAAAATTGACGCGGTTGAGGCGCTCTCTTTGACGCCCGATGAATTTGCCCACATGGTGCGGCACGAAGTAGAAGCACGGGGTGCGCAAATTGTGATGGTGGATAGTCTTTCAGGTTATCGGCTAGCGATGCGCGGCGAGGATATGACTAGCCATGTCCATGCCCTTTGTCGCTATCTGCAAAATATGGGCGTGACGACGCTGCTGATTAACGAGGTCGATAGCGTGACGGGCGATTTTCAGGCGACGGGGCAGGGGCTGAGCTACCTTGCAGATAACATCATTTTTCTACGCTATTTGGAGATTGGCGGGCAGCTGCGCAAGGCGATTGGCGTACTTAAGAAGCGGCTGTCGGGGTTTGAGCCCACGCTGCGCGAATTTGAGATTACGCGCTACGGCTTAAAGGTAGGGCTACCGCTGTCAAACCTGCGTGGCATTCTTAACGGTGTTCCAGAATGGGTGATGCCGCCGAGCCGATTCTCAGATCGGCCATCGGATCGAGTTGAGTAGCGGATGGAATCCGAAGGTTGTATTCTTTGCGTGGGCCGAAACCGACGCAATCAGGAGCTGCTGAGTCAGGTTTTGGGTAAGGCGGGCTATGGGATAAAAGTGGCGCTGAGCTATGAGGATGTTATGCCAATGGTGGAGGCTAGTTCTGTGGTGCTAGTGCTTTTAGATGTGACGGGGTTTGATGATAAGGTTTGGCAGTTGTGTGAGCTATTGCAATCCACCTACGGCGAGGCTGTTTCTAAAGAAAAGGCTGGAGCAGTGCGATCGCGTCCCGTCCCCTTTTTCATCATCACCGCGCCCAACCGAGCGCATCTGCCTAATCAGTACGGCACCAGCGGTTCACGGGTTCCTTTACTGGTCAAACCGCTTTCGATTCGCCCCTTGCTCACTTTGATTGCGCATACCCTTCAGCTACAGCCATGAGTAAACCGCGCCTTTTACTGTTATTGAACACTAGCGAAAACAAGCGCCTGCTCGTTGATAGGTTCTTGGCTGATTTCGAGATTGTTGGGTTAGATGGCTCATTGCGCGATGGGGCGCTGCCGGACGTTGACCTGATTGTTTGTAGCTTGGCGGAGCTAGGCCGCTGGCATGTGCAGATTGGCCAGTGGCGACGAGAGGCTGAGCCGCTGCTGCTGCCAGTGCTAGCACTCATGCCCAAAAATACGGTGGGCACGTTGCCTGCCGATGTGCGCTATCAAATTGATGAGTTGGTGACGGTGCCGATAGATCCCGATGAGCTAGACGTGCGAATTTCACTTTTGCTGCGATCGCGCCGCCTTTCCACCGAACTTGCCCAGCAAAACCAAAAGCTCGAAGAACTAAACGCTTTAAAAACGCGGTTTATTTCTCTGGTTTCGCATGAGTTTCGCAGCCCGCTCTCTGTTATTTCTGGTGTCATTCAACTGCTGCAAGCAAAAGAGAAACAATACAGCACTGAGCAAAAGCAAGACATGCTTCAGCGGGCAAAAAGAATGATCACTAAGCTCACGGATCTAATAGACGATTTGTTGCTGCTCTCTCGCAACACGTCCTCACAGGTCAAGTTCAATCCTCACCCTATCGATCTTCAACAGCACTGCAAAAATCTTGTCAGCAGCTTTCAGCTTAGCACCGTTGAAAATCGCACCATCCATTTTCATACTCAAGGTGAACTCTCTTCGGTTAGCTTGGACACTACTTTATTAGACACTATTCTTAGCAACCTACTTTCTAACGCCATCAAATACTCTTCAGCGCCCGTTAGCCTGCACATAGAGCGACAGGAGACCCAGGTCGTTTTACAGGTAGCTGACAAAGGCCAAGGCATTCCTCTAGACGATCAGCCTGCTTTGTTCACCGCTTTTTTTCGCGCGCGCAACGTGGGCAATATTCCGGGCACTGGCTTAGGACTGAGCATTTTGAAGCAGTGCGTTGATTTGCACAACGGCAGCGTAAAAGTTGATAGCAGTCCTGAGAATGGCACCCTTTTTACCGTCACGCTACCCTGCCCTTCTCATACGGCCTAGCGATCTATAGTGGCTAATTAGAGTGGCTAATTAGCGAAGCAACCTTGATCGGTTTGTAGCCTGACCTCTTCTTAACTAAGCGCACCTTGAATATAAGCGCCCCCTAATACGTTACGCTAGCAGTGTAGTTTCTGGTCTTGGTCAGTTTGTCAACTGCACGGCGAAATTTGTCTGGCTCAGCCAGTACAGCGGTCAGTACAGCGGTCAGTACAATGCAGCCCACACCTGCTCATGCAGCGGCACCGATGTGGCTAAACGATCACATGCTGTTTCACTATCACCGCTGTCGTCGCCGCGTTTACCTCGACAGCTATGGAGACCAAAGCCTTAAAGATTCGCCTAGTGACTACTTTGTAAAGCTTCGCGAAGACAGCGCCGAACATCGGCAGGCTATATTAGCGCCGTTTGCGCCGCTGCATCAGCCCATTTACGAAAAATATGACTGGGACGCTGGGGCGATCGCCACCTATCAAATGATGCAAGACGGCGTAGAAACCATCCATCGCGGCGTCTTGGTTACCGCAGGCCCCGATAACGTTCGATACCGCACCGAGCCCGATATTCTTGTGAAGCAACCGGGCGAATCGTGGCTAGGCGACTGGTACTACGTGCCCTACAACGTCAAGCTGGGCAAAAAGCCCAAGCCCGAATATCAGCTAGTCGCGGCCTTCAACGCCTACGTCCTAGCCGAAGTGCAGGGCGTATGGCCCGAAACCGCATGGCTGTTTCTGAAAGAAAAGCAGTACGCCGTTAGCCTCGAACGCTATGTCCCAAAGCTACAGGAAGCGCTAGACGACTGTTTAGCACCTAACGATGGCGTATTGATGAGCGCCGAACCGCCTGAAGTGTTCATTTCTCGCAGCCGCTGCGACATGTGCCCGTGGCTGGGCCATTGCTATTTAGAAGCTAAAACGCAAAGTCATCTCTCGTTGCTGCCCGGTGTAACGAAAAAGCGCTATCCCACTTTGGTCGAAATGGGCATTACAACGGTTGAGGCATTAGCAAAGTCGCAGCCAATAAAGCTAGCCCGTTCGCTAGACGTAGAGCCCTCAGTAACCGAGAAGATGATATTTCAGGCGCAGGCTAATTGGACGGGGAGCGCGATCGCTCGGCTCCACAGCAACACATTGTTGTTTACGCCCAAACATATCCCGATTGCTAATGTCGAACTCTATTTTGATATCGAAGCCGCCCCCGACAAAGATTTGATTTATCTTCACGGCGTCTTAGTCGTCAACAACCAAACGCAAAGCGAAACCTTTCATGCCCTGGTCGCTGAAACCCCTGACCAAGAAGAAACCGCTTGGTTTGATTTTTTAGCGCTGGTTAACAGCTATCCTAACGCGCCAATCTATCACTTTTGCCCTTACGAGGCACAGACCATTCGCAGGCTTACCGATTTGTACGGCAATGGCAGTGTGAATATAGACGGGTTGCTAGGACGTTTTATAGACATTCACAAGCGTGTTGTAGATGCCGTGGCGCTACCCGTCGAAAGCTACGCGCTCAAGCATTTGGCTCGGTGGATGGGGTTTGAATGGCGCGATCTCGATGCCAATGGAGCGCAGTCAATTTGCTGGTATGACGACTGGCTAAAAACGGGCGATCGCACCTATCTAAACACCATCCTTCGCTACAACGAAGATGACTGCCGTGCTACCTACCGCGTTAAAGAGTGGCTGGTTAACTTCTCTAAGACCTTTTGACCATTCTTCCAGCAGCTCTTAATCAATTTTTCAGGCTATAGACGATCGCCGTCCTATCCTACTGAGCCTAGACGATTTAGCTCGTAATTATAGATAACTTAGAGAGATTTACAGCATCTGTAAAGGAATGGGCTGGCTCGGCGCTGGAAAGGCATCCTCTAAGGTCGCTAGATCTTCAGCGCTCAAGGTGATGTCTAAGGCAGC
>JBARVS010000253.1:0-1833 GCA_049646385.1 Phormidesmis sp. | reverse complement strand
CTTTATGCGAGTGTAGATAATAAAAGCATACAAATCAATGTTTATTAATATGGATGCTAAAACGACTGCTGGGGTAAGTCTTATAGCGAGTAAGCTGATTATTTATACAGCCTCTAGCACTTTTGGAATTGCAAAAACAGGGACAGCTATCGGTACGCTGAGCGGTGCAGCTTACACAAATGCTACTGCAGCTTGGGTCGGTCTAGGCAGCATGAAAGCTGGGATGTTTATGATGCAAGCTTTTCCTATCATTGGTGGTTTGCTTATTCTTGATAGTCTTTGCGGCCAAGATCATGGCGCTCCAATTATTGATTGGTATGAAGAAGGATGGAAGCAGTACGAAGCTCAATGTGAAATGGAAGAATTAAAAAAGGAAGTCAAGATAGACCCTGACCATAGAGTCACTGTGAAAAGAAGCCCTTCCTCTCTGGCGCAGCAGGAGGCTTTGTTTAAGGATCTAGAAGTAGAACACGAACTCTATCTACTTAAGAAAAAGCTAGGTATTCTCTAGAGGCTTAAATTTTTTGTTGAGTTGAGACTGCTTTGTCTCCATCGTAATCTTACCTAGCAATAGCCTCTACACCAGCTAAGATTCCGCTAAATATGTGTAGCAGTCCATCCCGGCTTTGTAGTTTGCCATTAGCTTGCGGGCTTCTTCGATGGTGATTTGGCCGTTTTGTAGGGCCAGCTCAGAGCGCAGGCGAATTTGTTCGATCATGTCTTCTGGGTCGTACTGCACTTGCTTAAGCACTTCGTCGGTGGTGTTGCCGCGTACAACATGCTCAATGGTGTAGCCCTGCTTTGAGGTGGCTTTAGAAGCTAAGCGAATATGCACGGTGTTGGTGTCGCCAAAAAGGTTGTGCAGATTGCCTAGCGTTTCCTGATACGCCCCGACTAAAAACATGCCTAAGTAATAGGGCTCGCCAGCTTTTAGCGAATGCAGCTCTAGCACGTCTTTTTGCCCTTTGGGGCCGATGAATCGGGCGATTTTGCCGTCGCTGTCGCAGGTGAGGTCGGCTAAGGTGGCGCGGCGGGTGGGTTCTTCGTTCAGGCGGTGAATCGGCAGGATAGGAAAAAGCTGTTCGATGGCCCAGCTATCTAACGCCGACTGAAAAAGAGACATGTTGGCGTAATAGATGGAGGCCATGCTTTTTTCAAGGTGCTCTAGCTCTTCGGGTACGTAGTCTTGATGGCGCAGCAGAGCGACGATTTTGGCGCAGCAGGCCCAGTACAGCCGCTCTACGCGGGCGCGTTCGGCTAGGCGCAGGTAGCTGAAGTTAAACAGGCTGGCGGCTTCTTGCTTGAACTGAACGGCGTCGTTGAAGGCTTCTTGGTAGTTTTCTGCGTTAAGTGAGGTATACACATCCCACAGCTCGCGTACGAGGCGATGTTCGCCGTTTTCGTAGGGTTGGGGTTCGCTGTAGCTGGCTTCGCTAGTGCCTAAAATATCGAAGATGAGGACGGACTGGTGAGAGGCGATCGCCCGCCCGCTTTCACTCACAATCGTCGGCATCCCAATCTCTCTAGCGCTACAGGCATCTTTTATCTCAGCAACCACGTCATTAGCGTAGTTTTGAATGCTGTAGTTTTTAGAGCCCTGAGAGCTGGTTTTAGAGCCGTCGTAGTCCACACCTAGGCCACCGCCCACGTCTAAATAGCCCATCGGTGCACCGAGCTTGACTAGCTCTACATAAATTTGGCAGGCTTCCCGCAGGGCGTCTTTTATCACGCTAATAGCAGATACCTGTGAGCCGATGTGAAAATGCAAAAGCTGAAGGCTTGAGAGCATATTGGCCGCCTGGAGCTTTTCGACGACGATAATAATTTCAGGAA
>JBARVS010000252.1:0-1608 GCA_049646385.1 Phormidesmis sp. | reverse complement strand
AGCAACAACAGCGAGTTTTGAGCAGAGAGATGGCCTATGGTCTCTCCTTTTATAGTTGCATTTTAATTCACTATCAAATTTACGAAGAAGCTACCTTTTTGATGGTTAGGTAATCTGTCTACATAATTGGGGCGTCTAAATTTGCGAGCTGCCAAAAATCGCGGTTAACTTCGCGCCATAGCGACTGATTATTAGGATCGGTGCGAAGCGCTTTTTTGAGATAAATGCGGGCCTTTTGAGGCTGGCCTCCATCAATTAGCTTTCGCCCCCAGCGCTGGTACACAATTGCCTGCCACTGAATAATTTCGCTGTCTTTGGGCATCCGATGGGCGAGTCCTTCGACTAGAGCGATCGCCCGAGGAAATTTCTGCTGTCGCAATAGCGCCTTGAGCTGCTGATACGCCTCTTGCTTTAGGCTCTGTTCTTGCTCAGAGGCAGGCCCAGCTAGCGAACGAGACGGAACGCCAATCTTCGGGCGAGCAGCGTTTTCACGATCAAGGCACTCTGGTTTAACCTTTGGCTCAACCTCTGGCTCAACTTTTGACTCAACTGCCGATTGAGCACCGCTTTTTCTTTCATTGTCCTGAGCGCCCTGCAGACTGCCCAGACCTAGCTTCTCCAAGGTCTGAATCAATTGGTTTAATTTGCTATCTAGCCCAAAGCCTTCTGCTGAAGTTTGCCGATCGCTTTTTACCGTAGCCTGCTTATACTCACGAGCACTTTCGTGAGCCTGTATGCCCTCTAATATCGCGGTGTAGGCGTCATTTATTTTTATGAACTGCTCAATCGCCGCCTCGTCTGGATTGATATCAGGATGATACCGCCTGGCAAGATTTCTATAGGCGGATTTAACATCGCGGGACGAAGCCCCCCGGCGCAATCCTAACGTTCGGTAATGCTGGGCCAGGTTCATATCAGTTCTTTTTGATATAGCGACGATATGCCCTACAAAAGCCTTAATGCATCAGTATTTTCACGGCAGTGACTGCGGTAGTAAAAGCCTCTGGGTGCAGCTTTATAGTAAGCCGCCATCTTTTACTACCCACGTTTCTCAGGCGTGTTTTTTTTAAGCAGTCGGCAGCCGCTCTTCAATTACTCGATCAATCAGGCCATATTCTTTAGCCTGTGCTGCCGACATAAAGAAATCGCGATCGCTATCCTTTTCAATTTTCTCAAGATCCTGACCCGAATGCTCCGCCATCAGCTCGTTGAGTTCTCTACGGATTTTTACAATTCGCGCCGCCTCAATTTCAATATCGGTTGCCTGCGATCGCCCCACCCCACCCGAAGGCTGGTGAATCATAATCCGTGAGTGCGGCAGCGCTAGCCTTTTACCCTTTGCACCCGCATTCAACAAAAACGCGCCCATACTAGCCGCCAAGCCCACGCAAATCGTCACGACCTCAGACTTGATGTACTGCATGGTGTCATATATCGCCATGCCCGCCGTCACCGAGCCACCCGGCGAATTGATATATAGATAGATAGGCTTAGTTGAATCTTCCGAATCGAGGTACAGCATGTAAGCCACAATCGCATTGGCAATACCGTCATCCACCTCTTCAGTCAAAAAGATAATCCGCTCACGAAACAGGCGCTCATAGATAC
>JBARVS010000251.1:0-12385 GCA_049646385.1 Phormidesmis sp. | reverse complement strand
CTTCTACGCAAGTCTCAAACTTATCTACAGTTGAGTATTCCACCGTTTCAAAGATGAAAAAGTTGCCCGAACAAATCAGGTGGCGGCTGCGAATCCATGCCTGCATTTTCTTTTGAGCGGGGGGTGGCAGCATTTCAGGCAAAGCTCTCTAAGGTAGCCTGTTTAGCGGCAGCTCGTTTGCGAAGCTTTCCCGCTTTTCAAATCTCAATGCGCCTTCGGTTGATCCCCATACATGCTGGTGGGTTTCAACATCCATGCCCTGATCGAGGCTAACCCAGGTATTTTCGGTAAGCTCTACCCGGCTAACGAGATAGGTTTTTTTGCCTTTGCGCGGAATCAAACAGTTGTCACCGGACTCTACGCCGCCGATAAATAAGCCGCTATCGTTAGCATCGCGCTGAAATACCATAGAGCAGCCCGTTCGACGAATGGCAGCCTCTGCTGGGATTGTTTTCAGCACGTCTGCGTTATGGCCTGATCCGGCATAGGGCACGCCGTCTTTGAAGCCGTAGTTTTCAATATAGATGCGATCGCCGCGATCAATAACGCGGTGGAGCCCTTGGCGGTAAGGGCTCCACAGGTCGTAGTCGTACACTTGCTCGGAGTAAAAGCCGATGCCGCCTGGAAAGCCCAATGCCTCGAAGAAATTGAACGGCAGCGGCCGAAAAAATATGCGGATATGAGCAAAGTCAGCGGGATGTTCGTAGGACTGCTTGAAGTTGCTAAAGTCTCCGGCCATCCATTGAATGAGCGTAATAAAGTCTTGACTTGTCGAGATCGGCGCAGCGGTGGACACACTCATGCAATGAAGATATTTAAAAAGGGTTGTTAAGTTAAATTGTAATTAATTCAGCGGCATTCGTATCTCAGAGAATCCGTATTTCAGAAGACAGTGATGCCGTGGTGACGCCCTTGCCGTCGCTTGTTTTAATTAAAGACACTCGAAATCGGAGGTTGTCGCTAGCGAACCAGATTTTTTCTTCGGCGGCGGCGCGGTCATAGCCAGTTGTGAGGACAAAGGTGCCGTCGGGATGAATAACGTAATAACCCGCTGCGGGGATGGTTTCTGCATAGCCCTGATCGCGCAGCAGCTGACCGCTGTGAGCGCTCAGGTTCGATTGCTCAGATGATTTGTGATCAGATAATTTGTCAGGAACAGGCACTAAAACCGTCTGGCCCTTCAGCACATCCTCTTCATCCCAGTCAGTTTCGCCCTCCCAGCTCATTTTAAAGGGGGTCGCAATCATCGCTTTATCAACGCCTTGACTTTCGCACAGGGCTAGCACGGCTGGATCGTCTTTCTCTAGCTTTTCGATGGTGATCATCGAGCGAATTTCTTCAAAGTGGGCAAAGGCTAAATGATGGGCACTTCGCTGCGATCGCCAACGCCCCAAAGACCGCGCCACAAAAGTATCGATATCCATCTCGGCCATGAAAATTACGCTCTCTTCGATCAGTTGAACCGCTTGCTATTCAACCATCATGCCTTATTTTTAAGTGCGCTTCACCGCAATTATCGCTCATCCTCAAAGCGACCCGTAAAGTAGGGCCATAAAAAGGGTCAAAGCCATCGAGAGCCGATCTAGCTTTGACCCTACGCATAGCCGTAAAGAACCCTGTAAAAAGCCCTACTGACGCTTACGTTGAGAAGACGGGTTCTCTTTAGAATCTGCTTCCGCTTTAGAGGCAGGTGCCTTTTGTGGGCTACTAGCTTCTTGGCTATCGGGCTCTGCATTACCGCTCTTGCTGCTCACAGGTGAGTTGCTCGCTAGCTGAACAAACGCTACTTTACCGCCTCGACGATGAATAGACTGTAAAGCTTGAGACATTTGACTATAAGGTACCTGCACCTGATAGTCGCTAGTTTTTAGCAGCGGCTGCTGACGCATACCCGTGACGCCAATCGTCATCGTGCGGTTTTGATAGTCGCTGATGCCAGCGCTAGGCATGGTTTTCATACCAGACATGGTTGTAATTCTCCCATTACTGAAACTAGGTATTGATACAGACTTTATACGGGCTCAACGCTGACGATGCTGCCGCCAGACTTTTGAATGGATCGAATTTTGCTCTGTAGCTGGCTGTAGCCCACTTCGTAGCTCGCGTTACTGCGGTGGGTTTGGTTGCCACCCGTGTTGGCACCTGAGACCATAATGCGGAAGCGTCCGCTGGTGCCAGTCCTGCCCAAGCCAACCCCCTTGGGTGACTTGATTTTAGTGCCCCGGTTACCAGCGACATCGCTGGTGAGCAGCGACTTTTTGCCAGGGTTGTTAGAGGCATTGCCGCCTGCGATCGCCAGCGTCCGATTAAAGCTCACGTTCTTAAAGCCAGCTTCTGTTGTTTGGCCACGCAGGTAAGGAGCCGTATGCTCCCCAAAGCTTTGCCAGTATTCGTCACTGTCAATATAAGAATCAATTTCTCCCTCAAACCCACGCTCTGCATAAATTGCAGTATGGTTAGAAATCTCGCTTTGATCTTCAGGGGCACGGCCCAACAGATTTTGAAAATTATTTTCGATGAAGCTGTAGGCCGAAGACGACTCAAAGAAAAAGCCGCGATATAAATCGGACTTAGCCACCGCTCGGACAAACCCCCGGACGCTAATGTCACCATTGCGAAGCAGGGATTCAGCGCTAGCCAAACGCTGGGACTCCATCACATGATGATTGCCCAAAACATGCCTATACACGGTTTGAATCACCGTTTCCAAATCATCTTCTGAAGCATTTTGACGCAGCTCTACGGGCTCAGGACTAGCAACCCAAATTGACATGAAAAGGACTCCCTTACTTGTAATTGTTAAAACGACTCTTAAAAATCCGGGCGGGCAGCCTTTGGTCGAAATAACGTAGGCCGCGCCTGCCTCTTTCCAGATAACCGGAGTGCGAACCCCTAAATGAGAAAACGTTTAACTTCTCAATACAACTTAATAGGAGAAAACAAAAAGAAGCCAAAACCGCCTGCAAAAAGACTACTTTGAGCATTTTCTAGCCGTTAGAAGCAGTTAGAAAGTGCAAGTCATTTGCGTTTGGTTTCGGCGCTAGTAAATAAGATATGAACCAGATCTCGCTAAACCAGATCTCGCTAAAGATGCTTACGTAATCTCGGTGATGTCAACAATTTTGGCACCGCTGCGCTGAATGCGCTGAATCTGCGGCGTCATCTTCCGCGCAGAGACAATGTACTCGTTAAAACTAACGCGACGAGGCGCATCAAACTTAGCGCCCGTTGTGCGAATCTTAAAGCGCTTTTCAGTGACTGAACCTGCGCTAGCCGCCGCCGTCTTAATTTTATTAGCGCTGTTGGTGGCAATATCGTACACCAGCTGAGAATTCTTCACCGCGCTGCTGACCTGAGCAGGCCCACGGTCTACGGCAAAGTTGCGGTTATACACAACCTGCTTGCGACCAACTTCGCTCTTCTCGCGAGCATAAGGAACAATGTTTTCGCCAAAGCTCTCTTGATACTCTTCGCTATCTACGTAAGAGTCAATTTCAGCGTCGTAGCCCTCTTCGTTACAGCGGCGAATATGCTCGCTCACTTCGGCCTGTGAAGCAGGCGCACGACCCAAAATATGCTGAAAGTTCAGCTCTACAAAGCGATAGGGTGAGCAGGTTTCAAAGTAGCGAGCCCGATAAAAATTCGACTTAGCCACCGCTCGCACAAACTCGCGCACTGACATAGAGCTATCGCGAAGCTGAGACTCAGCGGTTACTAGGCGCTCACTTTCCATTACATGAGGATTACCCAGCACCTGCTTATACACAGCGCGGATAATTGCCTGTAGCTCATCGGGTGCGCTAGTGGGCCACAGTTCGTAAATGTAATCTGACATAGAGATTCTCCTAAATGAAATATTCAAAAAAACGTTTCAAGCCCCAACACAGCAAAAGCGGGCGACTACAAGAATAATTTCATTCTATAAATCGCTCGCCTTATAACTAGGAACGCTATTTAGCTTTGGCTAGGTCGGTTCCTACACAGCTAGCTGACTGCTGTGATGCTGGCAATGACGCCGCCTGCTTTGTGAATGCGCTGATACTCTTGAGAGAGCTTCTCGTAGGGCACTAAATACACTTGGTTGGCCCGCCGGAACCGAGAAGACGCCTTGCGTACGGTGTTGGCACGAATTGAGGTAACTTCGATGCGGTATACCTTGCCACGTTCGCCAATGCCTGCACCTACGCGCACGGGCGCTGCGGTCGGTGGCTCGCTGAAGGCCCAACCTTCTGAACCGCCTGAAGGTGCCTTGACTGCCGAAGCAATGGCGTTGATCACAAGCCTGTTCAGGCGAGGCTCTTTGCCAGAGGTGCTGCCTTTAAGAGAGCTGCTAGAAGCGCCGCGCACCAGCTCAAACAGGTGAGTAAACTCAACCATGCTCTCAGAAGCTTCGCTCTTGTAGCCGCGAATATAAGGAACAATGTTTTCGCCGAAGGTGTTTTGATATTCGTCGCTATCAAGATAGGTATCAATATCCGCTTCAAAGCCTTCAGCATCAAGGACATTGCTGTGAAACTTCATTTCGTCGTAGCTGTTGGGGGCGCGGCCTAACAAATGACGAAAGTTAAGCTCTGTGTAACGGTAGCGAGGGCAGGATTCAAAGAAGCGGGTGCGATATAGGTCAGACTGAGCGATCGCCCGAACAAATTCTCGAACGCTGTACTCACCTAGCTTGAACTGAGATTCAGGAATCTCAAGTCTTTCGCTCTCCATGACGTAGGCGTTGCCCAAAACCTGTCGGTAAACGGCGTTGATGATGTCCTCACGATCGTCAGCCGAGAGACCGGGAACCCACTCGATGGGGGGAGTTTCTTCAAAAAGACTGACGCCCAATCGCGATGCTGGTCCGAAAGCCATGGATGCTATCTCCTAGTTGACAACAGTAAATATTAAAAAGAGCTGTCTCAAAAAGCTGTAGCTTCTACGGGGGTCAGTGAAAAGTCAGTGAGCCCGATGGCATTGCCCTTCCGAAGGAAGATCGCAAGCTTGCGAAACAAATCTCACACAGGCAATCACGACGTATTGCTTGTGTGCTCTCATTTTGTCGGTAAAAGGGGTCTATTTTTATCAAGTTTTGTGAACTTGCCATCGTTCCTACCGTTTTTTGTTGAGGCTTTCTATTCCTTAGCTAGAGAGGGATGCAGCTTTGTGTTGGGCTTTTTTGTACTATTTTTGATGTCCCAAACGCTGCGCTGTTCTATGGCTGGATTTGTTATTTAACGTTACAAAAGTTTGCTTCCCCGAGCTTTTGTCCTACGCCTACTCGGTTGCGCCCGCTTCTTTGAGTAGGGCGATCGCCTGCTCTGCCCGAAATGACTTTTTTGCCTCAGCTAAGGCAGTTCGGCCCCAGTAATTCACTGGCGTAACCGACGCACCCTGCGCTAGCAAAACAGCAATCGTATCGATATCGCCTCGCGCTGAGGCCATCATGAGAGGCGTCCATCCGCCGATGTTGGCAGTGTTCACCGTGCTTCCGGCTTGGATTAGGCTGCTTACGGTGTAGGCGTGGCCGTTGTCTGCAGCGAGATACAGCGCCGTGTCACCAATTTTATTGGTCGCACTCACATCAGCGCCCATTTTAATCAGCTGCTCAACGATATCCGTTTCGCCATGGCGTGCCATCATCATCAGCACCGTTTCGCGATACTGATTGCGTCCGGTAATATCGGCGTCTCGATCTAATAAATCGCTTACTATCTCGCGCCGATTAGATTCTGCGGCGTACATCAGCGCGGTGTAGCCCGCATCGTTGCGCAAATTAATATCAGCGCCCGAGGTCAACAGATGAGCCACGATGACTGGATGATTTTCCATAGTGGCCCACATCAGCCCGGTACTGCCCTGCCACCGCGCATTGATATCGACTGCTTTGTCTAGCAGCGCTTCAACATATAGGGCGTCACCGCTGATGCAAGCTCGAATGAACTGCTCTGTCAGCGCTGTATGATCTAATGTCATATTCGTCGTGCGAGGAATGAGGCTTTGCATTTACGCGCTTTATTTTAGAGCGATCGCGCTAATCCGGTCGCTGCAAAAAGGCAGAGAGTTGCGCAATCAAATGGTCGAAATAGGGGGCAAGCGCAGGCTGTGCGGATGCTGAAAATCGCTTTAGGCTCGCCTTTTTGATACCCTTTAAGCCTTCTACCATGGCGGGCAGTGGCACCTGTAGCTCCTCATATAGCTGCTCCATAGCGGCTAACCCTTCAGGGCTGGTGTAGGCTGCTTGCTGACCCGCTATCCCGTAGGTAATGCAGCGCAAAAAGTGCCAAAAGTCTCGCCAGCAGGCGTCTGCTCGCAGGGGTGGATAAAGCCCACCACCGGGCTCTAAGATGCCAGGGAAAGCTTGAAGTACGCCAGCGCGAGCTTCGTCAACAATATCAGCGGCCTGCTCCCGCAGCTGCTGGACGGCAGCGATCGCATCCACCCCCGCCGTCGCCATCGCCGGATCTGGCTGGGCGATCGCGGCTGATATTACGGCTAGGTCTGCATCGCTTGGATACTGCTTTTCGTCGTCAGCGGTTTGCAGCTGGGCGATCGCCCTTTCGGCTATTCCATCCCAGCCTGTAAAGCTCACAATTCGCGCCTGAGGAATAAGCTGCTTGGCCCGCTCGCTTAGCCCTTGCGTCTGGTTTTGATCTTTTACTTTACTCATGTTTTTTGCTTCTCCTTAAGCTGGCCAATGGCCAAAGTTGCAATGCGTCGCACTGACTCGTCGCTGTCCTGTTCTAGGGGTGCGATCGCCTCAATTGCCTCTAAATTACCTAGCCTTGCTAATGCCAAAGCCGCTGCCTTACGCACGTCTGCTTCGCTATCTTTTAGGCCAGCTGCTATGGGTTTATAAGCCTTGCGGTCGTTCAGTCGGGCTAAGGTTGCGATCGCTTCAATTCGCACCTCTGATGAGTCATCGCTGAGCGCGTCGGTGATGGCTCCCAGCGTTCTTTTAAGCGCTTTGCTCAAATCCATCGCCATTTGCTTTTGCGCAAGCTGGGCAAGGGCTCCTAGCATGGCGGTTCGCACAGCGGGCGAAGCATGGTGCCTGTTGTCGTACAGCTGGTTGCTCACCTCATCGCTCATTGAGGCGATCGCCCAAGCCGCATGTCCCTTACAGCTTTCACTCGCCGAGTCTGAGGCCAGTAGCGCCACTAAAGCGTCAAAAGCAGGCTCACCTACTTTAGCTAATGCACCTGCTGCCGAACTTTTAACACCGATATCGCTATCGGTTGACAGCGCCGATATCAGACCAGAAACCGATGCCGGATCGCCAATATTGGTCAGCGCATTACAGCAGGCTCTGCGGATAATAGGCCGAGGACTATGGGCAATACCCTCTAGCAAAAAAGGCGTTGCAGATTCTCCAATTTGGCTCAAAGCCTCTACTAGCCGGAACCTCGTTGACTGCCTAGAATCTGCTAGAGAGTCAACCAAGCGACGCAGCAAAGCAGGATCTGGATCGTCAAAAGCCAATAGCTCTATTTGCTCATTGACATGGGCGATTAGCCAATCAACCTCATTTTGAGACGATTTAGCTGTATCAAAAGCCAGTTCGCTGCCGTCAATACCGCTATCAGAAAAGCTATAGCCCATGCTGCTCACGAAGCTGTGCTAAGGAAGCGTCAATTTTAGCAATTTCGGGATGCTTTTCGAGCTGAGCCATTGCCATAGACTTGGGCAGCTTGGCCTTTTTCGCGGCTGTTACAAAGTCTTCGACTAGCCGCGCCCGATACTGCTCTAGCTGCTCAATGACTTCAGCAACTTCTGAAGAAGCTTCGCTGATTTGAACGCTCTCCGTCATGATGATGACCTTTGATAATTTTTTACTATGCTAAAAAGGCGGATGCGACTGCCCTAGATTACTGAGCTTCTAGATTACTGAGCTTCTAGATTACTGAGCCTAAAAGTTCGCTAGGCACCCACTCTTCCGTTCTATTTTAGATGTGAACCCGCGAACACTTGCAATGAATATTTCCGAAATCAAAAGGCTGCTAGCTAATGAAGATGTCCAGCTGCGGCTGCGCGGCCTGGTGAACCTTAAAGACCATGATAGTGAAACAGCAATTCCTTTACTCATTGAACAGCGACAGGATACAGCCTTTTTAGTCCGCTCGTTTGTGGCGATGGGGCTGGGCCGTAAGCGCAGTGAGGTGGCTTACAAAACGCTGCTAGAAATGCTGGCTGCCGAACCGGATAACAATGTTCAAGCCGAAATCGCTAATTCTTTGGGTCTGTATGGGCCGATAGCCGTAGAGCGCTTGGTGAGCCTGTTTTTGAGCAACGATAATTGGCTGGTACGCCGCAGCATTTTAGCGATTATGCCCGAGATGGAAAGCCCTGAGCATCTGCTTAAAATTGCGCTAGTGGCTCTTGAGGATAGTGACCAAACCATTGTACAGGCTGGCATGGCGGCGCTGGGCTTGCTAGCAGATACTTCGCAGGCCGAGAAGTCGCTTAATGCGCTGCTGCCCTTTTTAGAGGATAGTAACTGGCGATCGCGCATGGCCTTAGCAACAGCCCTCAAATCGTTTAGAAATGATTCTACGGATTCTCTGGACAATGACCTATCGGCTCGTGCCCATAGCGCCCTGGTAAAACTACGACAGGATAGCCATCACAAAGTTGTTGCGGCTGCGCTTGAAGACTTGCTTACTGCTTGAAAGCTGCTCAGCCCTTTGATTGATTGTCGCTGCACAGCAAAGTAGGCTATCTTACCTCTGTAAAGAAATATTTCTTTGCCGCGAAATCTGACCTTTCCTGTGCTGTCAGATCTGTGCTACCCAGACAATTCTACCCAGACAATCCTACCCAGACAATCCTACCCAGACAACTGAGGCGTAAGCGTAATGCTACTATCTGCAAGCTCGACTATTCAGCCCTATCCCCAGCAAAAAGATGCAGCAGATGTGGAGGCTCAGGCGATCGCCTTCTTCAAGCAGTCAGCGGGAAGCTGGCAGTCTCGCCGCCGCTATTACACCTTAGCCAACGATGAAACTCAAGAAGTTGTCAGCGACATTACGATTGAGTTTTTAGCAGGCGATCGCCCTGAGCTAATCGAGCTAGGCAAGCGCCATGAGCTAACTGTACCCATGCTGTTTGGGGCCAAAGTCACCTGGGAAAGCAGCTATATTACGCCGAGTCGCAAGCCTTCTGTGGGCAGCACCGTTTTTGGCATTCGAGGTGATGTAATGTACCGCGATCGCGGCTTTGCCACCCCCAAGCCCGTCACCGCCCACTATAAGTTTACGGGCGATCGCACCATGGTTTTGCGCACCGAATACAACGGTTCCGCCTTTGAAGAAGAACTCAAGCTCGTGGGTGAAAACTACCGCACCCGGCAGACCGTCATTTCCCGCGCAGGCGAAGAAATCATGATCGGCCAATATTTAGAAAAACGAACGTAGGCCCTATTTTTCTAAGCTCTGGCGCGTTGTTTTACGGGTAAACACATTCCATTCTTCTAATTCTGAAACAGCATGACTCAACAGCTTTGATCGATCTTCATCAGTCAACCCCACCGCCCCAGTAAAATCAGCCCCGGCAATGCTGCCCACCATCGAAAAATCCACATCGGTAAGATTTGTCGCCCGCAAATCAGCCCGCTGAAGCTCCGCGCCCGCCAGATTAGCCCCCTGCAAGTTTGCCCCAATCAAAAAAGCCTTTTGCAAATTCGCGCCGCTGAGCCCCGCACCCGCCAGATTAGCCCCCTGCAAATTCGCGCCGCTCAAGTACGCGCCCAGCAGCATCGCCCCGCTCAGGTCAGCATTTTTAAGATTAGCAGTGTTTAAAAACGACCCGTTGAGAGCAGCCCCTGGCCCCACTGCGCCGCTGCTCTTATAGCGAAAGCCTTCAGGCCATTGAGTCGCCCCATCGTAAAGCGCTAGCTTCACTTCAGCATCGGCCAACGTCGCCCCCGTCAAAACGCAGCTTTGCAGATCAGCGCGATAGAGATACGCCCCCGTCAAATCTGTGTGAGAAAGATTACTCCCTTTTAAGCAAGCGCCTCGAAGATCGGCTTTGCAAAGATTCGCACCTGATAAATTAGCGCCCGTCAGATTGGCTCCGATTAGGCCAGTGCCTCGAAGGTCAGCATCTTGAAAGTCAGCGCCTTGAAGATTTGCCCGATAGAGGTCTTTGCCAGAAAGGTTGGCATTTGCTAAATTGGCCTCAGCGAGCTGGGCGTGAGGCGCGATCGCAGCAGAGCCTACTGGATTAAAATCCGTCATTGATATTGGTAGGAAAGGGTTGATATCGATAGAATCGCAGACTCTTTGACTTCAACACAAGTACAGGAAAACTTTTAACTTAAGATACAGACTATTATTTAGATCGAATGGCGCTTATCCCATTCTTTAGCACCCGTTCTTTAGCACCCATTCTTTAGCACTGGCTACGACCATCAATCCTTAACTGACCATAATGTAAAGATAAAATTCTTCATCACTGTGGTTATTGCAGCAATATATGCAATATAGACAGAGAACAGGGTTTAACCCATTCAAGGAGCTTGTACTTCAGCAGTAGTGTATCTCAAAATTAGAAAATGCTTCTAAATCCACCGATGACGATGATGGCGTTTTTTCGCAAGAGCGAAGGAACTTGGTTTACGCAGCGAACCGTGCACCATTTTGACGTGGTAGCTGATGAGTCGGGCGAATCTCACCTGATTATCAATATTGTAGATGCAGCCGATCAGCGCGTAATAGACATCTGTAAGTCTCAAAATATTGACCCGAGCCTAGCAGCGGTTGGCGCGTCTTTTGCTTGGCAGGCGAACCTTTCAGAAAGTGCGCCGCCTTCTTCGGCAGCGGTGCTGGTAGATGTGCCGGATGACGAGAGCGGGCGATCAGGCAAGCTGGTGCGCGATCGCGGCTATGTAGAAACCATTCCTGTGGTCAGTCGCTACTGGTTTGGACAAGACGGCGTCCTCACTATCGATACCGACTATGAAACCAATCAGGGCCAGGAGCGCTGCTGGTTTCTCACCGATGACTTTCGGGTGCGCGTGAGCACGGCTCGCATGATGGGCGGCATTAGCCTGATGACCTACTGCTCTGAAAAGCGGTTTGTCACGCCCGAAGATATTGCAGCGATGGCCGCTCAACACGCAGTCGTCGCGACTCCGTAACGGCTGTGGTTTCTGCTTTGGGGTTAGACTTGGGTGCAAAGCGAATTGGGGTGGCGGGGTGCGATCGCACTGGCCTCATCGCTACCGGGCTCACCACCATTCACCGCACCAGCTTTGAGAGCGTGATTGCACCGCTGCGTCAGCTCATTGCCGAAAGAAACGTAGAAATACTAATTGTGGGCCTGCCCTATACCTTAGATGGAGAAATTGGGGCTCAGGCTAAAAAGATTACCAAGCAGGCCCATCGCCTGTCAAAATCATTAGGGCTACCCATCGAATTTGTCGACGAAAGGCTGACCTCGTTTGCCGCTGAGCAAATGATGATAGACGCTCGACAGTCGCTTAGAGACAACAAGGCGTTGATTGATCGCAAGGCCGCCGCTATCATTTTGCAACAGTGGTTAGATGCGCGTCGTCAAACCTAGCTGCCAAACCTGTCCGCCAAAATTATGCCGTATGATGCTCTACTCTAAATAAATAGTACATGCCGCATAGACCTACTTTTTCTATCATTCAGGTCTATTTTTAACCTCTTGCCCTTTGTTTTGTGAGGGAACGCCCTATGGAATTCGATTCTAATTTAGTAGATGATCCGGCTGAATATCCCGTTGTGACGCTGACCGATGAAGCGGATCGCAAGCTGCCTTGCTACGTAGAAAAGTCTATAGATTTAGATGGCGTAGAGTTTTTGCTGCTGCTGCCAGTGGATTTGCCGATTGAAGTGTTTGTGTGGCAAAGCGCCGATGAAGATGACGACAGTGAGGACGGCAGCGAAGAGATTTTAGTCGATGTAGAAGACGAAGATATTGACGCGCTGTTTCCTTCTGCAAGAGCTGTGCTAGCCGAACTAAACCTGTTGCTAGAGCGCTCGGCTCATACGCTGACTGCCGCTGGCGACCTGCCCGAGGCCGATGAGGAAGACTGCTTCTCGCTAGAAATAGACGAAGAAGAAGACGCTGAGCCTATCACCGAAGACTTTCAAATGCTGGCGACCTTCTTTCATGAGGGCTCACAGTACACGCTGTGCACACCGCTAGAGCCGCTGCTGTTTTTTGCCACCCGTCAGGACGATGGCAGCGTAGAACTGGTTGATCCAGAGGATTTCCAAAAGATGCGGCCTCAGCTAGAAGATAAGCTATTTGACGTGCTCGATTAGTTCAAGAAGCCTCGCGCGTTAGCCCGTATCGCGAATCTCAAATTATGCGCCCCAAACGTCTTTTTTCTATTGTGCTGCTGGTTGTAGCAGGCTTAATCGCGGGTCAAAGC
>JBARVS010000250.1:0-4093 GCA_049646385.1 Phormidesmis sp. | reverse complement strand
GTTTATGGTGGGTGATGATTCAACCATTGAACTGGCCTAAGATCTGGCCTCAAAAAAGGAACTGAACAACTATGTCAAAGCGGGTTTTGATTACGGGCGGCGCTGGATTTATTGGCGCTAACTTTGTTCATCACTGGTGCAAAAACCATGACGGGCGAGCTGTCGTGCTCGATATTTTGGGCTATGCCGGAAATGAAGCTAATCTGGCTGAGCTAACCGAGCAGAAAAGGGTTCGCTTGGTCAAAGGCGATATTTGTGACGGCGCGCTAGTCGCTTCTATTTTGGCAGAAGAAGAGATTGATACGGTTATTCACTTCGCCGCTGAGTCGCATGTAGATCGCTCTATTTTGGGCCCTGCTGCTTTTGTACAAACCAACGTTGTGGGCACGTTTACGCTGCTAGAGGCTTTTCGCGATCGCTGGCAAACCCACCACCAGCCCGCCCACTATCGCTTTTTGCATGTCTCTACCGACGAAGTTTACGGCAGCTTAGCCGCAGACGATCCGGCCTTTACCGAAACGACTGCCTACGCGCCTAACAGCCCCTATTCAGCTTCTAAAGCAGGTAGCGATCATTTAGCGAGAGCCTATTTTCACACCTACGGCCTGCCGACGCTAATCACCAACTGCTCTAACAACTACGGCCCCTATCAGTTTCCTGAAAAGCTGATTCCGCTGATGTGCTTAAACATTTTGCTAGGTAAGCCTTTGCCCGTGTATGGCGATGGCCAAAATGTGCGCGACTGGCTGCATGTAAGCGATCACTGCTCAGCCATTGACACCGTATTACACCAAGCGAATCCGGGCGACGTTTACAACATCGGTGGCAACAATCAGGTGAAGAATCTTGATATTGTGCATCAGCTTTGCGATTTGATGAGCCTGCTGGCTACTGAGCTGCCGCAAGCGCCGCGTGATTTGATTACGTTTGTGCGCGATCGCCCCGGCCACGACCGCCGCTACGCTATGAACATTTCTAAAATTGAGCGCGACTTGGGCTGGTCGCCTGCTTACGACTTTGAAACGGGGCTAAGGCAAACCGTTGAGTGGTATTTGACGCATCGCAACTGGTGGCAGCCGCTGCTCTCTGACGAGTACAGGCGCTACTACGCTAGTCTATATGGTGCTGATACGGCCTCGCCTGTATGGACTCGCTAAGTCTTAAACAGCCTGCTGGAAGCGTTAACAGCCGTTTTAGGTCGATGTGCCAAAGCGATAGCCTTTGCCATATACCGTGTGAATTAAAACGGGCTGATTGGGCTGCTCAATTTTTTTGCGCAGCAGCCGCATTTGAGCTGCTAGGGTGTTGCTGCTCGGCGTTGCGCCTTTTCCCCATATGGCTTCGTAAATTTGCGTGTGGGTGAGAAGCTGATGGGGCGATCGCATTAGGTAGGCCAGTAGCTGTGCTTCTTTTTCGGATAGCTCAATGCTGCGATCGCCTCGGCTGGCAAGCTGGTTTTCTACGTTGAGCGTAAGATCGGCAAATTGAAGCAGGTTGACCGTTTCTAGCACGGGCGGACGCCTGAGCAAGGCCCGAATGCGAGCGAGCAATTCACGCAGCTCGAAGGGCTTTACTAAGTAATCATCAGCGCCCGCATCCAGGCCATCAACGCGATCATCAAGCGTGTCTTTAGCGGTTAAAAAAAGCACCGGCGGGGTTTGAGAAGGCGATTCGCCAGCAGCACTACCAGAGACACCACGTGATTCTCCTCCAGATCCGCCATGTGAGCGCACTTCCCGGCAGATGTCCAAGCCGCTTTTACCCGGCAGCATCCAATCTAGAATCAGCAGATCGTACTGACCGCTCGTCGCTTGCTCATAGCCTGCCTGTCCGTCATGAGCCACATCTACTTCATACCCCTGCCGCCGCAGCACCCGGCTCAGCGGCTCGGTTAGCTCTACTTCGTCATCTACTAGCAAAATTCGCATGTGACACAGTTCGTATGGCTTAAGGAATGCTTCCTCCCTCTAGCCTACGACTTAATTTACTGGCGGCAATAGCTGCGAATAACCGCTAGCTGATTTTTTATAGCCTCATCCAAGGCAATCCGCTGACTGGCGACCTGCTCATAGGCGATGCGATCGCTCCCTGTTAAATCAGTGTCGCCGCCCGCGCCCATAAAAGCGGTCATTTGCAATCCTAAGCTGCTGTCAAGCCGATAAAGCTCGATTAGGCGATCGCGCTCGGCGCTCAGTTTTTTATCTAAAATGGGCAGTTGAATGAGCTGCTCGGCCAGCATAGCCTGCTGTTTAGCGGTGTATGTAGCCGTTGCTTTATCGATAGGAAGAATCCTCTGCTGAGCTGGAGGGGAAGCAGTAGAGGTAATTTCTTGCAGGCGAGTGCAGGGCTCTGCGGCCTGTGTGGGGCTACAGCTTTGTAAAGAGAGGAAAGAGAGGGTGGCGATCGCCCCTAGTGCAAATCCGCCTACTGTCCTGGTGACAGACTTGGCTGAGCAAAAAGTGATATCAGACAAAATATTGACAGATGGAAGGGCACTGCTAAGCCTGCAAGGGTAGTGTTGCAAAAAATTGCTGAGCCTAACGACTTAACTTTAAATTGATCGCTGTTTCTATTTTGAGAAGCTTCCGTAAGCCTGCGGCAAGATTCTGTTTACTTTGTTTAAATCATTTGCTTAGGTTACTGGCCTAAAGCGTTTTGCTCAATTAGCATTGCTCAACTAGCGTTGCTTAGCTGAGCCTACTGCTGTTAAAGCGCTTTGAGCTTGGCTATCCGCAGTGTCTGCTTCACCTGCTTTTTCATTGCGATCTGTCAAATCATCCAGCAGGCTCAGTAGCTCGTGCTCAAAAGCAACCTGAGCGCGGTTAGTCCGCCCGCCTACGTAGAGCCTGTCAGCCACCTGCAGCGCCCACACCTGAGAGTGCGAAACATAGCTCATCACTACGCCTATCATCAGCAGCCCAAAGCCCGCATACACGACAGGAATGCCAGGATCGGCCTTAATTTGCAGGCCAGTTGCGCCGATGATGTCGTCTACAAACAGGGTGACGCCGTTGGCCTGGATAGAGCCGCCTTTTCGCACGGTAGAAACCAGCTGACCGCTCATGTCGTACAGCAGCAGCGTGCCCTGCAAATCTTGCGCGACCAGCGAAACGCCTTCGCTCATATTAGGCTTGGTGGGCACCCAGGTTCCCCACAGCCTTCCGCCTTCGGCCTTTAAAGCTGCCATTGGTAAGTTAAAAACAGGGCTGTTGTTTAGCCGCACCTTCACCCCGGCCACCGACCAGTCAGCCTGATAGAGCGTGACATTTTTATAGCGCAGCGGCTGATTGACCCAAATAGTTTTGCGTTTGACTTCTTCGCCATCGTTATCTAGCACGGAGAGATCGGAATAGAACTGATCGACTCGGCCCTCAGGGGAGTAGTCGATCCAAAAGCGGTTGACCTTAACTGACCAGTCTTTGGGCACCTGCGAAGCTGACCATGGCCCTGCCTCAAAGATATTTTGAATCTTAAACGTTTGGCCTGCTGGCACCATTTCCTGGGCGAAAAAGCCTGTCATTGCGCCCAAAATAGCACCCGCCAAAATTAGCAACATGCTGGCGTGAACTACAATCGGGCCAATCCGCCCCACTAGCCCCTTGTGGGCATACAGCATCGTTGCTTTCTCGTCAGTGTCTCGCTTGGACTCTTCACTAGAGGGCTCGCTGAATTTTTCATAGGTTTTGTAGCGGCGATCGCCCAGTCGCTGCTTGAGCGCCTCTAGCGAACAGCCCTCTAGCTCAGTGCTGAGCGCCATTTTTCCAAACTGACGCGGCTGGCTATAAAAATTCCAGGTTCGCGAAAACCATCGCAGCGCCGTGATTTGTCGGGTGAATGTGCAGGCGGTAAGGCTCGCCCCAAAAAGAATCAAAATGGCTAGAAACCACCAGGTGCTATACACATGATTGAGCCCCACCGCTAAGATGAACCGCCACGAAAGAAAGCCAAAAAGGGCCGGATCTGCTGGATAATTTTCTTGATAAAAAGCGAGTCCTTGACCTTGCTCAATCACCGTGCCGCTGATGCTGAGTAGCGCGATCGCCAGCAGGAGGAAAATCGCCAGCTTTAGATCTGCCAGCACTGGCAGCAAATC
>JBARVS010000249.1:0-2855 GCA_049646385.1 Phormidesmis sp. | reverse complement strand
GGCCGAAAACCAAGGCAACCAAAAGCTGCGCGACCTGTCCAAAACCCTCCAAGGCACCGACGCCTGGATCAGCAACACCGAATATCAGCTCGCTCAGGCCGAAAAGCGGCTCGATCAGCTAGAGGCTGACCTAACGCGCAATCAGCAAGTCTATGAGCAAGCGCGCATGGCCGTTGTAGGTCGGCTTCAGTTTATGCAGCGTCAGCAGGGCGCACAAGGTTGGGCCGTGCTGCTGCAAAGCAGTAATCTCAATGACTTTTTAGATCGGCGCTACCGACTCAAACAGGTGTACACCGCTGATCGAGCCATGCTGGTAGATTTAGAGGCTCATTCGACTGAAATCGTGGCGCAGCAAGAGGGCGTTGAGCAGCAAAAAAACGATATTTCCCTGTTGCGTCAGCAGCTTATGGCCAGCCGGGAGCAATACACCGACCAGCTTCAGCAGCAGTCTGTCACGATGACTCGCCTCCGCGAAAACAGAGGCGCACTCTCGGCGGCTATTAAGCAGCTCGATAGCGATTCTGACAAGGTCACTGCGCTAATTTTGCAGCGAGTGGCGGCAGCAAACGCGGCGGAGTCAAAAATTGCCCGTGAAGAAGCACTACGGGCCGCTCGCAGCTCGGGTAAAATGATCATGCCCGCCCGAGGCCCCATTACCAGCGGGTTTGGCAGTCGGTTTCATCCCGTGCTGGGCTACAGCCGCTTTCATGCAGGCACCGACTTTGGCGCTGAACAGGGCAGTCCGATTGAGGCGGCTGAAACGGGTGTGGTTATTTTTGCGGGCTGGTATGGCGGCTATGGCAATGCCGTCATTATTGACCATGGCGGCGGGCTAACAACGCTATATGGCCACTCTAGCCAATTGAACGTTAGCGAAGGGCAGGCAGTTAAAAAAGGAGACGTGATTGCACTGGTGGGGACGACCGGGCTTTCGACGGGCCCTCACCTGCATTTTGAAGTTCGTCGAAACGGCGAGCCTATCGATCCCATGGCCTTCTTATAACTTTTTGAGAAAGTGAAGCGAGAGGCTGACTTTTAGCTGGGCTCGGGCTAGTCTGTGGCTATGCAATATCAGAAAATTTTGATGGGCTGGCTGGTTGGTTGCATGACTGCTTTGGCGGGTCATTTGCCTGCTGCGGCCCAGATCTCCGATGCCGAGATATCTGAAACAGAACCTGCTGCTGACTCTGCTGCGCCGCTGAATCTCACGCCCGCAGTAATTAATCAAAGCCCGGTGCTTCAGCGCTGGATGCAAGCAGTGCCTAATATTCAAGCGGAAATCCGCAACGATCCTAGCTTCGTCACGCGAATTCGGGCGGGCTATAGCGCTTTTCCTTCATCCGATGGCAAGAGCGGCTTTGCAGTGGGGATAGAAGACTGGTTTATAGGGGCTACGCCGCTGACTGTTAGTGCGGATTACCAGCAGAGTTTTGAAGGCGATGGCGGCGCATCTCCTGCGGCGTTTCGCCAAGCCTACGGCGCTGACCTGCACTACTACCTCCTGCCATTGGGAAGCTATATCAACGTGGCCCCCACGCTGGGCTATCGCGCTGCCAAATCAGCCAATGACTATAGCGTCAGCGGTGCTAATGTCGGCGTGCGTTTACGCTTAGTGCCCTCTCGTACGGGCGCGGCTGATGTCACGCTCGATCAGTCTTGGATTATGGGCGGCAGTGAAAAGCTCAGCATTACTCAGCTAAATTTTGGCTATGCGGTGAGCCAAAACCTGCGCCTCTCTACCGACTTAGAATGGCAAAGTACGGCTAATGAAGGCGATAGTCGTGTGGGCATTAGCTTAGAATGGTTGCCTTAGCAGGCATAATATATTTTTGGTGACTCGCATCTTTTCTTTAAAGAACCATGGCAAGACCTACACAGGCTCACATTTCTAAGACAATTTCTAAAAGCGATAGTCAGTTTTTGCGCGATCGCACCCTCAAGCAAACCGAATACTACATGGGTGCCAAACTGTTAGAAGTAGGCATCAACCCCAATAAAGATGTCATCTACCGCTGGAAAACCACCGATAAAGGCAGCAGCGAAGAATGGACTTACAGCGCCTATTGGGGCGATTCTCGCCAGAAAATTGAGGCTGAGGAAGCCTAACTTTTCCTTTCTTACGCCTATATTTCCTTCATTTCAGCCATTTCTAAAAAGCGCTCGGCGATGAGCTGATTGTGCAGCACCATCGTCGTCGTGCTGTTTTTCTTAAAGCCAATGCGCTCATAAAAGCTTTGCTGATGCGTTGTCATCAAGTAGGTGCGCTCCACCTTATTCATATGAGGATGCGCAATTAATGTTTCGACTAGACGCCGGCCTAACCCCGCGCCTCGATAGTCGGGATGAATCACCACATCCCAAACGGTGGCACGAAAAACCCCATCAGACGTAGCTCGCGTAAAGCCTATGAGCTGCTCATCATCCCAGGCAGTGACGACTGGCTTGCTATGGGCGATCGCCTTAGCCATATCAGATGGGCGACGATCCTCGGCCCAAAAAGCTGCCAGCTTAAAAAGGTCACACACCTGATTAAGCTGATAGGGCGTGAAAATCTGCGTATAGCGAAACTGAATGTGCCGACTGTCCATATGCCATTCATCCGGCAGTTGCCTGACCGGGCTCTATATCATCACAACTAAAAAGCGCAAACCTAAAATCTATGCAAAACCAAAAAGCGTGAGCATTCAAACGCCTTTCAAAACTTAATCCTCAATAAGGCAGCTTGATGTATGCATTGACACCGATCATAAAGATAGCGGCTGACTTATTAAGTTCATGGCCCCGCTAAAAATAACGTTTTCATGACTTACGCAATTTTACGAGCTTAGTCACAAAAAGCAGGATAGCCAGCGGAA
>JBARVS010000248.1:0-7599 GCA_049646385.1 Phormidesmis sp. | reverse complement strand
TCATCGAGCAGTACAAGCGAATTCGCCCTCTCTTTTTCGCTACTTTCAAGAGCGCTATCCAGCTCGTCCAAAATTCGGCCAATGCGCTGGACAGGCCCGGAAAAGGTCGAAAGGCTCTGCTCAATAGACTGCTCGTCACCAATATCAGCCAGCACAGAATCAAACCAGGGCAGCTCTACGGGCTCGCGAGCAGGCACAAACATGCCGACTTTTGCCATTAGCGCCGTCAGCCCTAGCGTTTTTAGCGTGACCGTTTTCCCGCCTGTATTTGGGCCAGTAATTGCAACCACTCGCAAGTCCGGACGCATCACCAAATCTGTTGGCACTACGGCGCTATTCTGTTCTTTTTTTTGTTGCCACAGTAGCAAAGGGTGCTTGAGCTGGCGTAGGGTAATCTGTTCATTGTTGACAAATCGAGGGGCGTTTCCGTCCATCCACAGGCCGTAGCGAGCCCGAGCAGACGCTAAGTCCAGCCGAATAACTGTAACCAGTAAATGCTCCAGATCAGGAATGACTTCTGCCACTTTATACGTAAGCGTTTGGCGAATGGCTTCTTCTTCAACCTCTTCCTGCTTACGCAAGGCGCGGCGCTTGTTGCCATTTTCTACCACGCTGTGAGGCTCTACATATAGCGTGGCTCCGCTGGTAGAAACATCGTGAACAATGCCAGGAATCGCGTCTTTGCGGTCGGCTTTCACCGGAATGACAAAGCGATCGTTCCGCTGCGTGATGATGCTCTCTTGGGCTGCGCCGCTCTGCCTTTGAAGAATGCTTTGCAGCTTGGCATAGATGCGATCGCGCACAACCTTAAGCTGCTGTCGCACGCTCGCAAGCTGGCTACTCGCCCGATCAGCCACCATACCTCGATCATCAATGCAGCGATGAATTTCCTGCTCTAGCTCTGGAAAAGTTCGCAGGTTCTCAACTAACGCCTGAAGCACGGGCAGCTCGTCTTGCGAATCAATTTGCCTGCGCAGCCGTCGCGCGCCCGCCAGCGTTGTCGCAACTTCTAGCAGCTCATCGCCCGAGAGAATTCCTTGAATTTTGGCCCGCTCTAGCGCTAGGCCAATGTCTCTGATGCCGCCAAACTGAAGGCCACCCACCGTCGATTCTAGCTGCGTAACTTCTACGGTTTGGGCCAGCAATGCTTCGCTTTCTAGTTGGCTGGTAGGGATGGGCAGACGCTGAGCGGCGGTTGTGCCCAGGTTCGTGGCGGTAAAAGTTGCTAAGTGGCGGCATAGCCGAGGCCATTCCAGCAGATTTAAGGTTTCAGATTGAATGGAGGGGATAGCGTTGGCCAAAGGATGTTTGAAGGGTTTTTGTAGGTCTACTCTTCTCTATTATAAAGAGGCGGCTCTGTAAAAGCGCTTTAGTAAAATAGGCTCTAAAAATAGGCTCTATAAGATAGATAGTAAAAGTACGTCAGGAGGAACTGACCACGCTACCTTCACCTTTACTCATTCATAACTACAGCGGCGACTCCCTGGTGCCTAAAAAGCTGGCTATTAAGCCCGTTAATCTCGCCACGGCGCAAACCGCTATTGAGCTATTTCAAAGCGCCGTCGGTAAAACGCAGGGCTATCTCGATCAGCAGCTACAAGCCTTAGAGGGCGAAGGCACCGACTATCGCGTTAAGCGCGGGCTAGCGCATTTGCTGCGCACTGGCTTTAGCACGTTTGAAATTGTCAGCCCGTTAGAGCCTGAGGTGCTGCGCGATCGCATCTTTACCCTAGCCGCCCTTCAAACGCCCAGCCCCGCTGCTGCCGCCCAGCATCTCACCACGCTAGCCGCCCAGCTCACGCAAGAACTTGATCGCGACGTAGAACCTGCTCATATCCGCCAAGGACTATACGCCGATCTCAAAGAAAACCGCATCCTCACCACTTTCGATGCGCCCACGCCAGAAGCCCTGCTGCATCGCTACAACCTCTCACAGGTGCAGGGCATTTTCTACAAGGCTAGCCACGTTGTGATGAACCTTCACCGCAACGACCCCGGCGAATACAAGCTCATGTTCAAATATCTCAAGCTGTTTCGCCTCATGACTTACATCGAAGGCGAAGCCGACCAGGGTTTTACCATCACTATCGATGGCCCCGCCAGCTTGTTCAAAGCCAGCACCCGCTACGGCGTTGACATTGCCAAACTCGTGCCCGCCATTTTGCACGTCACCCGCTGGCAGCTCACCGCCAAGCTCCAGTGGAAAAATCCTTACACCAAAGTTTCTCAAGAAAAAAGCTATAGCCTTAGTGACACCTGCGATTTGGTTAGCCACTATCCACCGGGCAAGCCCTACGACAGTATGCTAGAGCAGGCTTTTGCCGAAAAATGGGCCGCTGCTAAAACCGACTGGCAGCTAGAGCGCGAAGTGGACTTAATCCCGATTCCTGGCAGCGTCATGATTCCTGACTTTCGGCTAGTGCATCCCGATGGGCGCGTCTATCTATTAGAAATCGTGGGCTACTGGCGGCCCGACTATCTGCGCAAAAAATTCTATCAGGTGCATCAGGCCAACAGCGAAAATTTAATCCTGGCGGTTTCAGAACGTCTGAACCTTGAAAAAGCAGGGGTTGATACTCGAAACACACCCGCGAAAATAGTCTGGTTCAAAGATAAGTTACAGCCAAAGGCAGTTCTCCAAGCTTTAGAGCCTGTTTAGCTGGGAATGCTGAACTGACGGTTTAATCCTTTTATCCTATTTCACATAGGCCATATTCTATGGCCGCTTAGGGCACTCTAAGCATGTCGAGCGCCTCCTTAAAGGCCATGCCTAACGTGCATAACCTAGCTGTTGAATCCACTTCAAACTATGAGCGCAATCCTTATCGTAGACGATAGCCCAATGCTCCGAGAGATGATTTCTGGTCTCTTAGACAAATCGGGGCTGATTATTTCAGTGGCCAAAGATGGTCAAGAAGCCAAAGAAAAAATTGTGGCCAATCCGCCAGATCTGGTTGTGCTTGACGTGGTAATGCCCAATATGAATGGCTATGAGCTATGCCGCTGGGTAAAAAGCAATCCCTCTACTCAACATGTGCTAGTGGTTTTATGCTCATCCAAAAGCGAAGAGTTTGACCGCTATTGGGGCATCAAGCAGGGCGCAGACGCCTACGTCATCAAGCCCTTTCGCCCTGGCGAGCTAACCGATACCGTCCAAACGCTGCTGGCCAGTAAATGCGTCTCATAGTCAAAACCCGCCCAATTCACCCCCAATTCACCGTAGGTTAGATTAAGCCCCGCGCAATCTAACCATCACATCTTTCACCCACCGTCTAACATTTAGAAAGGTGGGTTATTTTTTGCCCGCCGCTTTTCCTTCAATCCTATACCAACTGCTTATGGCGACCAAACGCGCTGCGCTGCCCCCTGGCCTGATTGTTCGCACGGGCAAATTTGTGTGGAGCACGCTGTGGCACACCATGATGTCGCAGATGGCTCCGCGCAGTAAGTCTGGCGCTTACGAACGGCCTCAAAGCGAATTTCGCAGCCGGGAAATCAGCCCCGAGCCGCAGCGCTACTTTTTGATTGTTGGCATGAGCTGCCCTTGGGCTCATCGCACGTTGGTCACCCGCGTGCTCAAAGGGTTAGAAGATGCGGTAGGGCTGCTGAAGGTGTATCCCTCAACTGACGAAGGCCGATGGCTATTTGAGCCCAATCAGCTCGACTTTCCATTTGAAAACTGCCCGTCTTTGCCCGATTTTTACAGCCGCTGTCAGTCGGGATACGCGGGTCGAGCAACGGTGCCTGTGCTGTGGGATAGCAAAACCCAAACCATTGTAAACAACGAAAGCGCAGATATTATTGAGCTGCTTAACAGCGAGTTTGATGAACTTGCAACCGGGCCAGACCTTTACCCCGAAGCGCACCGTACTGAGATTGATGCGCTCAACGATAAAATTTATGCCGCTGTTAACAATGGGGTGTATCGCTGCGGCTTTGCCCAAACCCAGGCAGCTTACGACCAGGCAGTGGGCGAACTGTTTACCACGCTAGACGAGCTTGACAGCAGGTTGGCGACTCAGCGCTATCTCTGTGGCAGCGGCCTGACGCTAGCGGATGTTCGTTTGTTTACTACGCTAGTTCGATTCGATGTGGCTTATCACGGCATTTTTAAGTGCGATCGCCGCCGCATCGCCGATTATGCTCATCTCAGTGGTTATTTACGCGATCTCTACCAGCTTCCTGGCATTGCTGATACCTGCGACATCGAAGCGGTAAAACACGACTACTATGGCAACTTATTCCCGCTCAATCCAGGGGGCATTGTCCCTGTTGGGCCAGGATGGAAAGGGCTGCTAGCGGCACACAACCGAGAGGCGCTATAGCAGGTATATTCTCGTATGCATAGATACGCCCTAGTGCAGGGTGACGTTTCTTCGTACGTGTATTTATGTATATGAAGCTTCTAAAAAGTGTTTGTAAATACGAGCTTTTGCTAGGACTCTATTATATTTTGGTTTTTAGCAAGCTTCAGCTTATAAGCACAATGAATTTGAAATAAACATGACATACAAGCCTAGTTCGTCATCCCCTAGCAGATCAGGCGGTGCATTCTTTCCCTATCTGCTTGCCCTCCGTCCCCACCATTGGACTAAGAACCTCATCATATTCGCTGCGCCGCTGTTCAATTTTGACTTTAGCTCAGCCATTCTCTTCAACAGCCTGCTGGCCTTTGGTTTATTTTGTGGACTCTCAAGCAGCTTTTATCTATTTAACGACATCGTCGATGTAGAGGCCGATCGGCGTCATCCGGTTAAATGCAATCGGCCCATTGCTAGTGGTGCGGTTCCCGTCGCAGTCGCATTTTGCATGGCGATTAGCCTGCTGGTAGGCACGCTGTTTATTGGACTGATGAGTTCTCCTCTGCTGGGGTTAACCCTAGTCGCTTATGCTGCGCTGCAAGTCGCCTATAATCTGCGGCTCAAGCGATTGGTGCTGTTAGACATTATTACAATCTCTACGGGCTTTGTGCTGCGAGCCTGTGCAGGCGCGGCGGCTACTGGCATCGATTTATCGGCATGGTTCTTGGTTTGTACGGCTATGCTGGCGCTGTTTTTAGCGATTGAAAAGCGAAAGGCTGAGCTGCGCAGGGGCGGAAGTACGCGCTCGGTATTGAAGCGATATTCATTGTCTCTTTTGCTACGTTTAGAGAATATTGCAACAACAGGCACGCTTATGAGCTACGCCATATGGAGCGTAGGATCTCAGCTAGGGGGAGCCACAACGCCTTGGATGCTGCTCACGTTTCCTTTTGTGCTGTATGGTGTGTTTCGCTACCAGCTTTTGAGCGATCCAGTAGAAACTTGGCAAAATGGCCCAGGCGAGCCAGCGGCAATAGAACATACTGAGCGGCCTGAAAAAGTGCTGCTAACCGACAGGCCACTGCTGCTAACGGTAGCGTGCTGGGGGATAACAGCACTGACTATTCTTCTGCTTGAACAGCAGGGGCTGATTCAATAATGGAATGCAATATCCGTCAGGGTTGCTGATAAAAGTCATGGAAAATCTACTGCTTTCGGGGCTGATTTTGGTCACGGTTGGGCTTAATACCTTTGCTCAAATTTTGTTTAAGTTTGGCGCGGGTAACAGTTTTTTGAGCCCGTATTTACTAGGCGGTATTGCTGCTTATGGGCTGAGCACGGTGGTCTATATCTCTATTTTGAGTAAGTTCAATCTGTCGGTGGCCTATCCGGTGGTGATTGGGCTCACGGTGCTAGTGACTACGGTGGCTAGTGCCCTTTTGCTTCGAGAAAAAGTCTCATTGATCAACTGGGCAGGCATTAGCTTAATCGTTAGCGGCGTTTGCGCGGTTGCCTACGGTCGGACGCTTTAGAGCAAGCTGCTGTGATTATTGTTTATTAACTTCACTATTTTTTCATTTTTTTTATAGCTTTGAGCACAAAGCATTGAAGTTATGTTGCCTTGGATGTCTACCAAAGCAGGCTCACGATGGCCAAATTTGAGCCATAAGATAGGCCCATTCAGCTATTTTGATATATTCGTTGGACTGGTTTTGCTAGGCTTAGCAGGGCTTGCTACCTATTTAGGCGCTCGGCTAATTGGCCCAGAAATTCTAGATTTAAAGCTATATGGCGATACTTGGTTTGACTCGGATGTGGCTGTTTATCATGGCACCCTGGTTGATCCTCAAAATTTAAGACTGCATGAGCGAACCTACAAACATCCTTTGCTATCGTTCGCGTTTTGCCTGCCTGTTTATTTTCTACGCGCTTTTCACGTCGAGCCGCTGTTATCAGTACGGCTGATGATGGCTGGCACTGCTGCCTTGTGGCAGGTGAGTTTGTTTGGTACTTTGCGGCTGATGGGTTGCCGTTTGCCAGAGGCGGTATTGCTCGCTTTGCTAGGGAGCGTTAGTGCGGCAGGCATGTTTTGGCTACCCGTTCTGGAGTCTTTTACTTTGGGATCTGTGGGCATCATTTGGGCGTTAGGATGGGTCGCTTTCACAGATCGTCAGCTCACAGCTAATTCTTCGGCTTGGCGTCCGGCCTGGGGATGGGGCGTTGCTGTGAGCTTTATGACCTTGAGCATTACGGTTACTAATTGGTTTGTGGGCTGCGTGGCGATCGCCCTTACCTATTCTCGCAAACGAGCGGTTCAAATAACCGTTTTGGCGGCTGTTGCCGTGCTGCTGTTCGCCCTTGTGCAACATGCTATTTTTGGCAGCGCCCTGCCGATGAAGGTGCCTCACAGAGAGTTAAAGTATATTGCTTCTGAAGAGGCGGGTGGCCTTTTGAACATTTTGGCTGCTTTTATTTGCCACACAATGGTGATGCCTGCCATTAAAGTTATCGGCCATCCGCGCACCGGATTGCCGCTGATGTCGGTTCAGTTCTCAGCGCCAGGGACGGGTAGCGTGGTGGGTTCTCTTGCTATTGGGCTTTGGCTGGCTCTAATTGCGCTAGGGCTATGGCAGCTGTTTAGGCTAAAAGGTCATTTGCGCCTGCGGCTGATGGTGGGTATCTCTCTGCTTAGCCAGCTTTGTCTGCACATGGTTTATACCGGACGGGAGACTTTTTTATATTCGCTCCACTTTTTACCGCTTTGGATCGGCTTAGCGGCGTTGGGTGCGCTAACGACTAAGCGGGCTTTATTTATTGGGCTGGTGCTATCGCTTTTAATCAGCGTAGGCATTAATAACGCTGTGCAGTTCAATCGGGCGATCGCCTTCTATCACGGCCCTCAGGTAATAGAGCAAAGCCAATAACAATATAAATACAGAACTATAGTATAGAGATAGAAAAAGTAGAGAAAAGCTTCAAGTCTCTCCCCGCCTCAGTCTTATCTGTTTTTAGGGGTGCTAATTGTGCTGTTTAGCCTCTATCGCCTGCGCGATCATCCGCCGATTGCCGCCGATTCTATAGCCATCTCTCCACTAACAACAGAACCGTTATGACGCTACTTTCTGAGCCTAACAATTCCAATCCTTTGCCTGCCGATCTGCCTGCTGCTTCGCCCACCGACTTACCAACGGTTGCTGTTTTTGACTTTGACGGCACTTTGACGCTGCGAGACTCTTTTCTACCTTTTTTACGGGCGATCGCAGGCCGACAGCGCTATTGGTTAGGTCTGTTGAAGCTG
>JBARVS010000247.1:0-4783 GCA_049646385.1 Phormidesmis sp. | reverse complement strand
AAACGATGGCAAATGCCTGTGGGGGCCGCAGCTTTTTTCCCTGCTGTTCAGTGGGTTATGACGATGGCCTTTGTAACGACGACCTGGATTTTTTTCAGGGCCGAGACGCTGGGTGAGGCGCTGAGCTTTACGCAGGCCGCTTGGAGCCATTCGCCGTTTGCGCATTTAGAGGCAGTGGGGCGCAGCAGTTGGATTTTGCTGTTGGGGTTTGCGATCGCCCAAGTCCCCCTACAGCGTTTAATCGACGCTGCCCGCCAAAATCGGCTGGCGATGAGCTGGCAAATAGTGCTGTCGGGCTGGCTGTTTGTTCTAGCCATCATCATGTCGGCTGGAGAGAGCTATGAGTTTATTTATTTTGAATTTTAAAAAGCTGGGCTACAAAAAATGGAGCCCGTGGATAGGAGTAACGCTGCTGCTGGCCTTACCGCTGCTGCTGTTAGAGCTTTGGACAAACCACTCTCTTTTTGACTATGTTTCGTACACCAACAGCCGCAACATGGATCCTCAAATTAAATACTTTGAGGCCCGACATGACTGGGAATATGTAGCCATAGGCAGTTCAGAAACTAAGTGGGGCATTGCGCCAGCTCAGATAGAAGCAGCCTTTGCAGAAAACGGGATACAAACGCACGGCTTTAACTTAGGATTCGATGGCTTTAGCGAAAACTATTACAAGATAGTGCTGCCACGGTTGAGCTTACCTGCTCGTTTGCCGCAAATGAAAATTGTTCTAATCGGTATTAATCTAATTGAAGAGTTAAAGCCTCTAGCCGACAGTTTTGACCAAGGATTTTCCTGTGACGGGCTGTTGCAGCGGACAGTTTTAACCTCTGCTTTTGCTAAAGACTATGGCCTATATTATTTATGCAATACCCAAAAGTGGCCAGCGCCGCTGGTAGAGGCTTTTGAAAATATCAGCGGCATTGTGCGCTATCGGCAGGCTTTAAGGACGCTGATGTTAGGCCAAAACAGTGATGATTTTGTGGGGATAGCCAGCAACGGGCTGACTCAATATCCAGATGGATTCTATGCGCATAAGCCGATTAGAGACAATCAGAAAGAGTCTGACATTGACCATCAGAACTTTCTAAACAAAAGCAAAGAATCGCCAGAAATGTTTTTGCCGATGCCTGCAATCTTCTGGCCCAAGCTGCTAGCACCACAGGGCTTTTTTGACCAATGGACAGGCTATTTTAAGGAATACGACATCTTGCCAATATTCTTTGCACTGCCGACTAACCCAGTGATGATAGATGCTCAAAATCGGCGGGCTGACTACTTGCGCAACAGTCAGCTCATGAAAGATTGGGCTGCTAAACGCTCGTCTGTCCTATTTGTTGATCTGGGCATTAGAGATAGCTACGACCCTACAGGCGACTTTGCCGACTATCGCCACCTCAGCGAGGCAGGTGCACGCAAGTTTTCTCACGAGCTAGGTATGGCGCTAGCTCAAAAGTCTGAAGTTGTGAGAACGATGTCAGAGCGCTAAGAATACTCCGCTTTGCGAAGAAGCCGCTATCTTGATCTTTTCTTATCGCTGGGACTCAAAGGCGATCGCCTCCCCCTCACACACTACATAAGCGCAGGTATTCCCTGTTAAATCCACCTCATAGCCGCCCGTAAATTCTCCAAAGGAAGGCAGCGTTAGGCGTCGCTGATCCTTTTCTACAAAAAAGCAGGGTAGACGGAGGCTGTCGGTGGGCGATCGCAGCCCAATCACCGGATGAATATGCCCGCAAATATTCAGCGCTGCTTTATGTTTAATCTCAGGCTCATGACTTAGCAAAAATGAGCCCAGCTTTATCGCTTCTGCTTGATAATCCATCGCTAAAGGCGGCAGCGCTGAGATGAGGCGACGGTCGTGGTTACCGACAATCAAGCAAACCGCTGCATCGATCTCTTTTAAGAAAATATCCCAGCTCGTTAACACTTCAGGAACGAGAGACTTTTTAGAATGAAAAAGGTCTCCTAAAATAAACAGATTTTTAGGCTTGGTTCGAGCGCTAACCTGCCGCAGTCTCTCTAAGTTCTCTTCATTTATTTTGTTAGAAATGGGAATGCCTAGCGCCTGAAACGTTTCTGCCTTGCCCAAGTGCACATCTGAAACGAGCAAGGCTTCCTCATCGGGCAGATACAGCGCCTTATCGTCTAATAACCGTAGCAGGTTGCCAAATAGCCGTATTTCATTGGCTAGCATTATGCCGTCAGCGTCCGTCGCAGCAGATTTCCATGCGTTAGCACCGAACTCATTAGCCCCCATCGCACCGAGTTAGACGTGCGGCCAAACAGCACCAGCATTGCCTGCACAATCTCCGGCAGCGTAGAAGTATCAGCCAAAAAGCCTGCCCACTGCGACTGTTCTAACTCAAAAAACGTGGTAAAAAACTGCTGTAGTTCGTGCGTGTTAAAGGCCATTAAGTTCTCTAGGCCAAACGTATAAAGGTAGTGCTTTCGGAGCCTGTCAGTTGGCCATAGTGCCTGCCATGCAGTCTGGGCCGCTTGAGCAGGAGAGGCGTTTTTATTTTCTAAAGCCTGAGCGATCGCCCGTGCCAAATCTGGCCCTCGCCGCAGCAGCGCCCCCACCATATAGCCCGTTGCCGGATGCACCATACTCGCCGCCCCGCCAAAGCCCACCACCGCCTGCGTAAAATCAGGCAGGGCCGCATTCATTGGAAACAGGCAGCGCTCTACGTGGAAGGTTTCTAGCAGCTTTACGCCGCGATGCGCTAGCCGCCGCTCTAGCCGATGCTCTAACGTATCAAATCGGACGGCAGGCGTATGGGCCACGGAAGTTTCTTCAACAAAGTAAACGTCATCGCCTAAGTCCATCGCGTACAAAAACGTGGGCGGCAGTCGTTTCTCTGATGCGGGTAAATGTTCGTCTCGATAGTCCATCAGCACCATTTGCCCTGGCTCAATCGGCGGGCTGGAGAATCTGCCGATCACACCATAGGCAGCTTGGTAGGCGATGGGTTTGGGCTGTGGCAACCGCCTCACCAAAGCCGGATTATGCCCGCTGGTATCCACCACTAGCCGAGCGCTGTATGGTTTTCCATCTTCGTCTGTCACCTCAGAGCGTTTGGCCCCGTGCGTCACGTTAGCTGCTTTGCCTTCATGCCACCGAATGCCGTGGTGCTCGCTTTGCTTGAGCCATTGCCCTTGCAGCTTCTCGCTGTTAATCAGGCCATAGGCTCGGTTCAGTGCGATTGGGCCTCTCCCCATATGGGCCACCGTGTTCTGCCAGCGATCGCTCAAAAAATCACTCATGCCTAGCGCTTCTAACTCATCAGCCCAAATGCCATACGTATTTGGCCAAGGTTTGGTCGGGCTAATAGCGCTTAGTCCTTCTACCGATAGCCCGCGCTGTGCTAGCGCGATCGCCAAAGACAGTCCTGCTGGCCCCGACCCAATCACCAATACGTCTGTCATATTGCCCTCGCCAATACATTTCTTTATTTTACTGGCCTGTGCTACCAGATTGCAGATACTAAGCGCAGGCCGTTTTAACTAAAATTTAGCGACCGTAACGCCCTTACCGCCGTCCCCCTGCTCGGCTTCTGCAAAGCTCTGAACCTGAGGATGGTGCTTCAAATATTCCTGAACGCCGCGCCGTAGCTTACCCGTGCCATGTCCGTGAATAATCCACAGCGGGCCGTTAGCGCCAGCAAATCCTGTGTGTTGGGCGATCGCCTCCTCAATTACGCTCTCGGCTTCCGACACCCGCATTCCTCGTAAGTCCACCGTATTGCTCTCTGTTTTTACCATGGGCGCTTCAGGTATCGTCTTGGCCACGGGCTGCGCTTTGGGCTTTTTCTCTGCTTTCTCTATCGGATCGGCTTTCTCTCCTTTGAGTGATTCCACATCAGCGAGATCGACCGTCATTTTCATAATGCCGAAGCGCACCGATAGCTTGCCGTCAGCGTCGGCTTCTTCTAATACATCGGCGAGCTGACCGCCCAGGCTAGAAAGACGGACGCGATCGCCTACCTTTGGCCGATAGCCCAGGCCGCTAGACTTCGTTTTAGCTGGATGCTTGCCCGTCGGCAATCGCTTTTCTTCTATCGCATTGAGCGCTTCAGTCGCACTCTGAGCGTCCTTACCTGTTTTGTCTCCTTTTTGCAGATCGCGAATCACCTTGGCGACCTCTGCACGAGCGTGAAGCAGCGCGGTTTCTACGTCTTTTTCCTGCTGTCGCCTAATTTTCTGCTCTCGATCTCGCAGGCTTTGTGCCCGTGCCTCTACTTCTTTGTAAAAACTCTCGGCTTTTGTCACCAGTCTTTCAGCCTCTTCTGCCCGCTTCTCCTGACGCTGACGCTGAGCCTCTAGCCCTTCAATCACCTTGTTTACATCTTCACTTCCCCCGCCCATCTGTTGTTTAGCCTGATCCAGCACGCTCTCTTTCATGCCTAAGCGCCGCGCAATCGAAAGCGCGTTTGATCGGCCTGGAATGCCCCACAGCAGGCGATAGGTGGGCGCAAGCTTAACGTCATCAAACTCTACTGAGGCGTTTTCAAAGCGATCGTCTTCGTACTTTAAAGACTTAAGTTCGCCGTAGTGGGTGGTGGCGACAGTGAGGCGAGTGCGGCTAGCAAGATGCTTTAGGAGGGCGATCGCTAAAGCACTCCCTTCAGAAGGATCGGTACCTGCACCCACTTCATCGAGCAGTACAAGCGAATTCGCCCTCTCTTTTTCGCTACTTTCAAGAGCGCTATCCAGCTCGTCCAAAATTCGGCCAATGCGCTTGACATGCCCTGAAAAGGTAGAAAGGCTCTGCTCAATAGAC
>JBARVS010000246.1:0-14711 GCA_049646385.1 Phormidesmis sp. | reverse complement strand
GTGATAGAGCGACTTGCCGCCTTTTTTGACCATGTTGCGCATGGCTAGCTTCACGTAGCTCGGCGGCGGCCCTTCTAATGCGGATTTGCTCGGTTTTTCCAGCGTTTTGACTGATTCATCGGTGCTCATAGCCTGCCTCGTTAAAGAATGGATATTTAAATAATAAAACTCAAACCGTGCTTTCCTGCACCATCTGATTTTCTTGGCGTAAATATGCCTGGGTGAACGCTTCCAAATCGCCATCCATCACATCTGATACCGCCGTAGTTTCGACGTTTGTGCGCAGGTCTTTGACCATTTGATACGGGTGAAAAACGTAGTTGCGAATTTGCTGACCCCAAGCGGCTTCGACGATATCGCCTCGGATGTCAGCGATCGCCTGAGTTCGCTGTTCTTGCGCAATCACCAGCAGCCTTGCTTTGAGCAGCGCCATGGCTTTTTCTTTGTTTTGAAGCTGCGATCGCTCCTGAGTGCACCGCACCGAAAGTCCCGTCGGCAAATGCGTAATCCGAACAGCCGTCTCTACTTTATTCACGTTTTGTCCGCCCGCGCCGCCTGAGCGTGAAGTTTTTACCTCCAAATCCTTATCAGGAATATCAAGCTCAATATCGTCGCTCAGTATCGGCATCACTTCCACGCCCGCAAAGCTCGTCTGCCGCTTACCGTTGGCGTTGAAAGGCGAAATTCGCACCAGTCGATGAGTTCCCTTTTCGCCTTTCAAATAGCCATAGGCATAGCGTCCTTCTATTTCCAGCGTGACAGACTTTAAGCCCGCCTCATCCCCTTCGGACTTTTCAACCATATTGAAACGATAGCCATTTTGCTCGCTCCAGCGGGTATACATTCGCAGCAGCAGCTCAGCCCAGTCCTGCGCATCCGTCCCGCCTGCACCCGCGTTAATCGTCAACACAGCCCCTTCTTTATCATACGGGCCAGACAAAAGCTGTTGCAGCTCCCACTGATCTAGCTCGCGGTTAAGTTTGCCAGTAGTTCTTTCAGATTCTGCTAGCAGGCTGTCGTCTGTTTCTAGTTCTAAAAGCTCTAAAACCGCTTCGGAATCCTCCAGACTGCTTTGCCAGCCCTGAACCTGCTCCAAGTTCGATTTATAATCGCTGAGTTCTTGTAAATGTTTTTGGGCGGTTACCTGATCGTCCCAAAAGTCGGGCTGGGCAGATAGCTGCTCTAAATCGCTGATTTTGGCATTGAGCGCAGGGATGTCAAAGATACTCCTGAGCTTTGCCCAGGCGTTCAGAGAGCGACTCAATTTCTTGCTTGAGAGTTGTGAGATCGAACATAGGTGAGCTGTACAAGCACCATAAAAAAATGGCGATTCGCCTAAGCTGATCGGCAGCCATTAAGACGAATCGCCGTAATAGTCTAGTCTCTACCGTTGATTGCGATCAACAGGCGCAGAATAAACACAAACAGGTTGATGTAGGTAAGATACATCGAAAGCGCGGCAGGAATGGCCTGATCGTCACGATAGGTGCGAGGCAGCACAAAGAAATCTACAACGGCTGCACCGACAAACAACAGCACACCAATCGCTGAGATGGCAATCTCAAGAAAGTTAGGTGCATACACGCCAAAGAAGCTCAGCGCGAACTGACCCACAATCACGACCAGCAGGGCCAAAATGCCGAGCTGAACTGTCTTGGTGAGCGCAAAGCCATCTTCTTCAGAAAGATTAGAGCCAATTGGACGCGCCGCAATGAACGTCAGGCCACATGCCAACGCTGCAAACCCTACGCCCTGAATGCCCACGCCACTGCTCTGCAGTGCAACGGAGACCAGCCCGCTGAGGGTATAGCCCGAGAGCAGTCCGTAAGTTGCCAGCAGAGGCAGCGCTACCGCATTGTTTCCCTTCATGGCTACGCTACGCGCCACAAAAAACAGAGCAAGTTCGGCAATGATGGCGACGAAAAAGGTCGGCATGAAGATGCCAGGGTTGGTGCGCAGCACGTTGAGACCGCCAAAGGTGCCTAGCGCCGTCAAAATCAGGCCACCGCCCACGTAGGGAAGCGCGTTGGCGATGACATTAGGGCCAATCAGGGCGCTGCTTTTGGCATCGCTGATGGCTTTACGAAAGTTGCTGGTGTTGCTCATAAGTGTTTAGCCTCGTGCCCATTCAGGGTCAAATAAGAATTTGCTGGCTTAGTTCTATCTGTCTGTCTATGAGTGTACTGAATTTGCCTGCTGGTTGGCGATTACGGTTTTCCATCTGCGCTGTTTCTTAAGCTTTGCCTGAAGTCATTCATTGATGAAAAACGGAACGAAAAGAGCTTACCCAAAAACGATCTAGCTAGACAGCATTATCAAGGATATTAACTGATGAAATAACTGACCTATTTCCGTAGAAGCTCGGTATTAAGACAGCGAGTTTTCGGCAGGTTAGGGAAGCCCAGATAGCTTGGGAAATAATTTGTTGAATCAGCCATTTATTCAGAATATCTACCGAAAACATAGGCTGAAATCTTCTGCTTAAGTGCGTCTTGGCGATCGCCCTAGAATGTTCGATTTCGATCTTCATGCGTGTATTTGCATAAGCCATTTAGCCTACTTCTTTCGGACTACCGTATTTCAACGATGGTGAGCAAAGAGGCGCTTCCCGAGAATGAGTTTAATTCACGCAACATCGCTTCGACGCAGCAATCGCTGCATTAACTCATGGCTTCTGCAAAATCGGCTCAGCTTCGCTCTCGTGGCATGGAACTGCTCATGCAATACAAACACGATCCTTCGGTTCGGCTTCGCAATCAGCTGGTGCGCCTCAACGCGGGTTTGGTTCGTAAGATTGCTCACCGGGTAAGCCATCAGTGCGCCGAGCCCTACGAAGATCTTGAGCAGATTGGCTACATCGGCCTAATCCGCTCTATCGAGCGCTTTGATCCTGGTCAAGGCTGCGCGTTCAGCTCTTTTGCGGTGCCTTATATTCGGGGTGAGATGCTTCACTTTTTGCGCGATCGCGGTACCACTGTTAAAATTCCCCGTCGCTGGCAAGACTTGCAAAAAGAAGGCCAAAAGCGTCAGGCCGAACTCATTCGTCAGTATGGCCGTCAGCCGACTGATATCGAGATGGCAGAAGCAATTGACGTTTCTGTAAATGAGTGGAGACAGGTCAAAATGGCTAACAAAAACCGGATGCCTCTAAGCCTGGATGCCACGGTTTCTCATCAGGTTGATTCGAGCATTACGCTAGGCGATACCCTGCCTGACATCCACTACATGCTGCTGCAAGGGCTCGAAGAAGATCGTCAGCAAATTCAGCGGGCGATGAACCAGCTCGAAGAAAAAACGCGCTCTGCCATTGAGTTTGTTTTTTTTAAGGGGCTCTCTCGCAAGGAAGTGGCTGAGCGCATTGGCGTGAGCCCGATGACGGTAACGCGGCGCATTCAACGCGGCGTAGAGCAAATGGTCATTTATTTGCAGCCTCAGCAAGGTTTACAGACCGATCCATAAGGTCAATTGCTGCTGTTTTTAGCTCTCCTAAGTAGGACAGGTCGATGTGATTTAGCTAAATCACATCGGCTTTTTTTATGCGCGAGAAGAGTGCCCTCTAAAGATCTGGCTATGGATGCTAAGAATGCGAACCCCGCTCGTACTAAGCTTTAAAGCTGGTGTTAGGTTGTGAAGGCCAGCGCAGTTTTATTCGCTTAGTTGACTTTATATACATAGAGGGCGGCACCCATGGTCACTGCTAAAGCTACTTTTTCTCATCATTCTTTAGAAGACCCTGCTTCTCCGCCTGCGCAGAAGCCCACGCATGACGAATTTGGCAAGCTTCAAGAACAGCTCGTAGATCGCTGGCAGTCGATTGACGCTTTTGATCGTAGCCCGAGGCAAATTGTAGTGGTGCCTTCGCTGAGCCTCGATCAGGCTGAGCTGATGAAAATTCAGGGGGTTCATCACTACGAGGAGCGTTTGCTGTTTGCTTTAATTCGCCTGCGCAATCCAGAGACTCGTTTGGTTTATGTAACCTCTCAGCCGCTGCACCCTAGCATTGTGGACTATTATCTGGAGCTGCTGCCTGGAATTCCTAGCTCCCATGCGCGCGATCGCCTCGATTTATTCTCCACCTACGACTCCTCGCTTAAGCCGCTCTCCCAAAAAATTTTAGACAGGCCCAGACTCATTCGGCGCATCAAAGAAAAAATTAAGCCCAACGAAGCCTACATGATCTGCTACAACTCCACCGAGCGAGAGCGGGCGCTGTCGTTGGCGTTAGAGCTGCCTCTACTCGCGGTGAATCCTGACCTGCTGCACTGGGGCACTAAAAGCGGCAGTCGGCAGATTTTTGCTGAGTGCAACCTGCCCTTGCCCGACGGGAGTGAGCTAACGCACGATGTGGCCGAACTCGCTGAGGTGACGGCGGCGCTGTGGGAACGGCAGCCTGATCTAAAGCGAATTGTGATTAAGCTCAATGAAGGATTTTCGGGCGAAGGGAATGCGCTGCTGTCTTTGACGGCGCTAGCTGAGGTGTCGCCGGGGAAGGCAGCGCATCCGGCTCGGGTGGAGGCGATCGCCGCTGCTTTACCTCAGCTACGGTTTCAGTGTAAGAGCGAGACCTGGGCTTCTTTTGAGAAAAAAATTGGGGAGTTAGGGGCGATCGCCGAAGCCTTTATTGAAGGCGAAGAAAAATATTCGCCCAGCGTTCAAGGACGGGTAACCCCAACAGGTGAGGTCGAAATCCTCTCTACCCACGATCAGGTCTTAGGTGGCCCAGACGGTCAAATCTTTTTGGGCTGTACCTTTCCTGCCGACGATGCCTATCGCATGGCGCTGCAAGAGATGGGCCGCAAAGTAGGTGAAAATTTAGCAGCCAAAGGCGCTTTAGAACGCTACAGCGTAGACTTTATTGCCGTGCATCAGCCCGAAAACAAGGCGCAGCCCTGGCAGCTCAACGCGATTGAAATAAATCTGCGCAAAGGCGGAACCACACATCCGTTTATGGCGCTCAAGCTACTGACCAACGGCACCTACAGCCTAAAAGACGGCAAGTTTTATACCAAAAACGGTCAGGCAAAATACTATCGAGCCTCAGATAATCTACAAAATGAGGCATACAGAGGGCTGCTGCCTAACGACCTGATGGACATTATCATGGGCGAGCAGCTGCACTTTAGCTCTATTGATGGTGTGGGCGTGGTGTTTCACCTGATGGGCTGCTTGAGTGAGTATGGCAAACTAGGGCTTACCTGCATTGGCAACACGCCTCAAGAAGCGGAAGACATTTACAATCAGGTCGTAGACACGATAGATCGAGCTACGCATGAGGGCTAGTCATTCGGAACCGCTAAGGCACGACTTGATTTCTGCTGTTGGGCAATGGCTTGCAGATGGGCGGCTACTGATTGCCGCTCTTCATCGCTCTATCCATCTCGCGCTTGTCCTGTTTTTTCTTCAGGCTTTCGCGCTTGTCATGCAGCTTTTTGCCTCGGCCCAGCGCAATCACAACCTTTACTTTGCCGTCTTTGAAGTACATTTTAAGCGGAATGAGCGTCAGACCCTTTTGCTCAGTTTGGCCGATAAGCTTGCGAATTTCCTGCTTATGCAGCAGCAGCTTGCGAACGCGGCGAGGCTCGTGATTGTAGGCTAGGTTGGTCATTTTATGCGGTGAAATATGCACGTTGTGTAGCCACACCTCACCCCGCTTAACGTTGGCGTAGCCATCTCGCAGGTTCACTTTTCCTTCGCGGATAGACTTCACCTCAGTGCCTAGCAGCGCCACGCCCGCTTCGTAGGTTTCTAAAATTTCGTATTGAAAGCGTGCCTGACGATTGTCTGCTGCAATTTTAACGCCGCCGCCGTCTTTACCCGATTTGGCCATTGTGAAGTCGAAGGTTGAAGGATCGTAAAAGAAGAATTTATAGAACTTTCAGTCTAGAGGTTCACTGCGAACTTTGGCACTAGCTCTTCTGCCCTGACTATTGACTGGGAGGCTATTGGCTGGGAGGTTCTGCAACAAGGCACCATTCATGGAGTTCGTAGGTAACGCAGTTGTTAGCGATCAGCGGATCGGCTTCGATAATAGCTTTAGCAGCAGTCATAGAGTCCGCTTGAAAAATGAGCATACCACCGCCACGTTCTGCCCAGTATCCGCTGCGGGCCTGATGCCCATTTTTAATTAAGTTGTTAACGTAGGTGGTGTGAGCGTTGACAAACTCATCAAACCGAGGCTTGTCAACAATGCCGCGCTCGATTTTGACAAACCATGCCATTGCTTATCCTCCAATGCGCCTGCTAGCTCGGCCATTTATTTAACTTGCTGCTTTTCTTTAGACTATTCTATGGGTACCCAAAAATCTGTGGAACTTAATGAAAAATCGGACTTGGCTTCGTCCGTTTGCAAGCGATTTTTTATTGCGCTGCTGCCGCCCGAAGAGGTGCGGCTAAAGGCGAATGAGGTTAAGGGGGTGATGCGCGATCGCTACGCTAGCAAAGCCGCCTTTCGTTCACCGCCCCACGTTACGCTGCTAGCCCCTTTTGACTGGCCCATTGCAAAACTGCCCCAGCTGGCCCATACGCTCAGTGAGTTTGCGGCGGCTCAGCTACCCGTGCCTATGACGCTCAATGGCTTCGATGCGTTTGCGCCGCACGTCATTTATATCAATGTGGTGAAGAGCGATCGCCTGATAGAAATTCAGTCCAAGCTATTGCATCACCTAGAAGACAACCTGAATCTGGTCAGCAAGCGCGATCAAAACCGCGCCTTCATCCCTCACCTCACCGTCGCCTTTCGCGATCTTAAGCCCGCCATGTTTCGCCAAGCCTGGGCAGTTTTTCAACACCAAGAACTTTACTTCAGCTTTGCCGTAGGCCAGCTTAGTTTGCTGATCCACGATGGAAAAATGTGGACGCTTAAAGAAAGCTATAGCTTCAAAGCACAGAGTGCTAGCCGTAGCGACGTTCCAACGTCTCTCTAACGATAGAGCTGATAGATCAAAGTTTCATCCGTTGATGGATTCATTATCATACGAACAATTCTTATATTCAAGGGCGATACGTAAGCAACGGATTGATTTTATGGCTACCGAACAGAATAAAGATATTGAGTTAGAAGCAGAACCCGGCAAAGGTGCAGCGGGCGATCAGTGGGCCGTGCAAACGGCGCAGCCAGTCGGTGATGCTGTGCAGCCAGAAGGCACCCGCACCATGCCCGGTGGAGACGTAGAGCAAAACGAACAAGACATCGAAGCGGCCCGCGAAAGTGAAAAAGACAGCGATTTAAAAACAACCGATGGTTATGTCATTGACGATTCTGGTCGGATGAACAACTTTGCTATTGAGCCCGAAATGTACGTAGAAGAAAAGTAGAAGGAACGTTTACTGGCTAAAGCGTTTGCGCCTAATGGGGTAGAAGTGAGCTTTCTACCCTACGCTAGCCAAGCCGCTTGAAAAAAGTCCCGCTCACAGGTCATCGCATAGCGATAGGTAGATTGCGTTAGCGCTGTATCAGATGAGTATCGATCAACGATATCTTCTAGCTGCTGGGCTAAAGGCTCGAATTCGGCACTGCTATAGGTGGTAATCCAATCTGAGTAGGCATGAGCGGGCGATCGCTCCTGAGCTAAGGCTTGACCTATGTGAGCATACAGCCGCATACAGGGAGACATTGCCACCGCCGTGACGCCTATCGGCTGGCTCCAAGCCGTAGCTAGTAAAAAATCGGTATATTGACGAGTCGCTCTCCCAGGTTCGACCTCTGATATTGTTACATTCCATGATTGAGCATAGCTCTGATGTAGGTTTAGCTCTTTTAGGGCTCCGCTTGCCAGGTTGTGAAAGACTTGAAAGCTCTTCCAGTCAGGCGATTTTGCAGCAGCAATGCTGTATGCCCGAGCAAACGCCTCTAAAAAAAAAGCGTCTTGCCCGATATAGTAAGCAAACTTTTCTTTTAGTAAAGAACCGTTGCCAATGCCTTTAACAAACAGACTGTTCAAAGAAGCTTCGGCTAAATCCTGGTTTGCTTGCCAAAGCGTTTTTGATAGTGACATAGCTCAAATTTTATACGGCTACATACACTCTATACAATAGTAGCCCCTGCCTCTATGCGATGAATAACAACTACAGAAGGCTTGGGTGGTGCGCCTGCCGTGTTGTCTGGCCAATTGGAGCCTACTGGAACGCCACGCTTTTGTAGAAAGGATTTTCCGTCTGTTGTTTTAAGCTCGAACTCTCGGGTCTCAGTGGCCATTTCCTGACGTATCCCGTTGGTTTCTCCAGGATGCTGAGCCGATATGAACAGTGCTGAGCTATCTTCTGTAAAAAATGGCCCCGTCAGCTCGCATTCCATTGGGCCATAGGCAAACATTTTGGGGGTTCCAGCGTCTTCGCCGCTGGTCGGAATTTGCCAAAGTGAGTTGTTGCCATAAATGCCGAGCATGTCTTTGCCTTGAAGCGTTTGACCCTGCTCTGTAATGCGTTTAGGTACAGGGACGTTGTGAGTGCTAGTTGACATGTCTGTAACGACCCAAAGGTTGTTTTGGCTATCAAACGCTAGGTTGTCGGGGTTAGCAAAGCCAGCACCCCCGGCTGTAGGTTCGCCGCCAACAGCAAACATTTCCCACTCAAAGGTCAGCGCCGCCGGGTCATTATCTGCTTCTATGAGCTTCATAACCCAGCCTGCTTCATGGTCTTCTTCACCATTAGGGCCAACGAAAACGGCTTTGTCTGGCCCGCCATCGCTGCCCGGTGCGCCAGAGGTAAATGCGATAAAAAGCGTACCGTCTGGTGAAACTTCGGTATCTTCTGGGCGAGCGGTCAGGGTTGCACCAGCGGCGCTAGCGGCATAGTGAGCGTCGATTAAAATAGCCCCTTGCTTTTCTAAGTCAGTGCCTTCGTACAAATCGCCCAAGGTGGCAAAGCTTTTCTTTAGCGCATTGGCGATCGCATCGTCTTCCACCTTTTGAAAACCGCCTTCTGGCCTCTGCGGTAGGGGAACCATGCCTCCTATGACGGTGCTAGGCAACACCGGATTTACAGGTGTTGATAGGGTCAGCGGCATCCATCTGCCGGTGCCATCTGCGTTAATGATGGCCGCATAAAGCATGCCATCGGCTAATAATTGTGAGTTAGCTTTGTCGGTGGGGTCGCTGACGATGCCAGTGCTGACAAATTTGTAGACATGTCCGCCTCGGCGATCGCATCCCGAATAAAACGCCAGTCGCTTACCCGCCTCTGCTCGTACCCCTACTGCCTCATGGCGATAGCGTCCTAGCCAAGTATGCTTAGTGCCATAGTCCTGCCGATTGCTCGGATCAAGCTCAACTACCCAGCCATACTTATTGCCCGCTAAGCCAAATGCATTCCCCTGGCCGTCAAATCCAGCATCAAAAGCCTTTTCATCTGGCCCAAACGATGAGCCGTCACGCTTCACGGCTTCAGGCACCTGATCTTGAAAGTTTTCTTCAGCGCTGAGTACCGTTCCCCAAGGTGTCGTCCCGCCTGCACAGTTGCCAAAGGTGCCAATAATCTTATCGCCTAGTCCATCGGTATAGCCTTCGACCTCAGCTTTGGTGAATACCGCCGTAGCAGGCCCGCTCGACTGCAGATAGTTGCCGTCTTCTAGCCCAGAAATACCCGAGATGCGGCGATCGCGCTTATTTTCGACTCGCACCCATTTACCGTCAGCCCCTCGACGCACTGAAATCACACCCAGCCCCTGGTCAGTCAGCATTTCTTTGGCAAGCTGCTGAATCTGAGCCTTAAGCGGACTGTCATCCGGCAGCTTAAAGGCGTCTACGGATTCGTTTTCCATCGTCTTCAATGCTTTAGTCACCTCATTAAACGGGAGTGACTTGCCAGTTACCTGCGCATAGGTCTGTGCCCAAGTGTCGGCGCTAATGTACTCGAAGTTAACCGTCAAATACCCTTTATCAGGCCCGGTTGGTACAAACGAAAGATAGTCATTGTTGTAGCCAAAGCGGGAGTCGCCCACCGGATCTCCCCAAGAGGCGATTACGTCATAGGTAAAGCCATCGGGCAGCACGAGGTCGTCTTGGATACTGTACTGAGCATATTCTAGCGGTTGGCGATCGCTGCTAACGTTCACCGCACCATGGGGCATCGGGCCCTTTACTGGATTAAAAGACGCTGGCTGTGCGTTGGCGGCGGCTGTGCTTGAGGCCGTTTTTATTCCTGCGGAAGTTTCTGCCCCCGCGCTTTGATACCTCACAGAACCCAGTGCAGATGATCCTGCCGCTGCACCCAAAAACAGAAGAAACTGCCGACGCTTTAAACTCATGCTGGTAAATATTTCCTAAAAATTAAGGATTTTCCAAACGTGAATATACGCAAGCTAGGTTAAGAGCAAGTGAACAGAACAGCCGTCTGCAGGTTAAGCTTTTAGATCTGCTAGCGTCAGCATCGCCGCTCGACAGTCTTGGCTAATCTGCGCCTTTAGCTCTGCCAGCGAGTCAAACTTTTTCTCAGGCCGAATAAATCCCTCTAGACTCACCGTCAAAAGCTGGCCGTACAAGTCGCCTGCCCAGTCCAGCACATGCACCTCTACGCTTAGCGCCTGCCCTTCAACCGTTGGTCGGTTGCCAATATTCATCACGCCCTTTAGCGGGCCAGCCAAAGGACTAGCCTCTGCGCCGTAAACCTTGACGCTGTAGACACCCGTGCGAGGCAAATACTTCTCTACTGGTAGCTGTAGGTTCGCTGTTGGGAAACCCAAGGTGCGGCCTAGCTGTTGCCCCTTCACCACTTGGCCCGTGAGCGTGTAAGGACGGCCCAGTAGCTGAGTCGCCTCAGTGAGGTGTCCGATTTGCAAGGCTGTGCGAATGCGAGAAGAGCTGATGCGATCGCCCCCTTCATATTTCAGCGGCACCTGCACGACGGGTACGCCATAGTGAGCGGCGATCGCCTGCAAGCCATCTGCATTGCCACAGCGCCCCTTGCCAAAGCGAAAATCACTGCCAATACTAATGCGTTTGGCCTGAAGCCCTTTAATCAAAATCTGCTCAACAAAGGCTTCTGGGCTCAGCGCTGAGAGTGCCCGGTCAAACGGCAGCATCACCAGTTGCTGAATACCCAACTGAGCTAGCTGCCAGGTCTTTTCTGCAATGGGCGTTAGCAGCGGCCTAGAGATACCCGAAAAATACTCTTGGGGATGAGGCGAAAATGTGACCGCCGTTTTGCAAGGGGTTGTGGTCGCTTGGTGCGGCCCGTTTGTTGAGTCTACAGATGGGCCGATAGGCAAACCAAGTGCATTGGTATCGGCATCATCTGGTTTGGCTAAGTTTGAAAAGTAACTGTGATTGAGCGCTATAACACCGCTATGAAGCGCCGCTACCGATGAAGCGCTCAAGGCTGCATGGGCAGTCGGCTCAATGGGTGCTTGCTGCTGCGCTTTGGGCTCTTTTTCAGGTTCGCTCAAAATCTGAGCCATCACTCGCTGATGGCCCAGGTGCACGCCGTCAAAATTTCCCAGCGCTATATTTGTAGGGGTTTTTACCGCCTTGAGAGAAGAGGTTATCCACACGCTTTACATTTTGACACAAAGCACGTCACCTCAGCGATTTATCTAAAAGCTCTCTCTCGATAGCTGCCCTAAATCACTATTTAAATAACTGCTTCTTAAATAATCGCTTCAAACAACCGCCACCGCTGCGTCTTGTTTAATTAGCTCAAGCACCATACCTTCTTTGGCCACAGTGCTATTAGGCAGCGCTAACGAAGTCTGGCGAACGATATCATCCATAAACTCATCCGTGTGAGTAGGGTCATGGTGAAAAATTAGCAATTGTTTGACGTTGGCTGCCTTGGCTAGCTTAACGGCCTCTTGCCAAGTAGAGTGGCCCCAGCCAATCTTACTTGCCCGCTTGTCATAGTATTCACTGTCGGTATAGGTGCAGTCATAAATCATCACATCTGCATCTTTAGCAAGTCGCAGCACATTTTCATCTAGCCGATCAGGAAAGTGCTCTGTATCGCTGATATAAGCCGCCGAATGGCCCCGATAGCTGACTCGATAGCCAATTGCCTCACCGGGATGATTGAGCAAGGCGTTAGTAATTTCAACATCGCCAAACCTAACAACCTCACCGACTTCAATATCACAAAACTCAAGCTCAGCGCCCATGATTTGCAAGGGCACTGGGAAGTTAGGGTGCAGCATTTGGTCATTGAGGCGCTGCTCGATGGTAGAGCCGTTGGGGGCGATCGCCCCAGGAATTTTAAACTTATTTCCCGGTACAAAAGCAGGCACGAAAAACGGAAACCCTTGAATATGATCCCAGTGGGAATGTGTGAAAAAAATATTGGCATGAACTGGCATTTCTGGCAGCATCTGCTGGCCCAGATTGCGCAAGCCCGTGCCGCCGTCAAAAATCAGCCGCTCTCCCCCGACTCTCATCTCAATGCAGGCCGTATTGCCGCCATAGCGAACCGTCTCCGGCCCTGGACAAGCCACACTTCCTCGGACGCCCCAAAAGCATATCGAAAATTGACCTAAGTGATCTAATAAGTGATCTGACATGAGCCTTATGTGAAGTGATTTAGAGGAATTACTGTCTATTTTTACAGCTAGCAGCACTATTCATCAGATGAAAAGATGCATCAATACCGGCCCAAACCAGAAATACCTTCCTGCATAATGCCCAAGCTCTCTAATCAGCTTGCGATATTCATCAATTTTGGTCTGCTGTTTCTGTCACCATTGGCTTCATATTCTTGACATTGATTGCGATATAGCAATGCTTTAATCGGTCGCCATCCAATCATGCACGAAATCTAGCGCGGTATGGGCGGTTAGGTTGTACTGTAGCGGCGTTACCGTGATGTGATTGGCCTTAATCGCTCGCACGTCAGTTATAAACTGCGCATTAATCAACGATAGTTCTCTATCAATAGCCGCCGCTTCTTTGCCTGCTGCATAGGGGATAATCAGCTCAGCCTCGCCTTCTTCTACGACTTCTCCTGCTAGCCAGTAGTAGATCTTTCCCCGAGGATCAACGCGCTTTTCAAACTGATCAAAGTATCGACGGATGCCTTGACGAGCAATCACAGCCCCTTTTATTTCGCCTGCTGCGACGGGTGGGATATTAACGTTGAGCAGTATCGGTAACTTTAGCGGCTGCTGCTCTAGCTGAGAGACGAGCTGAACAGCGAATTTAGCAGCGGGCTCAAAATTTTTATAGGCAAAGCTAGCCAGACTGATAGCGATCGCCGGAATCCCCTCTAACACCCCTTCCATCGCCGCCGAGACAGTTCCTGAATACAGTACGTCTGTGCCCAAGTTAGCCCCGTGGTTGATGCCTGAGACTACAATATCAGGAGCCTTTGGCAGGATAGCCTCTAACGCAAGCTTGACACAATCAGAGGGCGTCCCAGAACAAGCCCAGGCTTCTATTCCCTCATCAAATACGCCTTCTGCTGGGTCAACCCGTAGCGGTCTGTGCAGCGTTAATCCATGCCCTGTAGCCGATCGCTCACGATCAGGGCAGACCACCGTTACCCGATGGCCCGCTGCCGATAGCGCATTGGCGAGCGAGCGAATGCCCAAAGCGAAAACACCATCATCGTTGCTCACCAAAACATTCATGGCATTAATTAGGGTCACAATTTTATAATCTGAGGAGCGCTTAAAAGGAGTGATCGCCTCCGCCTTTCCCTGGCAGGTTACCATAGACTAATTTATCCACCCTCCTCTCGTCGTCCACAGCAAACTTTATAAGCCTATGTCATCGTCTGAAATACAAGCCAAAATAAGCGCCGTGCAACAAAAGGCCGCTGCAGATATTAGCGCTGCTGAGAGCTTAGATGACCTGGAAAAAGTGCGGGTTAACTATCTAGGGAAAAAAGGTGAACTCTCCAAGGTTTTAGGCAGCATGGGCAAGCTCTCGGCAGAAGAGCGACCTAAGATTGGCGCGATCGCCAACAAAGCCAAAACCGCCCTCCAAACGCAGATGGATCAGCGCAAAAGCGACCTGCAAACCGCCCAAATCAAAGCTCAGCTAGAAGCTGAAACAATTGATGTCACCATGCCCGGTGTCTATCAGCCGCAGGGCCGCATTCATCCTATCAATAGCATCATCGATCAAATCACCGACATCTTTGTTGGCCTTGGCTACACCGTCGCCCAAAGCCAAGAAATTGAAAGCGACTACTACAACTTTGAGGCGCTCAACTTTTTGCCCGACCATCCTGCCCGCGATATGCAAGATACGCTGTATCTACCCGGCGGACAGCTCATGCGCACCCATACCTCCAACACGCAAATCCGCTACATGGAAAGCAACAAGCCACCCATGCGCGTATTGGCTTCTGGCCGATGCTATCGGCGCGATACGGTCGATGCTACCCACGCGGCGGTATTTCACCAAATCGAATTTTTTGCCGTCGATAAAAACATCACCTTCACTGATTTGCGCGGTACGGTGCAGCTATTTTTAGAAGCGCTATTTGGTGATATTGAAGTTCGCTTTCGGCCTAGCTATTTTCCATTCACTGAGCCTTCAGCAGAGGTGGATGTCCGTTGGCAAGGACAGTGGTTAGAGGTAATGGGCTGCGGCATGATAGATCCCAACGTGCTTAAAGCCGTGGGCTGCGATCCTGAAGCCTATTCAGGATTTGCCGCTGGGCTAGGCGTAGAGCGTCTAGCCATGGTTCAGAGCAAAATTGACGACATCAGGCGGCTATACAGCAGCGACCTAAGATTTCTTACGCAGTTTTAGCCAGCTTATGCCAAATTTTATTTCTCTGCTAGG
>JBARVS010000245.1:0-5460 GCA_049646385.1 Phormidesmis sp. | reverse complement strand
GGCCCACTCAGGGCAGAACGCTGGCCGTGATGCAGGTTTCTGGCGGCTCTCAGTCATTTAACGCGGTAAATACGCTGCGAATTTTGGGCCGATGGATGCGGATGTTCACCATTCCTAACCAGTCGTCAGTGGCAAAAGCCTATCAGGAATTTAACGAAGACGGCACTATGAAAGACTCGGCCTATCGCGATCGCGTTATAGACGTGATGGAAGAACTCTATCGCTTTACCCTCATTCTGCGAGAAAGAGTCGATGAGCTGAGCGATCGCCACAGCGAGCGTAAGGCCCGTGCCGAAAAACAGCGATGAAGATTAGGGCTGAAGGCTTAGTAGTGCAGAAAAGTCTTCTGGCTTACTGATATCTTTAAATCGGTCAGGCAATAGCTCTAACGCTTCTAACACCTGTTCTAACCGATTAAGTAAAACGTCCTGGTTTTTATATTCACTTTCAGATCTCCTTTCAATCTCATCCTCACACATAGATAGCCTCTCTTTCAAGACGAGCTTTGAAGTTAGGATTCATGCGTTCTCGATAACGAATGACATCTACTGGCCGCTCTAAAAGTTCTACCAAATCTTCGCGGAGCTGTGCGGTTGTAAAGAGGTTAGGGCAGTTTGTCTCGAATACGATATCGACATCGCTGTTAGGTTTGGCTTCTCCACGAGCATACGAGCCAAAGTAACCTAACGATAGCAAGTCAAATTCTGCCCCTCGCTGCTGTTTAAAGTCACGTAGGAGCTGCTGTAGTTTTGTAGCGCTTAGCACCGTTTGTGTGGTCATACGGTTACCTCTAAGATGTCATTGTATCGTTACCGAAAATGTCTAGTTAACATTGATATGCACTGGCGCAAAAGGCAACGGCGATCGCCCACAAAAGAAAATTACTCGCGTACCAATAGTTTTATCTATGCTACGAACGATAACCATTGACGAATCAATCAAACGCGCCCGCGTACCAATAGTTTTATCTATGTTATGAACGATAACCATTGATGGATCAATCAAAACTACCTGCGTACCAATAGTTTTATCTATGTTATGAACGATAACCATTGATGGATCAATTAAACGCGCCCGCGTACCAATGGTTCTCGCTGCGCTATCAAAGGTAAGCGCTGATGGATCGACTAAGTGCGATCGCCTATCAACGATTTACCGCTGCCTATCGTTAGTTTGGCTACTGTGATGGCTTAGTCTTTTTTAAGGATCGTTCAAAAAGTAGATGTGACTTAAGAAGTGCGCGTGAGTATTGACCTACGCGATCACCCTAAAGCAGTTAGCCAAGCCGCTATCAGCTACTCACTATTGCTATTAAGTCTGTTGCTATTAAGTCTGTTGCTGCTGCGGTTATTGCTTGCGCTGCCAAAAAATATAGTCGCGATCGCGAAAAGTAGACTCGCGAAAAGGTTCGTAGTAGGTGGCGATCGCTCGATAGCTTGACGCAGGTAGCCGCACAGAGGGACTTCTCAAATACAGCAAAGCAAACGTTTGACGCTCAATTTGTTCAATCCAAGCGGCTTCTGAAACAAGGCCCAACTGTAGCTTTTGGCCAAAGTTAAACAAGTCTACCCCGGCGGGCTGGCCTGCGAAATAACACATTGCCAGCTCCTCGCAAATGACTTCGCCCTCAGCGCTAGCAATAATGGCGACATCTTCAGCCGAACGAGCCGCAAGGCTTTTGGTATCGGGCACTACGGTTAAAAGAGTTTGAAATTGAGTCGGCAGGGTGAGAAATAGGACGAGCGACAGGGCGATCGCTGCCGAAATCTGTGGCTGTGAAAGTTCCCTAAGCTGACGCCCTGCAAGGCTGTTGCCTAACCTGCCTAGCCCCCAGCCGACCAGCAGCGTCAGGCCAATGGTCACGTCAAAAACCGCGTTGTGGCTAATGCCAGCGCCGCCGGCGATCGCCATCCCCAAGCATACAGAACATCCCACAAAGAGGCCCAAAAGCTGCACGGTTTTCTCTCGCCACTGGCTAATCACAACCCATGCGCCTAAGCCGATGAGCCAGCCTTGAGGTGCAAGCCACTGCTGCATATTCAACAGGCCACCCGTTAGCCAGTAGGTGCGCGGCGCTGTGAGCAGTCCGAGTAAAAAGTTGGGGCCGTACAGCAAGCTAAACAAAGAAAAGCTAATCGCGATTGCGCCCGCTACAGTAGCAACAAACAACCAGCAGGCTCGCCTTTGATGCACAAAAAGCCAGAGGGCGATCGCCGCAGGCAGCGCCAGCAAATTATGCTTAATCATCAGGCTAAAGGCAATGAGTAAAGCAACGCCCACCGCTGGCCCTACTGAGGCTTCACGCTGATTTTGACAGTCGTACAGCGAGTGCATCCCACTTTCGTAAGTTGCCGCCCTCACCCTAAATCCCTCTCCCGAGGGGGAGAAGGACTTTGAATCTAGCTCCCTTCTCCTTTGGGAGAAGGGTTGGGGATGAGGGCTACGACGATCTGCATAACCGGGACGCACTCCGTACAGCAGCCACGCCAGGGCGGTCATTTGCACCGCGTGAGCCAGCATTTGTGGATCGTTAATGGCAATGTAATCGCTAAAATAGTAGCCAAACGTTGCTAAAAAGAACAGGCTCATAAACAGCCCAAGCATCGGCTGAGAAAAGCGCTTGGCAACCAGCCAGCCGATGCCCGCCCCAATAGCTATAAAGGCAAACAGCGCGACGATTCTGCCTGCAATAATGTTATCTCCTAACACTTTTCCGAGCCCGCCGACAATGTAAAAGGAAATTGGCGGATAGTTGTTGGAAATGGCTGCCGCTAGGCTAGGGTAAAGCGGCTCAGCGCCAAAAGCATGGGCGGCTTGATAGGCATTCCAACCTTCGTTGTACTTTAACGATGTTTGAACAGGCAGTACGGCTAAGTGCTTTGCTAAAACAATCACGGCTGTTGTGCCCATCCACAGCAGCGCGATCGCCTGCGCCCAGCTTTTGCTTATTCGCTTCACTAAACATCAATCCCTTCAAACTGCATTTGATGATATTCCCACAGCTTGCCTTGGGCATCCAACAGGTCTGAGTAGCGGCCTTGCTCTACAATGCGTCCTTTCTCCATCACGACTACCTTATCTGCCTCGGCAATGGTGGATAGGCGATGGGCGATCGCAATTACCGTGCGCCCTTTAGAGAGCTGGGCGAGCGCCGACTGAATCAGCTTTTCGGTGAGGGAGTCTAGGGCGCTGGTGGCTTCGTCTAAAATGAGAATGTCTGGATTGCGCAGCAGGGCGCGGGCGATCGCAATGCGCTGCTGCTGCCCCCCCGATAGGCGAGTGCCGCGATCGCCTAACACCGTATCGAACCCGTTGGGCAACTCCAAAATAAAGTCCAGCGCGTTCGCCATTTGAGCCGCGCTATAAATCTCTTGGTCGCTGATATCGCAACTGTTCATGCCGTAAATAATGTTCTCTCGCACCGTCGTATCAAAAATAAAGGTGTCTTGACTAACGACGGCCATGCGGGATCTGAGCGTGTTGATGCTGAGCGATCGCACATCTACCCCATCAATCAAAATCCGCCCCTGCGTCGGATCGTAAAAGCGAGGCAGTAAATCTGCTAGCGTCGTTTTGCCCGCGCCCGAGGCTCCTACCAGCGCCGTCATTTTTCCGCGCTCAATCGAGAGCGTAACGTCGTGCAGCACTGGCTCACCAGGACTATAAGAAAAATCAACCGACTCAAAATCAATCGAGCGCTGCAATCCCGTAAAGGGACGGTGCCCGTCTTGAAAGTAGGGCTTGTCATCCCGCCGCAGCAGATCGGTCACCGCACTCAAAGACCCTTGCGCCGAGATAAAGCTAACCAGCGTACCGTTCAGCGCCGAAAACAGCGGCGTTGTTCTAATCAGCACAAACAAAAACGTCAGCAGCTCAGCGGCAGTAAGCTGCCCGGTCGAAATCAGCAGCCCATAAGAAACCAGCACCATGCCCACCAGCAGCGTTGCGCCCGCTCCTTCAATAATCGGCTGCACCAGTCCCGACAGCTCAATCACGCCAATTTGGGCTTTATAAATGTCATGCGTCGCCCGATGATATCGCTGCGCCTCAAAGTCTTGAGTACCCGAGGCGTGAACCGTACGAATGCCGCTGACGAACGAAAGTGCGCTAGACGTAAACGTTTTATTCGCCTTGGGCACTTCAAAGCTGGCCGCCCTAACCCGGCCAGTCAGTGAGGTTAAGGCCACCGCCAGCAGCCCAAATACAACCACCGAAGTCAAAAAAAGCTGCCACGACAGTACCAGCATCGCGATCATATAGGCCAGTAGCTTAGTACCAAAAACAAACGAATTGGCTAGCAGGTCAAACGCCTGCTGTACCTGCTTTACCTCTGTGCCTAGCGTGCTAATCAGCGCCCCCGGATTCACGGTGCTGTAAAAGCTGAGGCTAAAGCTTTTAAGCTGATCGAAGATTTTGCGGCGCAGGCAGTCCACCAGGCTTAAAGACGCTTTTCTAGAATAGACGCTGCCCCAATAGTCGAAGATTGCTCGAACCCAAACGCCAATGAGCAGCAGGGTTGAGAGCCGATAGATCCGCTCGGTAGCCGACGCTTCTGTGGCTAAAATCCATTGGTTAAACCAGGCCCAGCCTGAGCGAATCGCAGGCTCTTCAGGATTGGTCAGCCCCTGCAAAAACGACGCGATAAACCCAACCGTAATGCCTTCAAAAAAGGCGGCTATCAGCGCAAACACAACCGCCAAAATAGCTACCATGCGAAAGTTTTTAAGCTCTCGCAAGATCAACCGATTCTCTCGCCAAAAGGCAGTCGCTTTGAGCGCGCGGCTCACCCCAACAGGGAGCTTAAGTTTCATAGGCATGATTTGGGGCACTATCTCGTAGGAACAAAACGCTCGCTCAACTGCCACTTAAGCGATCTGAGCGTCAGCCATGAACTGTACAGCGGATGTATTTTATAGGCCCAGGCAAGTGCTTTATAGGCCGATTTCTTTTGCCCCAGCCGCGCCGATGTTTGAGCATGATCGTACACAAACTTGGCGAATTGCTTAGGATGCGCTTCAAATAAAGGGCGATGCTTGGCAATGAGCCGATCAAAATCTACCTGACGCAGGGCGGGCGATCGCGACAGCCGCTCACCCTCATGGCCAATCAGCCGATAGGTCACAGCCGCCAGCCCCATCAAAGAGCAAACCGGATTCAATCGTAAAAATAGCTCCGTATGCTCACGCGATCGAAACGATTCGTCGTATCCACCCAAACTGAGCAAAAGCGCTCTTTCAACCACTAACGTTTGTTTAGATAAAAAAGACTCATCGGGATCAATCTCTTCTAAAAAGAAATGCGCTCCCTTTGGCAAGGTAGGCGGTAGACGAGTAGCGATCGCCTTACCCGCTTGATTAATCACCTCTATACCCGAAAGCGCCGCAACAGGGGGCGGCAACGTAGCGTTTCTTAAGGCTGTTAAAGTCAAGTTAGCCATGTTGGGCAATAGCTGATCGTCAT
>JBARVS010000244.1:0-4075 GCA_049646385.1 Phormidesmis sp. | reverse complement strand
GGAAACCGAGCGGGATTTTTATAAGAGAGCAAGGTGTCAATCGTCCCTAGCTGCTGAGCTGCCTGAAAGTCGTTCTCTAAATGCAATGAAGGCGGCTCTACAAAAATCGGCTCAGCCCCAGCCGCTCGAACGGCTTGAGTAATTTGCTTTAACAACTGCTGCTTATTAGCGCTCAAATAAGGATCTGACACGGGCTCAGACTGTACCTGCTTCAGGGCAGAGACTTGCTCGGCGTAAGCCGCCTGATTGTGTAAAAAATCCTGCCGCTTGGGATCTGACTGATCTTGCAGCGCGTAGTAGCCTTCTGTCGCCGTAAACTCAGCGGCAACCTGCTTTTCCTCTGCTGAAAAGTCGCTCGGCAGCAGCTGATTAAACAGCCTGCCCACGTTGAGCTGCTGATAGGTGAAGGGCAGCAGATGGCTGAAAAGCAGCACGGCCTTACTCGGTAAAGACTCGTCTGAGTTCAGCACGTATTGAGCCGCCGTGCGCGTATTTTTCCAGGTGTGCCAATACATCGCCCGCTGAGTTCGCGCGTTAGGAATCGGCTCGTAGCCCTTGTCTAAAATCGATTCAAAAAAGACCCACTTCAGATTTTTCGGTGGGGTTGCTAGCACTTCTTCTAGCAGCACGGCGCTGTCAATCGCTCGCATGGCTGGAATGCCGAAGTTGTAGCTGTTTATGTCAGCGCCTTTTGATTGGGCGATCGCATCAAACACCTCAGGCACTACCTGGCTATAGATCCGGCTAGAGCCAAAAAATAAGGCGTTGTACTCGTCTTTATGAGCCTGGTAATAGTCGTACTTTGGCCCAATAAAAACGACGTTAGCAGGAATCGGGGCGCTAGGAATCATTTGATTGAGCAGCAGCGCCGCAACTAAAAATGCAGTTAGGCCAATGGCGCTTTGCTTGAGATAGCCCGCTAAAACACCCGGCTTTCGATAGCGCCGCCTTTGAGCGCTGACGGTGGTGTTGAGTACATTGCCTAACACCATAAGTATGCAAGCTCCCAAATGCCTGTATTGCTTTTTTGGAAGACGCTGTGCTCAGCAGCGGGGTTCCTTGGCGGTCTAATTTTTTGCTTTGGCGATAGGGCGGCTATACCTACCTGCTGAGGCCGTAAACACCGAATGGAGAATTGTCGTAGCTTCCTTACAATAGATATATGAAAAGCGTAAATCGTTGAAGGAGGCGGGACACATGCAGCCCAATGATCCGAATAAGTTCACAGAAAAGGCTTGGAGCGCGATCGCCCGCACTCCAGATATCGTTAAGGCCGCCAAGCAGCAGCAGCTAGAGCCTGAGCATTTAATGCAGGCGCTGTTAGAGCAAGAAGGCTTGGCCGCTAGCATTTTTCAAAAGGTGGGAATGCCGATTGATGAACTGCGCGATCGCACCACCGCCTTTATCAACAAACAGCCCAAAGTCAGCAGCAGCGACTCCGTTTACTTAGGCAGCAGCCTCAACACCCTGTTAGATCGCGCTGACGGCTATCGTAAAAATTTTGAAGACGACTTTATTTCGATTGAACATTTAGTGCTGGGCTATGCCCAAGACAAGCGCTTTGGTCAGGACTTATTCAAAGCCTTTGACGTGAGCGAAAAACAATTAAAGCAGGCCATTGAGCAGATTAGAGGCAACCAAAAAGTGACCGATCAAAATCCAGAAGGCAAATACGAAGCGCTTGAAAAATACGGTCGTGACCTCACTGCCTATGCCCGTGAAGGTCGGCTAGATCCGGTGATTGGCCGCGATGACGAAATCCGTCGCACGATTCAAATTCTCTCGCGCCGTACCAAGAATAATCCGGTGCTGATTGGTGAACCGGGCGTGGGTAAAACTGCGATCGCCGAAGGCTTGGCCCAGCGCATTGTCAGAGGCGACGTGCCGCAGTCTTTACAAGATCGCACCCTGATCTCGTTAGATATGGGGGCGCTGATTGCGGGTGCCAAATATCGCGGCGAATTTGAGGAGCGGCTAAAAGCGGTGCTCAAAGAAGTCACCGAATCTAGCGGTCAGATTGTTCTATTTATTGACGAGATTCATACTGTTGTTGGCGCGGGCGCAAGCCAGGGCGCGATGGATGCGGGCAACCTGCTTAAGCCTATGTTAGCGCGGGGTGAGCTGCGATGCATTGGGGCAACAACGTTAGATGAGTATCGTAAGCATATTGAGAAAGACGCGGCCCTAGAGCGCCGTTTCCAGCAGGTATATGTCGATCAGCCTTCTGTTGCAGATACGGTTTCCATTTTGCGTGGGCTGAAAGAACGCTATGAAGTTCACCACGGTGTAAAAATTGCAGACAGCGCTTTGGTGGCAGCAGCAAGCTTGTCTACTCGATATATTAGCGACAGATTTCTGCCTGACAAAGCTATTGACCTTGTAGACGAAGCCGCCGCCAAGCTCAAAATGGAGATTACCTCCAAGCCCGAAGAGCTAGATGAGATAGACCGCCGCATTCTTCAAATGGAAATGGAGCGGCTGTCGCTGCAAAAAGAGAGCGATCCTGCTTCGGTAGAAAGATTGGATCGCATTGAAAGAGAGATGGCTGATCTTAAAGAAGAACAGGCCGAACTCAGCGCTCAGTGGCAGTCTGAAAAAGACACCATTGGCAGCATTCAAACCATCAAAGAAGAAATTGATCGGGTGAATGTTGAAATTCAACAGGCCGAGCGCGATGTAGATCTCAACACAGCCGCCGAGCTTAAGTTTGGTAAGCTGCCAGAGCTACAGAAAAAGCTGGCCGACGCAGAGGCCGCACTTAGCGAGACTCAGGTAAGTGGCAAAACCCTCTTGCGCGAAGAAGTCACCGAAGCTGATATTGCTGAAATCATCTCTAAATGGACGGGCATTCCGCTCAACAAGCTCGTGGCCTCTGAAATGGAGAAGCTGTTGAACTTAGATGAAGAGCTGCACAGACGGGTGATTGGTCAAGACGAAGCGGTGACGGCGGTAGCAGATTCTATTCAGCGATCGCGCGCCGGACTCGCCGATCCCGACCGTCCCATGGCCAGCTTCATTTTCCTTGGCCCCACAGGTGTCGGTAAAACTGAACTCGGCAAAGCCTTGGCCAGCTACCTATTCGATACTAAAGATGCGATCGTCCGCATCGACATGTCCGAATATATGGAGAAGCACTCCGTCTCACGCTTAGTCGGAGCCCCTCCCGGCTACGTTGGCTACGACGAAGGCGGTCAGCTCACCGAAGCCGTCCGTCGCCGTCCCTTCTCAGTCATCTTGTTTGATGAAATTGAAAAAGCCCACCCCGATGTTTTCAACATCCTATTACAGGTGCTAGACGACGGTCGCATCACCGACTCCCAGGGTCGCACGGTGGACTTTACCAACACCATCATCATCATGACCAGCAACATCGGCTCTCAATACATCCTCGACATTGCTGGAGACGATACCCGCTACGACGAAATGAACGCCCGCGTTACTGACGCGCTGCGCTCAACCTTCCGCCCCGAGTTTCTCAACCGCATTGATGAAATTATCATCTTCCATGCCCTTCAGAAATCTCAGCTCCGCGATATCGTCAAAATCCAAATCCAGCGTTTAGAGGGCCGTTTGGCCGAGCGCAAAATGTCGCTCAAGCTATCCGACGACGCCCTCGACTTCCTCGCCGACGTTGGCTACGACCCTACCTACGGCGCTCGCCCGCTCAAAAGGGCTATCCAACGCGAAGTAGAAACCCAAATTGCCAAGTCTATTTTGCGCGGCGAATTCACTGACGGCGACACCATCTTCGTCGATGTTGAAAACGAGCGCTTGGCCTTCAAGCGTTTACCCGCTGAGCTAGTGACTGCTTAATCGCCCTTAAAAAAAATCCCCCTTAGCCAAGAAACGTTTAGCTAAGGGGAAACTATCAACCCTGAACTGTGAAGCTGACGACGAGAGCAAAGGAATACAGCCTTAGCGACCCAAAAGTTTTCAATTCTGTACATAGGCATATGTGTCAAAAACGGTGGGACACTGTTGGCCAATCAATCTTTTTCCTGCTAGGCTGCCTCTAAAGCTTTGAATCGCGAGGTTCTTGTTTTAGCTATCGGTACGCCATCAAACCAGTTAATTA
>JBARVS010000243.1:0-3035 GCA_049646385.1 Phormidesmis sp. | reverse complement strand
CCCAGCCAGCCGCCTCAGAGTTAAAAGAGCTGAAGGAGCAGCCAATTTCCCAGGATACGACTGATGATGTCGCAGGGCGATCACCTCATCAACCGCTGGTGCTTCAGCCACCTGCACCCAATGCTTCGCTAGCAGAACAGCTCAATGCCTTTGCCAGCGCTCTGGGGTATGAACCGGGCGATCGCCTGTACGTGAGGGCGCTCCTACCAAAGCACCTATCGGACGAGCTGGCGCTCAGGCAAAGGCTCAAGTTTGAAGCTGAAGAAAATGGGAAAAAGCGACTGATTCCAAGTACCCGGCGCGGCTACTTGACGGTCGGCTCTTGGGAGTTCACGCATATTAGAAAAGACAAAGAACCTGCTGTTTATGCAGACGGCCTCGCCCAACTGTTAGAACTCAACCAGCAAGGACGCGGCATCTACTTTGTCGTGAACCCAGGTGGAGAGCGAGATAAAGAAATCACCCAAGCGCGATCTTTGTTTTGGGAGAGCGACAACAAAACGAAAGCAGAGCAGCTACAGCAGGTGCGCACATCCGGTCTACCGGTAGGTGTCATTATGGAAACGCATAAGTCCATTCACTGCTACAGCCCGCTGGCGAGTCCGCTGAAAGACTTGAGCCAGTGGACACAGTTGCAGGAGCGGCTCATCCAGACAATGGATTCAGATCCGGCCATTCGCAATAGCTCGCGGCTCATGCGCCTGCCAGGATTCGATCATGTGCGAGTACAAGATGAGGAGCTGGTGTTCTCGCCTGTGACGCTTCGGCATGTAGCACCTGCTGAAAAGGCAGCATTGGAAACAATAGATTCGCAGCTACCGCCGTGGGATGCTGCTCGCTGGCAGTCGCAAACGCAACCAGCTAGCAGCCAGCGCCAAGGGACAACCGCTATGCCTACGCTAGCGGCTGATAATGCGTGGGATATTCGCAACTTTTCCCAATACCTAAACGGTGACCAGCACTCCTCAAATGGCTGGCTTCAGGTGCAGTGCCCTGAGCATGGCGGTGAAGGGCATAGCGGCAATAGCCTGCACATCAACGAAAGTACCGGGCAATACAAGTGTCACGGTGGCTGCGATTCGCAGGCAGTCTATGCCGCTGCTTGGGATCTTGCTCAATCGCGAGGCTGGCAACCATCGAAGAAAGCGCAGGCGGTGACCGTCGATCCAGAGACGGCTCCTTCGCCTGGAAATACAGCCGCAGCGCTTGCTCCACCGAAACAGCGGCCCTCTAAATGGGAGCGCTATAGTGCAGGCATCGACGAACCGCCTGGGCCACAGCGCGATCTCCTTATTGCAAAAAGAGCGATCGCCGATGGACTCTCGCGGAAGCAGGCGATCTCACTGCTGGCAAAGAATAGTCCTAAAGCGCAGAAGCTCTATCGCGATGAGGGTAGTACGCCTGCTTATAACTACGTTTCGATGGTCGTTAGGGCAGCGCAGCAGCAGGGCACTCGAACACAGGTGCGCCTGAAAAGCAAAGGCGCGGAGCGGTAGCACGTATAATAGAAGAGTCCGCTGCACAGAACCCAAACATGGCTCAGCAATTAGCTATTTCAAAGAACATCGTCACGATGGCTGACTTGCAGCAGCGGTTTGGTGTCATATCCAGTCAAGATGATCAGTTCTTCTCAGAGTGGTCAAATAATCTACCGGCGCTAACTTCTACAGAAACAGACGCGCTCGATCAGATTAAAGCGCGATTCGACCGCCACAGGAACCAGGGCACTCTTGCTGAAGGCACCATCAATCAACTTCTGACTTCTCCTCTACTCACCCTAGCTGGCTTATATGACGAGCCATTCTTCGTATCTACAGAACCCAGTCTAGAAATTGAACTAAAAGATCGAGACGAAGTTTTGCGAGGGCGAATTGATACGCTCATCGTCCAGCAACAGTTCTGGGCTTTAGTGATTGAATCAAAATCAACCATTGCCTTCTCAATTGCGCTGCCTCAAGCGATGGCGTACATGATGGCGAATCCCAACCCAGAGGTGCCGGTCTATGGACTGATTACCAATGGCGATGAGTTCATGTTTATCAAAATGCTTGTTCAAGGGCTTCCTCAGTACGACCTCTCTGATGTCTTCTCTCTTTTGATTCCTCGTCGAAATCAGCTCTATAACATTCTGCAAGTGCTTAAGCAGATTCGGCAGATTATGCTGAAAAATACTCCTTAAAAGGGAAGGAGCTGCTGGCAGATCTCTGCAATCGGAGCAGGTAACCAGCAGCACTTTCAACCGCTATTCACCAACAGCAGCTCTTACCTTTTCCAGCGCAAGTCGAAAGATAGGCTTTTGGGTGAACGCATTACCATCGTCGAGTGTGTACCCGCCTTCGCCGTTGCCCTTAGTCAAATTGCAGTAACGTTCTGACCATAGCTAAAGAAGCCTTCTGATACGGGCGGTTGTGCTGTGGTTTTTAAGCTGATCGCAATCCGATTGAGCAGCGCAGTCATTTCTTGCATTGTTTGAGTCATGGCTTTTCTAATTTCTAGTTTTAGATTTGAAAATGTATCGAGGGGCTGAGCTGGAGCAAGTGCCTGCCCAGCTAGTGGTTGTCTTAGAGCGGTTTGTCTTTATCGAATACGTCTTTAGTAGGCCGCCAATCACGCATCGTCCAGCCGGGAAATTCTTCAGCAGCGTAGCGCTCTAGGATTTGACGTACTGGCGTGGGCTCGCTTTTGATTGTCAGATTTAAGAGCAGCTCGTCTAGCTCTGCATTAGAGCTGTGGTCTAACGTTGGTTTTGTCAGCAAAACCTTGACAGTATGGGTGTAGCGGGCATCAACCGCTTTGGGATGGATCAGACTGAGGCGTAGATCCAGCAGGTGCCGAATACTCGCTATAATTATTGCTTTGGCACCAAAGTTATGTTGTACGAAATGAGCAAGCAAGGCTATTTGTCAGAGGACTCTGTTCCTTCGCCTGACGATTTGACCATACAAGAGCGTCAGATCTGGCTAAACGATGCGTCTGAGCAATATTTTGAAGGCAAGATTTCGGAAGATGTACTTCAAAATATTCAAAAAAAGCTA
>JBARVS010000242.1:0-10501 GCA_049646385.1 Phormidesmis sp. | reverse complement strand
GTGTCATTTGGGTATGCGCTCGGCCCAGATGTGTCAGTGGTTAACCGATCAAGGCTTTACTAATGTCAAAAATTTGGCAGGTGGCATTGACGCCTATAGTCGCAAAATCGATCCTTCCGTACCGCTTTATTAGAGCTGATGCCGAAGGCGGAAGCTGCTTTAATTTCAGACTATCGCCTGATTGAGCTAGTGGGTCAAGGTCAGTTTGCACAGGTGTATTGCGCTGTTCATCGTCGCACAGGGCAGCTAGTCGCGATTAAGCAAACCCGCCATGCGCCTGATTGCGCTACGCAAGAGCCTTTTGTTTTAGCTGAACTGAGTTCGCCAGCTCAGCCATCGTTGAGTTCTGGGCACAGTTCTGGGCACAGTTCTCGGGGCAGTTCTCGGGGCAGTTCTCAGGTTAGCTCTCGGGCAGGCCATCCCAACTTAGTCGGCTGTCATGCTATTGGCCAAACTGATACAGGCTATGAGTTTGTGTTGGACTATTGTGAAGGTGGCACTTTGCGGAATGTTATAGATCAAGAAGGTATGGGGTCGGGGCTGTCTTTTTTAACAGCCAAATCTCTAATTTCTGATATTCTTCAGGGTCTTGCCTACCTTCATAGCCACAACATTATTCACGGTGATTTAAAGCCGGAAAATGTGCTGTTGACTTATCGGATTATGTCGTTTGATGCTGCGTTAAGCGGGCGAAAGGCCGAGCCCCTAAGGGTTGCTTCTAATTGGACGGCTCCTCGTCTTATGGCCAAAATTGGTGATTTTGGTAGCGCTCGGTTTGTTGAATTTCCCAATCGCTCACGTCAAGAAATTGGCTCTCCTACTTATGCTGCGCCCGAACGATTTAACGGTCAATCTTCATATGCTTCTGACCTTTATTCAGTCGGCGTCATGCTCTATGAGCTGCTGCTAGGCGATCGCCCCTTCTCCGGCAGTCCTGAAACTCTTCGCAAGGCCCACCAAACCCAGCCCGTTCATCTACCCGGCTCTCTCACGCCCACCGCTAGAAAGCTCCTTTTCACCGCTTTGCATAAGCAGCCTAACCAGCGTTTCAGCAGCGCCTCAGCAATGCATGACGCTCTTCAGCAGCTTTCTAGCCTGTATCAATTCCCACTCGCTGCGCCTATCTCTGTGCCAGTACCTAGTCTTTCTATTCAACAATCGCTCACGACTATTTCTACAGCAGATATTGTTGAACCGATAGAACAACTAATATCTCTGCCTCAAGGCTGCGGCATTGTTACCGCAAAGTCTTTTCACTTGCTTTTGCCCACAGCAGAGCTGGTGCCGATCGCGCAGTTCAAAAGCAATATGTCGATTGCCGTAGATCCCCAAGGTAAATGGCTCATTGCGCTGTCACGGGAGCTTTCCACACAAAGTAAAGGACTAAGTAAAGGGCTAATTCAAGGCCAGTTTTATTCGCTTTCAAAGATAGCTACAGGTCAAGCCAAAGCTTTCAAGCGATCTCTTTTTACCGTTCCTCAAGCTGAGACTGTTCAAGCTGTCGCCATTAGTTCTCGCTATTGGCTGCGAATAAGGAGGTTGCAACAGTCTTTTAAAACCTCTTTGGAGTGCTTTACCCGCCGGGGTCAGTTTGTAGGGCAGTTCTCTCTTAATTGGCCAATCGCTAATATCTCACTGACGGCAACGCCCTATCAGCTCATTGCTCGAACGGCCACGGCCAAGCTAGAAACGCTTCTAATATCACTCAAGCCTTTTCAAGTACAGCAGTTTCCTCACTATTTGGCTCAGCAGCAGGTGAGCGCTTTGCCCTGGGGATATATCGCTAGCGGCCCTGGGCGATCGCTCATCCTAGACAAATCAGCCGAACTAGCCAGCATCTTAGAAGACCTGCCGTTAGCAAGGGCGATCGCACCGTTGAGCGATCGCCAGATTGTCCTAGCCACGCTTTCTAAAAGTAACGATCCCCTCATAGAATCTTCCTCTAGCACAGAGCTATCATCTTTGCTTATAGCCGATCTCAAAAACCTCGATCTTGGAATTATTTTCTAGCGGATATATTCCACTCGAACGTCCAAGTCGTGATCTTCTAGCAGCTGCTTTCTGTCCTCTGCCTCATCTTCAGTGGGGAAAGCACCCACCTGCATGACCATACGCCCCTCAAACTGAGTGCGAAACGCATCTGGCACGATTTCCTTTACCTCATCCTGCATAAAAGGATCCGAAGCTTCTACAAATACTCGATAGTAAAGACCCAAAGCCTGTGCCCGCGATGGCGGTGCAGGTGGCCCACCTACGCCACCTCGGGGCGGCGCAAATACGGTAGTGCTAGAGCCGCTACCCACCGGAATGCTGCTGTTAGGCACAGACAAACGGTTGTTGTTTATCACAGGCGCTGGGTTAATGAATGGCTCAGCATCGCGCTCGGGCGATCGCTCAGTGTCATCCTCACGCCGAGAAGGTGTACGGCTTGGCCGTAAGACTGAAGAACCCGGATTTCTTCCAGTCACAGCTCGGGGGCCTAGCGCGACCTCAGCCGACTCAGCAGCTAAGCCCGAACGCAGCGCTGCAAGCGCCGAACCAGGGGCACCCGCTTCTGGCCCATTCCTGAGAAATTCATCGCCTCCACCTATAGCCGATTGAGCCCCGACTGGCCGATTAGTTAATGGTTGCTCATTCACAGCCGATCGGCTATCGATTAGCTGAGCTAGCGGTAACGAAGACGGCTGGCGATCAATCGAAACATCGGCACTGGCTTCATCAACACTGGCTTCATCGGCACTGGCTTCATTAGCACTTAAGTCCGCTGACGAAATGATATCTTCGGTGCCACTGGCAACCTCCACCACATCATTCCGACGATTGCCCACAATTTCGTTGTCACGTAGCACAGGATGAGAATTGCCGATTAAGACTAAGCCCGCTTCGTTGTTAGTCATGCGGTTGCCTACAATCTCCGGGGTTGCGCCATCCATTACGCGAATAGCGTCGCCCGTTTTTTCAAACGTATTGCTTTGAATATTGGCACTCGAAACGCCAAAAACGATCAGCCCTGCGACCTGATTATCTGAAAAGTAGCTGTCCTGCACCCGAGGTGAGCCATCTGTGACATAAATACCGGTTTGGCGGTTGCCGACAAACGCGCTCTCTAATATGACAGGACTAGCCGATTCTACCCATACGCCGTAGCCATCCGGGTTTGAAACGGCAACTTGCGCAATACCCGCTCGGTCAGCAGCGATAATGGCCGCGTTTTGCTGCTGCCGCATTGGGCTCTCAAAGTTGCCGCCCCCTTCAATCACCGCATCGCGATTGTTCATTCCCGGTGAGCCTTGAATAGTCACCCCTGTTTTTAGCCTGAGTGGAAACACCTCGCCGGATGACTGGGTGTAGCGCCCTGGGGCCAGTACAATCACCGTATTAGGGGCAGCTAGCTCCAGTGCCCGAGTCACCGTTTGCAGCGGCTGATCGGCCACGCCGCCAGCGCGATCGCTGCCAGAGGTTGGATTTACATACAGCGTTTGATAGTCGGCTGTAGTGCCTGAGGCAATTACTTGAGAGCTATCTATAGCTGTAGATTGAGCAGCTGTAGATTGGGCTCTAACGGAAACGTTAGTCTGAGCTTGAGCGGCCCCGGCTGCGATTCCTAACGCCAGTGCGCTAGCGGCGATCGCACCCGTTTTAGCCCCTACTCCAAAAACCCCTACTCTAAAAGAATTTCTTGCAAATATACATTTACCCAGCATACAAATCGCTCTCGCTGTAACGAATAAACCCTGAAAAAGATCGACCGAAAGCGCGTCAGTAAAATTTAGACGCAAAGGAAAATTGGCACTGTACTTGCTTTTTGAAATATGCGACCTTAAGACTAACGTTGTCAAGTCTCTAGGCGCTTTTTAGGAGCTTCCTACCTTTGACGGCCACCGGACGTTTACTGTCGTTTTTCTAACCCCAACAGCCAGCTATCTCCGTAAAACCCTCACAGCCACGCCGCTATCATCTCACTACCTCAACCAAAAGCTCTCTACTCATCAAGCTTTTCACATATAAAGTCTTCCCTAGTCCAATTCATAAACTGTCATTGAAATGAATGACTCTCTTCCAATATTTGATACGTCCGACCAGCCCGATCAACATTCGCTCTTCCGCATCCTAGATGCCAACCTAGATAGAGCCCGAGAAGGTATGCGGGTGGTCGAAGAGTGGTGTCGCTTTGGCTTGAATGACGAAGCCACGACTGCTCAGCTTAAGCATTTGCGCCAAGAAGTTGCCCGCTGGCATACGCCCAATATTCGGCTCGCTCGCGATACGCCGGGGGATTTGGGTACGGCGCTCACGCATCCTCAAGAGTTAACCCGCAGCAGCCTAGTAGAAGTCCTTCAGGCTAACTTTGGCCGTACTCAAGAGGCGCTGCGATCGCTCGAAGAATACAGCAAGCTTCACAGCCCAGAAATGGCCGCCGCCTGCAAGCAAATGCGCTACGAAATGTACACTCTCGATAGCCAAATTGTGGGGCCGCTATTAGAAACGGCTGTGAAGACGGCCACGGTCTCCGTTTCTCAGCAGCGACAGCAGCAGCTAGCCAATGCGCGAACGTACTTAGTCACAGCGCCAGTGCCCGGTTTATCTGCCGCAGAATGGCTGGGCGTAGTTGAAGCAGCGCTTAAAGGCGGCATTGCAATCGTGCAGTACCGCGAAAAAACGGCCACCGATGAGGAGCGCTTGAAAGTAGCTAGGCAGCTGCGATCGCTCTGTCACCAATACGGTGCCCTATTTATTGTCAACGACCGCATAGACATCGCCGCCGCCGCCGATGCAGACGGCGTACACTTAGGCCAGCACGATCTGCCCATGGACATCGCCCGCCATATGCTTGGCCCCGATAAAATCGTCGGTCGATCAACCACCAATCCTACAGAGCTTCAGCGAGCCCTAGACGAACAGGCTGACTATATTGGCGTTGGCCCAGTGCATGAAACGCCGACTAAGCTCGGTAAAGCCGCCGCTGGCAATGAATACGTACGCTACGCCGCGCAACATGCCACAATGCCCTGGTTCACCATCGGCGGGCTTAATGCCGACAACCTTGGCCCAACCCTAGCAGCCGGGGCAACCCGAGTCGCCGTTGTCAGAGCCCTCATGCAGGCTGAGAGCCCCACTGAAGTAGCGCGATCGCTCGTCCGGCAAACCCAGCAAATAACCCCAGTCAGCGCTCCTTACCCAGACAAAACCCAGATAAAATAATCTGCATGGATAACTCGTCAAACATCATTGAGCTTCAGGTTAACGGTGACTCTAAAACCTGCTTAGCAAAAACGCTTCTGCCTGACTTTTTGGTACAGGTGGGCCTCAATCCTAAGCTCATCGCAGTTGAGTACAACGGCGAAATTTTAGCGCGTCCTCTGTGGGCAACAACTCAGCTCCAGGCAAATGATCGGCTAGAAATCGTCACTATCGTAGGCGGTGGCTAGAGGAATCATAGGGCGGCAATCCCGTCCTTTCGGTAGAGCATTTACCCGATAGCCACACAGTAGAAAAGCGCTACAGTGAACACAACGCACAAGGATAACCCCAAAAAAATCAATCCGAAAATCAACCATGGTTGAAAGCATGAAAACTCACCTAAAAACTTATGGAGCCCGTCTTGTCTCCAGTCTCAAACTTAAGCCCTTGCTCAAGACCTGCTTCGTCTTCGGCCTAGCAGCCCTGCTGATCTTTTCACAGGCAGATGGCGCACTGGCCGCTCGCGGCGGTGGTCGCATTGGCGGCGGCAGCTTCCGGGCACCTAGCCGAACCTATTCTTCGCCTAGCGCGCGCGGGCCTTCTGGTTATGGCGGTGGGTACGGTGGCGGCTACTATCCCGGTGGTGGCTTCGGTTTTCCATTCCTTCTGCCGTTCGTTGGCTTCGGTGGCGGCGGCGGCATACTCGGCATTTTCATTGCGATCGCGATCGCCAACTTCCTCATCCGTAGCTTCCGCAACGCAGGCGTCGGTGGTGATAGCGCGGGCGGCTATAGCGACGCAAATCCCACCGTATCAGTCGCTAGGCTCCAAGTGGGTCTGTTAGCCCAGGCTCGCGACCTACAGGTCAACCTCAACCGCATTGCTAGCACTGCCGATACAGGCACCTCAGAAGGGCTAACCAAGGTTCTTCAAGAAACCACCCTATCGCTGCTGCGCAATCCCGAATACTGGGCCTACGCCGATGCTGAATCTGACCAAACCCGTCTGAACGCCGCAGAGCAAGCGTTTAATCAGCTGGCGATCGCCGAGCGCAGCAAGTTCACAGGCGAAACGCTTTCTAACGTCAATGCTCAAATTTCCCAGGCCAAGGCCAAAGCTGCGCTTAATAGCAGCGGTGACCTTGCGCTGCCAGACGCTCCCGGCGAATATATCGTAGCCACCCTGTTGGTAGCCAGTCAGGGCAAGCTTAAGCTCCCTGCGGTCAATAGCACCGAGGACGTTCGTTCGGCTCTCAACCAAATTGGTGCTATCTCCAGCGAGCAGCTCGTCGCCGTCGAGGTACTTTGGACACCGCAGGTCTCCGGCGAAACCCTTACCGCCGATGAACTCATTGCTGAGTATCCCAACCTCAAGCTGGTATAGAACGCATTAAAGACGCTGCCATGCTCTTTATAAAGGCCAAAGCAGGTCTACATAACGGAAGCTCTTTACCTGAAGCTTCCGTTTTTTTTGCCTTTTTCTTAGACGAAGTCCGCTGAACCTGCCTAACTTTTCAACAAAAGTGGTTAAATGAACCCGACTGCTGTTATCACTGCTGTTAGGCACCGTGCAAAAGCCCCGTCCAAAAGCCACCGTGCAAACAACCTAATGCAGTCTTTTAAACGTGAAGGGAAACAGAAATGCTGGTATTGCTCACCCGTGTGCTGCTATGGGCCTCAGTCGGATACCTCCTCTGGTATGTCCTTACCAAAATTATCCCAAGGCCCTACCTAGCATGGTTTGGTGGCTTTGTGCTGATTGTGCTAATCGTGCTCTCTGTCGTTGATTCTGACAGCAGCACCGTGCGCGCCATTTGGCAGATCCTTTCGTTTCCATTGACCCCTATTGGGGCATCCGTCATTCTGCTGGGGGGAGCGCTTACGCAAGGCACCGCAAAAGTGAGAGGAACGCCCGTTGCCATAGCGCTCACTATCCTCATTGTCTGTAGCATTCCACTTTTGGCTCAGCTGCTGGTCGGCGATGCTGAAAAGTCAGTGATTCAAGCCTATCAAGATCAAGCTGAGCTTTGTGGCGACGTTTGCCCCGCTGGTACCATCCCGACCCAAGGGAATCTGGGTCGAGCAGCGGCTATTGTTGTGGTCGGCGATAGAGACGATATTGAACTGCCAGAAGCCGCCCCAGATGTTGCCACTAACACCACGCTCGCACCTCGGCTAATTTATGCTGCATCGCTTTTCAATCAGGCATTCAATCAAGGCGCAAACCCAACGGTTATTGTGACTGCCGGAAACGATAGAGAGAATAGCCGACAAAATGGTGTTATTCGAGATATTTTAACGAGAAACGGCGTTCCTTCTGGAAATATCAGAACTCCGGATACGGGCCTTGATATTAGGGGTACGGCGCTTGAAGTAGAAGATGTTTTAGAAAATAGTCGGGCGATCGCCCCTAGAGATGTCAGGCGCGATCAGGGCACCCAAAACGATCCTCGCGTTGTCGTTGTTGCCCCAGCTATTGTGATGTCGCGAACAGCACTCACGTTTGAGCGAATGAATTTAGAGGTGATTGCTAAGCCCACCGATTTTTATACGCCGGGATATAGAAGCAATGACCTGCTCGAACAGCTACCGGGTCTTTTGCCCAGCGCAGATGCCCTACAGCTCACCTCTCGATACTGGGACGAGCTATTAACTTCGCTGTACTACTTTTTGAGAGGCTGGCTACCCAACTTCAACTTTGGCTGGAACTCTAATATCGAAATTTGATATCGAAATTTTGCGGTTAGTTTTATAGCTAATAGGCAAGGCGTACCAAAAGCGGTAGGTCGCTCGAAGTCGCCTGCGGCAAATCCTAGATCAGCGGCTCTAGCAAAGTTAAACGCTATCCTAGATATCGTCCACGTCTTAAAAAAACAGCAAAATCGCCCTGCCCTATGGCCCAATCTTCTAAATTTGTCCGGCTAGCCTCCTACCTCAGGCCACACTGGAAAGAGGTCGCGCTGGGCTTAGTCGCGCTGCTAGTCGTCAACGCCATTGGGGTCACCATTCCGCTGACCATTGGCAAAATTGTTGATGAGCTAACCGTCGCCTTTACTTTGACGCAAATCATCCGTTCTGTGGTCTTAGTGCTGGTACTGGCCTGCATTATGTGGTTTATCCGCATGGCCTCACGGATCTTTTTATTTGGCGCAGGTCGCAAGGTTGAGTTTGATCTTAAGCAGCGTATTTTTGAGCATCTGCTGACCTTGGAGCCCGCCTATTTTGCCCGTAATACCATTGGCGATCTGATTAATCGGGCTACTAGCGATGTTGACAATATTCGTCGCCTGCTGGGGTTTGCGGTGCTGAGCATGGCCAATACGCTGTTTGCCTACATCATGATTGTGCCCGCTATGGTAGGGCTCAATGGCAGCGTTGCCTTCTTTTCGCTGGCGGTGTATCCCTTCATGTTTGCGGTGGTGGCTATTTTTGGCGATCGCCTCCGCAAGCAGCAGCTCGACGTTCAAGAAAAAATCTCCGCCTTAAGCGATTTGATCCAAGAGGACATGGGCGGCATTTCCCTCGTCAAAATCTACGCCCAAGAAGAAAACGAGCGTCGGGCTTTCACCGAGCGCAACCAAACGCTCCTTAGCGCTAATCTTGCCCTAGCCAAAACGCGCAACATTCTGTTTCCACTGCTAGGCGGATTTGCTAGCCTCAGCCTAGTGATTGCCCTTGCGATTGGCTCACAGGCCATTATTGCCGGGTCGCTTACAGCCGGGGACTTTGTCGCCATTATCCTGTTCATTCAGCAGCTTGTCTTCCCAACAGCGCTGTTAGGCTTCACCATCACCGCCTATCAGCGCGGCGAAGTCAGCCTAGATCGCATCGAAGCCATTTTCGAGGCCCGCCCTACCATCCGCGATACCCACAAAGCCATTCCGCTGCCTCACCCGGTTGGTCGGCTGCAGGCCCGTAACCTCACCTTCACCTACCCTGGCTCGACTCGCCCTGCACTCAACCAAGTCAATTTCACCATTGAGCCCGGTCAAACGGTGGCGGTGGTTGGCCCGATTGGTTCGGGCAAGTCTACGCTGGCCATGGCGCTGCCTCGACTGTTAGAAATTGACAGCAACGAGCTTTTTTTAGATGGTCATGACGTAACTCAGCTGGAGCTGGCTGACCTGCGCGGTGCGATCGCCTTCGTCCCCCAAGACAGCTTTCTATTTAGCACCACCATTAAAAACAACGTCCGCTACGGCAACCCGATGGCCGAGCAGCCCAACGTAGAACACGCCGCCAAAGAAGCCCAGCTCTACGGTGAAATCCTCACCTTTCCCAAGCAGTTCAAAACCCTAGTCGGCGAGCGCGGCATTACCCTTTCTGGCGGCCAGCGTCAGCGCTCAGCCCTAGCCCGCGCCCTGCTAATAGATGCGCCAATTCTAGTGCTAGATGACGCGCTCTCCAGCGTAGACAATCAGACGGCCACTCAAATTTTGGATAATCTCTCTAGCGAAACCCAGCGAAAAACGGTGATTTTTGTATCGCACCAAATGTCAGCAGCGGCTTCGTGCGATCGCATCCTAGTCATGGACGCAGGCCACATCGCCCAATCCGGCACCCACGCCGAACTCGTCACCCAACTCGGCCTCTATCAAGACCTTTGGAATCAGCACAAGCTTAAGGAAGTGCTTCAGTAGGTTCTCAGAAGATGCAGACGAATTAGGATGTGTCAGCTGTTCTTGGTTTGGAGATGATCGCTTAGATAAAATCGGTAATGTTCTAGACCTGTGTATCAGCATGTCAGAGAACATTACCGACTAACACGCAACAGATCGAACGCAAGCACTTAACGCTGCGAACCAGAATCAAGCGGTTGGCGCGCAAAACCATTTGCTTTTCCAAATCTGTTGTGATGCATGATACGGTTATCGGCATGTTCATCAATCGCTACGAATTTGGTCGAGCCATATGACCACTCATCCACAGGTCTAGAACGTCACCCTTTGCCAGATACAGAGGTTACAGTTTTAAGAAGTGACAAACTTGATCCGGTATATTTGTCAATTTATATCAACAGTATTGCCGGACAACTACAAGGCCAAAAGCATCTACAAGGAACATCGGGAATTATTCGAGTTTATTCAGGCGATATTGCACAATTCAAAATTTGGAGTGCGCCCAAATCCATTCAACAAGAGATTAGAAACAAAGTTGAAGCCTATCACCAAAAACAGGAGCAGTCCAAACAACTGCTAGAAATTGCTAAAACAGGAGTAGAACGGGCGATAGAAACCGATGAAGCGACGGCGATGACCTGGATTAACCAGCAGCTAGAAGCCTTGAACACCAGACTAAACTAGAGGACATACACCATGAAC
>JBARVS010000241.1:0-1738 GCA_049646385.1 Phormidesmis sp. | reverse complement strand
TTGCACCTTCAGCTTGCCTTTAGTCTTAGGCAACACCTCTGCCGTTTTTGGCACCGCTGCATAGCAGGCATTCACGTAGTCTTGCAGCCAACTGTCTGAAACGCCCGTGGCTCTCGCAATGCCTGCTAACGCGATCTTCTCTAGCAACAGCAGATTGACCAAGTCCAAGGTGTTTTTATCTTTCGGCTTCCACTGCGGGTCTTCTACGAATTGACGGTTGCACTCTCGGCATTTATAGTTTTGCTTGCCGCGCCTAGTTGTGCCGTTCTTCGATATCTCATGAGAACCACAAGTAGGGCAGGTCATTTCAACTCTCATCTGCTCGACTCCTTTGAAGGTGCAACAGCTATGCCTTATTTTCCTCTATCCTTTACATTAATGCACTACCCAAAAAATGATTTGTCCGCTGCTAATACACGCACCCTACGTTTCAAAGCGATTCAGAGACACCCTCTCCAGCAGACATCATGTTCTTACCTGCTTCTGCTAAGACTTGACCGATATTGCTGAAGGACACAGCAGAAGATAGTTCCATAAACCTTGTAGGATCTAGAGCAGGAGACCACGCTGCCGGAACTGGCAGCGCAAACATCCTGCCAAAGAAGTGCTGCTTCATATCCTCCGGCAGAGCATTAATAATTCGCTGTAGACTGCGAACGTTTAGATCACGCTCACCGCGTCTAAACTGCGATATGGCAGCCGGACTGACGTTGGCACGATTAGCGACCTCAGAGGCGCTCAGCTTTGGCTTGAACGTTCGCAGCGTTTCATGCAAGGCGATGTGTATTTCCATGAGAAAAAGTATATAACTTTTCACTTTATCAAGAATGATTGCTAACCCGATTGTAGGATTTCAAGTCAATAATCAATATCTTTTTTGAGGAAAATCCGTAAATTCATCATAAAAAGTTCATCAGCATTCACTTTTACGGACAGGTATATATCCTATAGTTAACTTGCCACCCTGAAATGAGCGCTTTGGTGCTTACCCGTCGTCACATATCTACGTTGAATGCCATGGATTTTGAACAGGCGATCGCTCTCGTTAAAGAAAAGAGTAGAGGGCAAGGCAATGAACTTTCTAGCCTTGAGGAAGTCGTGCTTGAAGCAGCATGGAAAGACATCACTTACGAAGAGATCGGAAAAGAGCGGGGCGTTAAGCCAAATACGCTCAAGGCTTATGCATCAGGTCGATTATGGAAAAGCTTAGGCGCGCTTCTAAATCAAAAAGTTAGAAAAAAGTCGTTTAAGAAGTTACTAATCGCAGCGATCAAATCTGGACAGTTGACGGCAACTGAGAACAATCCCTTGAGCCGAGAAACTGAACAGAGCAATAGGGCCGGAGTAACCGTTTCCACAGTTGGCGCAAGGCTTCCAGATGTAGCAGAATTTTACGGCAGAGCCAACGAGCTTCGCGACTTGAAAAAACTGGTTGAGTCGCACGCTTGCGTTCTTCTCGTAGGCGTTCAAGGAATTGGTAAAAAGTCCTTAGTTTCTAAGCTCATTCAAACCCAAGCTCTGCCTTTTTCAAAAATACTGTGGAAGCCGCTTCACCATAAACCAGACGTGTATGGACTGGAGGCAGAGCTACTAGAGCTGTTAGAGACTTCGGAGGGCAACCAGCCGCTGATTTCGCATCTCCGGAAAGATAGGCATTTGCTGAGTTTTGATGGGTTCGACTCTATTCTTGAGCAAAAGGATGGCTTGAGAACGATCGACTCGCGCTACATCAGTCTGT
>JBARVS010000240.1:0-3041 GCA_049646385.1 Phormidesmis sp. | reverse complement strand
CTACAGCCTATCAGATCGGAGTGATTTGAGTCGGCTATTCTCCAGGGAGAGGCTGCCATATTGCCGTACTCTATAAGCGCATCCTCCCTCATCCCCAGCCCTTCTCCCGAAGAGAAGGGAGCCAGATTCAAGTCCTTCTCCCCTTGGGAGAGGGATTTAGGGTGAGGGTCGAGGGCTTTGCAAAAGTGGGACGCACTCCATAGGGTCTGAAATTGACATAATTAGCCGATTAGACTATTTCAATAAGAGCCAGAACTATTTCCCTAAGGGCTAAAACTTTTTCCCTAAGAGCTAAAACTTTTTCCCTCAGAGCTAAAACTTTTTCCCTAAGAGCCAGAACTTTTTCCCTAAGGGCTAAAACTTTTTCCTTAAGAGCTAGAACTTTTTCCCTAAGAGCTAGAACTTTTTCCCTGAGAGCTAGAGTTCCTTTGTTAGGAGATTGCTCTGTGGACACCAGTCTATTACAACAGCTACTAGCCACCTATAGCAGCAAATGACAAAGTAGCAATCAGCACCTTTCAAGAAACAATACTTACGTAAGATTAAGCGCCCTTTTTGTAGGGTCGCTGCTAAAATTTGCACATTAGAACTTACCGAGCTTTTTACTTAGGAAATGCTTTGTTACTCAGGTGCATCCGCTTTGGCAATCGTCTTTCATCTGCGCTGATAAATCCATATTTACCCGGCTTAATTATTCTCTTGTTGGTGCTGGCTGGGCTGCGGCTGGTGTTTTTATCGGCAGATTTTCCGGTGGGCGCAATTAGCTCGCCAGGAATGGCCTATACCGACGAAGGCTGGTGGTCGAGAAACGCGATCGCCTTTCTCAAAACGGGCCGCTGGTACATTGACGATGGCTACAACACGATTTTTAGCCTGCCGATTCTGCCGATTTTGCAGGTGGGCTGGTTTAGCATTTTTGGCATTAGCTTAACGGCGGCTAGGCTGCTGACGGTGCTTTGCCTGTGGGTAATAGCTGGGCTGGTGTATGCGATCGCCCGCCGCGAAATTAAGTCTGGCCTAGCTTGGATTGCCCCTTTTATCGTGCTCAGCAGCTATCCAATATTTGTTTACAGCCGCATTGCCCTGCTAGAAATGCCAATGCTGATGCTGATTTTGATCAGCTTGTGGCTAGCGATTATTAGCGGCGATCGCCCCGCTACAAAACTAGCCAAAATTGCCAGCTCAGCTATTTTCTTTGCGCTAGCAGTGCTCACCAAAACAAGCGCCCTGTTCGCGCTGCCGATGTTGGTCACACTTGTCTTTCTACAGTCAAATCGGCAGTCAAATCGGCAGCTACATTGGCCAGCAGGTTGGCCAGCAGGTTGGCCAGCGAATTGGCCAGCAGCTCGGCTTTACCTCAGCAAGTGCAGGCTTCAAAGCGCAGCTATTTGGCTATTAATTTTTGCAATACCCGTAGGGATTTTTTTTGAGCTGTCTAGTCACGGCAACAGCGCCCTTAGCCACAGCTACTTTGAAGACTTCAACGTCGCTGGAAAAACTCACAAGGGCTTACTGTCTGTCGTCAAAGGCCCCTTACGCACGCTTAAATACAGCTTTGAGCTTTTTCCACTACAGCTCATTTGCTTAGGAATTTCCTTAGCGACATTAATTCGGCTTAAAGACTATCGATCTAATCTGGTCTTTCAAATCGCTTTGCTCTGGAGTCTTTCGATACTGCTGGCATTTTCCCTCAGTAACTTTGCTGCGCCCAGATATTTTGTCATTTGGATCGTGCCCGTGGCGCTGGCTGTGCCCTTAGCCATTGAGCACTTTTTGATCAGGGCTTCGTGGCGCAAAACTCTATTTTTGTCTATTTTCTCACTCGCAGTTATTGTCAGCCTGTCGCAAATAGCGGTTTACCTCAGTACGGCCAAGTTCACCCTTGTCAATACGTCTAAAGACATTGACGCGATCGTAGCCGCCGACTCGACTCATTCAGCTTTAGTGATGGGCCACTTTGCTGATACCTTGGCACTTGCTAGCAACGACATCTCAGCAATCAACGATCAGATGGGGTTTCGCGATTTGGACTATCGTATCAGCGTGCTTAAACCGGGCTACTACGTTTCGTATGGGAAGATTGCGCCAAGCGTCGCATCAAAGCTCAAAGCCTATTATCGCTTAGAACTTCTAGAAACATTTGACGTTTATCAAAACTACGATTACGGCAAGCCCGTGTGCTTCTATCGATTAACCTCTTTTCAAGCTCAATAGAAAATTAGCTGTAAAATGTCTCAATACTTCATATAGGGGGGTTTGCCTGAAAGATCTGGAAAGAAATCAATAAATATTTGATACTGTTTATAAAGTAATCATGAAGCTTTGTTTTTAGGCTTCGACGGCCTAGCTGTTTTGATACATTAAGGGCGTAGTTTAGTGACTAATATCACGGTATTTTTAATAACTGCGCATGTTTACTGCTGCCGCTGTCAGGCTGAGTCACCTGATGCCGATCCTGTAAATCTCCGCCATCATCTTTTTTAAAAACTGTTTTTTCTATAGCGTGGCAGTCGGCCTGCTATTTGCTGCTTTGCTAATGTTGAGCGATCGCCTCACAGTTCACGCACATTCTATTTTTTTCGCATCAAGCGTTTCTAAAGTCTGTTCAGTAGATAATTTGCTTGCCTATGTTTTTGTTTAACCGTCTAGAGGGCTGTGTCATGAGCTATCTAGATTTTGGGAGATGTATGTGATGATAGAGACGGTAGTAATGGGTGCAGGCCCAGCAGGGCTAACGGCTGCTTATGAGCTAGCCAGACAGGGCGAAAAATCTGTTGTGATTGAGCAGGCCAGTAAAGTAGGTGGAATCTCTCGCACAGAAACCTATAAGGGCTATCGATTCGACATTGGCGGCCATCGCTTTTTTACCAAGGTCGGAGAGGTTCAGCAAATTTGGCAAGAGATCTTAGGCGACGAGTTTATTCAAGTGCCTCGCCTCTCTCGGATTTACTACCAGGGCAAATTCTTTGACTACCCGCTCTCTATTGCTAGCACGCTCTCTAACTTAGGCGCGGTTGACAGTGGCCTAATCATCTTAAGCT
>JBARVS010000239.1:0-8780 GCA_049646385.1 Phormidesmis sp. | reverse complement strand
AGGTCATAGCCCGCCACGTTTTTAACCACGCGGCCCCCGGCTCTGGCTAGCTCACCGTCATAGCGAGCAAACTGCACCCCAATTAGCATATCTCGCAGCCCGCCATAGCGCTGCCGTAGCGATCCGGTATCGCCAGTTGCCACTACCCCACCAACGGTCGCCCGTCCTTCAAACGCGGGATCAATCGCTAAAAACTGCTGCTGCTCAGCTAGAACCCGCTGCAAGTCAGCCACCTTTAGCCCTGGCTCTACCGTTACCGTAAAGTCGCCCACCGCGTGGTCTATCACCCGATTCAGCCGAGCCGTGCTCACCACCAAGTCGATGCCTTCAGCAAGTCCGCCCCAGCCTATTTTGCTGCCCTGGCCCATCGGCAATACTCGCCAGTTTTGTTTGGCAGCGATCGCCATCACCGCCCCCAGCTCAGCCGCCGTACTCGGTAGCGCCATCCAATCAGGCGGCTGCTCGCTAGCGATCACGCTCATAATCAACCGCTGCTGCCCCGGCTCAACGTCAGCCCAGCCTTTTATCCCATCGCCTATTACCTCTGAGAGCCGATTTTTGATCTCACTCATAGCCGCATCCGTAAACACAACCCGATTGTGACAGATAGGAAGATTCAGACTGCAAATTTAATTAGTCGATCCCAATCGCAACTGGCCCAGTACCCGTTCCGCCTAGCGGTGGCCCGTCTTTTCGCATAGAGCGAAAGTTACCGTATAGCTGGTCGCGCCATAGCCAAAAAGCGCTGAAGGCCGGATCGTCTACCAAGCCCGGTACGCCCTTGTTGCAAATGCCTGGGGGCAAGTCTACGTAAATCTCTGATGGAAACTTTAGATACATCGAGAGCCCTGCTACTGCAAAGTCGGCTAGCGTAGGCTCATCGCCACACAGGTATGGCTGAGTTTCCAAAATCAAACAGAGCGCTTCTAAGTCTTTACGCAAAATTTCCATCGCCGACTTTACGGCCTCTGCCCCTAGCCCAACGCCCGTCCCTAACAAACTTAAAACGTCACCGGGCACCGCGCTCACGACGTTTTTAACTAGCTCAGGCGTAGAAATAGGCAATAGCGCCGTCCGAAAGTTCGGGTGCTGATTAAACGCGCCAATCATAGCCTTGCGAGCATTGGGGCCAATTGACTCATCTGCCCAAGCTTCCATCATCAAGCACAGTCCCTTCTGCTTTCGATCAGCCGGGATCAAAGGGCGCTCAGGATATTTGCTCTCTAGGTAACGAGCGATCGCACTCGAATCTGGCACAATTTCATCACCATCTTTAAGCACCGGCACCTGCCGCTGACCCGACAGCCTATAGAGATCTATCTGGCCTAACCCTGGGGTAACTTCAATGGTTTTGTAAGGCAATTGCTTGTAATCCAACACCAGCCTTATCTTTTCGCTGTAGTGAGACGCCTCAAACTGATAAAGCTCTAACATTCAAAATCTTTCCTTTTGGACAGTAAACGGCTGATTTTCCGGTAAAAACAGCAGGTCTGTAGCTCTTTTTTAACAAGGGCTCGCCTCATCTACGCAAGCAGCTAGCTGATCTATCTTTTGGCAGCCTGCTTACCTTGGCACTCTCTCCTCAAATAAACATCTACCTAGCGCACGAATCATTTCGTTTGCAGATTCTTCGATATGCTTTGTAGAAGCTTAATGAACTTTAGTTAACCCTTTACATCGTTAAGTAAACAAACGCAGTGATCTGGCGACGTAGTGAACGGCCTCTTTCCCCTACCCGCTAAACCCGTCCTCAACAAACGGCAAGCTGCCCATGCAATTCTACATACCAAGACTACTTCAAGAGGTTCTATGCAACTTAACTACAGCCCCCGTCAGGCTAAAAAACTGACCCAGCGATTCCTGATAGGTTTCGTAGCGAGCAGTGCGGGTGCCCTGATGGTGCTTCCCAGCATGGCTATGTCGGGCGATCGCGAAACAATAATGGAAGTTAGCGAAGCGACTGAGGTGCCTGTAGGCGCAGCCACCGAAGAAGCCACCGAAGCAACTGAATCAATTGAAGTGCTTCCAGAAGAAGTCATCGTTGAGCCCACCGCAGCAGAAACTCTGCCCGCGACCGAAGCCGACATGCCGATGAGCGATCCGGTGGCTGAAACCGAGATGTTAGAAGCAGCGCCTGTCGTTGAAGCGGACGAGGCAACCGAAGCACCTGTGGCAGATACGGAAACCGCAGACGAAGCGCCTGTAGCGGACACCGAGACGTCAGACGAAGCGCCAGTTGCCGAGGAGCCTGCCACAGAAACTGAGGCGGCAGATGCAGCAGGTGATATTGTCACCGAGGACTACACCATTACCGAACTCACTGGCAACAGCGACTCTTTTGATGTTTTCACCGCTGCTATACAGGCCGCTGGTCTCACTGAGGAACTTAGCGGCGAAGGCCCCTTCACAGTTTTTGCGCCGACTGATGAAGCCTTTGAAGCTTTGCCCGAAGGCTTTGTCGATCAGCTCTTGCTGCCTGAAAATAAGGCCGTGCTCAGGCAGATTTTGACCTATCATGTCGTGCCTGGTGAAGTGCCCGCAGCTGAGCTAGAAACTGGCAGCATCGCAACGGTAGAAGGTGAAGATATTGCGGTCGTTGCAGATGACACGTTCACGACAGTTAATAGCGCCAACGTCATTTTTCCTGATGTGATCGCTAGCAACGGGATTATTCACGTGATTGACAGCGTGATTGTGCCACCCGAGCCTGAGGCCGATGCGGATACTAGCAGCCCAGCAGCCGATCAGTAATCAGTAGCTCGTCAATAGATTAAACGTGCAGCAGTATCAAACGCTTGTGTAGATCTCATATTTTGTCTTATGCAATGCGCCCTCACTTGATTTTAAGTCGGGGCGCTTTTTTAGTCGGATGGCTGAATCGCTGTAGAGGCTGTGGATGTTTTAATGACGACTTCATTGAACCCGGCGCTTTTGAGTAGCTGAGTCACCACTAGCTCAGCTCGATCATTTGCCTGACCTAAAATATCTTGCTCAAAGGCCGCCTGCTCAATTTTTGCTAGCGCTTCTTTTTGAGCCATGTCTTGCAGTTCTGGCGCTCTATCAGGCCCCAAGTTCAAAAAGCCTCGGCTGTAGTCATATACTTCTGAGTTCGCCACGTCTATTTTGGTATCCAATATTTTAGGTGGTGGCAGCCTCAGCACTACCCGACGGCCACTTTCTAAATCAGAGGTGATCACGTCGTCAGCCGACAGCGCTTCTAAGTCCACACCCGCTCTCACCTCGCCATGGGCCACATAGAGCAAGTTTGTTTGACCGATAGTGTAGTCGCCTAGCTTGCGATCGCTTTGAGTCGGCACCACCGCCTCCATCGTAAACACCGCCGTGGTCAGCTCGCTAACGTTACGCACCTGCTCGACCACCACCGTACGCACATCCACCTTTTCCTCGGGCGGCTGAAGCGTAAACGCCGTTTTTACCCCTTCCATAAACTGCGAGCCTGAGCGAATGAAAGCCAGCCCTGCCAAGCTAGCAAGCATGACCGCCCCGCCTGTAGTAGCGATCGCCAGCAGCCTCAAAAGGCCCATCGCCGCAGACTTCTTGCTTTTTTGATAGCGATCGTGTCGGGTCGGCCTAACTTTAGAAGAATCGGGCTCAGAACGATATAGGTTAGGCAGTCGAGACTTCATATTAGGCACTAGCTTAGGCAATCGGGGGCAATCGGGCAACACTTGTATTCTAAGGGAACCCATAGCAAAAGCTGCCGCACACATAAGATATAAACCTACATACGCGGCAGCTATTGGCATAGGATGCTCTACGCTTTTTCCGTAGACGACAGCAGGCTACTTACTGGCAGCTATCACCGCCGCCACCGTTCACACAAAAAGCAAACGCCAGGAATCGGCTGCGATCTTGAGCCGTAGCCTCTAGTATGTTTTGCAGCTTAAAAAAGTTAGCGGCTGCCTGCGACTGCTGCGCTGGCGACTTTTGCAAAAACCAATTGCTCGTTGATATGGTATCAAAAGTAACTGCCTGGTTTTGCGCCTGCTGCATCACCATCCACGACACTGTTTCTTGGTCTGCTGCGGGCAGTTCATCATACCAAAGCTGATAGACCTGTAAAACTTGCCCGGTAGGATCTTCGGCATCAATAGAGTTATCTTTAGAGTCCAAATTAAGCCCTAATGTTTCGCTCAGGCTATTGATAGTGTAAGCCGTGCCGTTGATGGTGCGATCAAGCGAGTAAACGGTGCTGTTGACCCGGTTGATAGTGTTGATAATATCGCCAAAGCCACCCGCCGAAGCAGGCGCTTGAATAGCGACCAAGGCCAAAGACGCTGAAAGTAGGCCCGCGAATCCTGTGTTAAATCTCATAGCGAAAGTTACTGTATAGGTTGCTAGCGATTGTGCTAATTCGTAACGTGATCACCCTACCGATACAGTACAGTTATTTTTTATGCACATGCGCAAAGTATTACTTTATGTACATGAAAAAACGTTGAAGATACGCTACCTGTGGCGAACGCGCTCATACACCTCTACATACCGATCTCCCGGACGTTTCCAGGAATAATCGCAGGCCATTCCCTGCTGAGCTAGCTGAGCAAATAGCTTTGGCTCGTGGCTATACAGATCTAGCGCCCTGCCTAACGCAGACTCTAGCGCCACCCGATCATTTTGGAAGAACACAAACCCGTTGCGCTCTTCCTTTACATGAACCTCGTCATAATCCCAGTCAAAAATAGTGTTCACCAGCCCGCCAACGCCTCTGACCACAGGCACCGTACCGTACTTTAAGCTAATAATTTGGGTGAGCCCGCAGGGTTCATAATTGCTAGGCACCAGCACGATATCTGCCGCCGCATAAATTAAATGAGCGAGCGTTTCATCGAAGCCAATTTCTAAGTGGCAGTCGGGATTGTTATTTAAAAAGCTTTTTTCATGCCAAAACCAGTCGTTAATGCTAGACTCCGACGCCGAACCTAGCGTCACAAACTGCACCTCGCGCTCAATTGCGTAGTAAATTGCGTGATGAACCTGATGCATTCCCTTCTGTTGATCTAGTCGGCCAATAAACGCCACTAGCGGCTGATCGCTCTCTCTGAGCAACAGTCTTTCTCTGAGCGCTTTTTTGTTGATTGCCTTGTTCTCAAAATCATCTATTGAGAAATTCACCGGGATATTGCTATCTGTTTCTGGGCTCCAAATGCTGTAATCAACCCCGTTTAAAATGCCTGAAAACTTCGACTGATGCGCGGCAAGCGTCGGCTGTAGCCCGCAGCCAATATCTGTAAAGCGTGCTTCCCAAGCGTGGTGAGGCGAGACCGTGTTTACATAGTTGGCATAGACAATGCCACCTTTCATAAAGTTGATGGCGAAGGGGCTCGCGTGGTCTAGCAGCTTATCTGCCGTGAAATAGTAGGGTTCTCTGTTCAGGCCCGTCGCGCTTAGCACCTCGGCGCCCCAGGTGCCCTGATGCTTAAAGTTGTGAATGGTGTAGCATACTCGCTGGTTCTCCATGCCGTAATACCTATACATTTCAAACAGCATTACGGGCACAAGCCCCGTCTGCCAATCGTGGCAGTGGATAATATCTGGGCGCTTGTTGCTCTTTAGTAAAAACTCTAGCGCTGCCTTGCTAAAAAAAGCAAAGCGCATTTGATCGTCCCATTCGCCGTAAACCTGGCCCCGATTAAAGTAGTTGTCGCTTGAGTGTGGATCGATAAAAAAGCACAGCAGGCCATGCACCCAGCCGCACTCTACCGTGCAGCGAATTGCGCCGCCAAACCAGGGCACCTGCAGGTCGTAGTAGGCCACATGCAGGTCGTAAATATGGTCGTATTTCATGCAGTCGTACTTGGGCAGCACTAGCTCTATGGCGTGCTCCCTCGTGGTCAGCTCACGGCTGAGGCCATAAACCACGTCACCCAGGCCGCCTGCTTTGATCACAGGCGCACATTCCGAGGCGATTTGCACGATATACATTGCGATGTTCCCTAGCTATCTTTTCGTAAGTCAACTTAACTTATTACAGATTTCGCTTCTTTAGATATATATAGAATTGTAGAGATGTGAGGTATTCAGTAATTGTGGGCGGTGCCCGCCCTACGCATCTGGTAAATACTTCTGGCAAACCCTTTTGAGAACCGCATCATGGCTATAGCTGCTTCCCTTACTCAAGCAGGATTTCCTAATATCTGTGGCCATGAAGCCGCGATCGCTGCCATCACCAACCACAGCGATCCTATTTTTCTACCTACGACCAATCTTCGCATTGAAAATATTACCGCTGGGTTTGCCTGTGCGCTGCATATGCATCAGCCAACTATCCCAGCGGGGCCGGATGGAGCACCGATTAGCAATCTTCAGCACATGTTTGAAAATCCCAACGACGGCGATAATCACAACGCCTCGGTGTTTGCCTGGTGCTACAGGCGGATGGGCGAGTGGATTCCTGAGCTGGTGGCCAAAGGCCAAAACCCGCGCATTATGCTCGACTACTCCGGCAATTTGCTGTGGGCCTTTAGCCAAATGAACCGCGACGACATTTTAGGCGACCTCAAGCGCCTGTGTGAGCCCGAGTATCAGCCCTACGTGGAATGGATGGGCACGATGTGGAGCCATGCGGTAGTGCCTTCTACCCCCATACCGGATATCAAGCTGCATATTCGAGCTTGGCAGCACCACTTTGCCGCTCTTTTTGGCGATGAGGCGTTGGCTAGAGTTAAAGGCTTTTCGCCGCCTGAAATGCATTTGCCTAATCATCCTGACACGCTGTTTGAATATATCAAGGCGCTCAAAGAATGCGGCTATCGCTGGCTGCTGGTGCAAGAGCATTCTGTAGAGCAGCTAGACGGTAGCGGCCTGCATCAGGATGACAAATACATTCCTAACCGCCTAGTAGCCCGAAACTCTCACGGCGAAACCATTAGCATGACGGCTTTGATTAAAACGCAGGGCTCGGACACTAAGCTGGTGGCTCAAATGCAGCCCTACCATGAGGCCAAAGGCCGAGGCCGCCAGCGAATCGGTGAGGTGTCGGTGCCTAGCTGCGTTTGCCAAATTGCCGATGGCGAAAACGGGGGCGTGATGATGAATGAATATGGCCGTGATTTTGTGCCTTTTTGGGCGGACATTAAAGAGAATGGTCGGGGCGGTGAACAGGGCAGAGAGGGCGTTGTGGGGCTCAACGGCACTGAATATATTGAGCTGATTGAAGCGGCGGGGGTGAACCCAGATGACTATCCGTGCGTTCAGGCGGTAGGGCAGCATAAGATTTGGCAGCAGGTGGATCCTAACGGCGCGACGCCTGAGGCTGTGAGTGAGGCGATCGCTCACCTCACAAAAACCAATCCTCAGTTCCACATGGACGGCGCTTCTTGGACAGACGACTTAAGCTGGGTGAAGGGCTATGACAATGTATTAGAGCCGATGAATCAGCTCAGCGCCCAGTTCCATCAAAAGTACGACGCCAAAGTTCAGGCCGATCCTAGCGTGACGCAGCGAGCAGACTATCAAACGGCCCTGCTGTATTTGTTATTAGTAGAAACGAGCTGCTTTCGCTATTGGGGCCAGGGCATTTGGACTGACTATGCGCAGGCGCTTTACCGTCAAGGCGAGGCGGCATTACAGAGCTAGCGGCATCACAAAGCTAGCGGTTAAACGAGCTAGGCTGCCAATCAAGTCTACCAATCAAGTCTACGGATGCTGGTTTTTTAGGCTGTACCACAGCGGCAAGTCCTCAGGAGAGTCTATATCTGATAGCGGGCTGAGTAGGGCAATTGAAAGATTGTGATGCCCAGCGATCGCCCGAGTCGTCTCTAACACCTGCTCAGTGCTCCAGGGAATAGCCTCAAAGAGAAAGGGGCAAGGCCGATTGAGCCCAATCAAATAGTATCCGCCGTCTGTAGCGGGCCCTATCACCACATCATGAGATCCCAGCAACGCCAAAGCCTGCGTAATTTTTGCAGAATCTACGCTGGGGCAATCGCTGCCTACTACCACAATTGGCGTTAGACCTTTTGCAAACCCGCGATCTAAAGCAAAGCTTAGCCGCTCGCCCAAGTCTCCGCTGCACTGGGGAACCAGTGAATAGGCCAGCTCAGATGTTTGCTGGTTTCCTAGCCAGCTCAGCATTTGCGCTGTGGTGCCCCCTGTAAAATGAACTTGCAAGGCTAAGGCAGGCGATTGATCTGCTGGTTCTGCCTGAAAGGACGTCTGCCAGCAAAAGTTTTGAAAGCGATTGAGCAAATGCTCTGTCATTTGGCGCTGTAAGTTAGCCGCGCCAACTGCGCCAACGGCAGGAATGAGCCTAGTTTTGGTGTGCCCAGGCTGGGGAAACCGCGTGAATACGAATAGTCCAGCGATCGCATCTGAAATAAAAGGTGTCAAAGTGCTCATACGAAGGTCAACTTAAAGCTTTCCTCTAATTTGACCTATAGAGAAAGATATCAATATAGCTAAGCAGACATAGATCAACTTCTCCCATTAGGTGCGATGACAACCATTACTCACGCAATCGACAGTCAAAAGGTTGGATGAGCGGCAAGGCTTGGAATATTGCACGTTTATGACTAGACTAAAATCTATGCAAATAGAGTTTACATAGATTTTAGTCTATGAAACTGCTACTCAAAACTCACATAAATAAGGAAGGTCTTCTTCTGTGCAGCTAACCCATCAAATTCATTTTCGCAGCATAAAAGTAGACCTAAGACCTGATGGGCGGCGTTAGAGTCGCACTCTGGAGTGAGGCGACTACCTGCAGCTCTACCGGCCAAGGCTGGGCCTAGACTGCGATACCACGCCACACAGTTTTT
>JBARVS010000238.1:0-23659 GCA_049646385.1 Phormidesmis sp. | reverse complement strand
TTTTGCGGCTTATAAGCTGACTTGATTTGAGGGCAACATCTAATAAGGTCTTAAGTAAATTTCTGAGAAGATTGACCTGTGCAGATATCTTTGTAGGCGAATCTTGAGAACGGAATTGTGGACATCTAATCGCTTCAAATCATATAACCTGAGCCCACTAAGGCGCTCTCCTTCCTCTTGACTATTCTATTTAAGAACGCGATCAAAAGGCTTCGGCATCAGCTTCGGCATCAGCCGACTTCTGCGCACTATTCAATTACCACGCGCCCCCTTTCCCTGCGGCTAATCTCACTGGGCGTGATGACAGCGCTAGGCTGGGCCGTGTTTAGCTCGGTGGCGCTGCGTCCGGCCCCTTCGCTCACTTCTCAAACGGCACTGCAACCCATTTCAGGCGATCTAGTATCGGATAGCGCCGCTGTAAAAAATATCCCCCTAGATGTACCCATCTCTGCCAACGTTTTGCAAGCAGCAGGGGTAAAGAACTTTGCTGAGCTAGGGGCTAGCCGCAATCGTATGAATAGTCATAGCAACCCAGGCGCATCTTCTGCTAAAAGCGCTCAGCCTTTTCAGCTTCAGGCTGCTCAACCTGCGGCGAAAGCGGACGAGGCCGCTCAGCTATCGGGCAGTAGCCTCCGCATCAATGGCCAAACGCTGCCAGGGCGCTGGCAAAAAAAGAACGGTCGCATTGGCGTTTCTAGCAGCACCGCCGCGACCGTGCTGGGGCTGGAGCTGATGAACACGAGCAATCCTGCTCAGCAGCCAGTGCGTTGGTTTCCTTCTTCTCAAGATGGGGCGATCGCGCTTCCTGCCTGGTGGAATGCAACCGATCGCTATCTAGATATTTCAGATTGGGCAACCCGCGCAGGTGGCTCTGTACAGGCAGCGGGCAATACCTTGCAAATCAGCTTGCCGCCCGCTCAGGTCAGCGGCATTCGTCAGGGCAAGCAAACCTGGGGCGATCGCATCGTCGTTGATCTCTCTGGCCCTACCACTTGGCAAATCGAAGAGAGCGACAGTTACACCGTCACCGTAGCGGGCTCAATCACGCCGCAAATGGTGCGCGCTTTCAAGGCGGCTTCTTCCAACCTTATTACCCGGCTAGACGTTGCCCCGCTAGATGGCCGCACCGTCCTCAAAATTAGCACCAAAGAAGGGGCTAGCCCGCAGATTTGGTCTACAGGTAACCCGGCGCGAGTGGTCATTGATATCCGCCGCGATGCCATGGTCGAGCGAGATGTGGCTTGGGCACCGGGCTTACGATGGCGGCAGCAGTATGTCAACGTGGGCGCGGCGCGTTTTCCGGTCTACATGTTTATCACCCGGCCCGATCCGGCTAATGTAGCGCTGCGGCCTATTCACGCTAAAGACAACAGCGCCATTGGAATTGAGCCTATTTTGGCCCAGGCGCAGCGGCAGCGGGTAACGGGCGCTGTCAACGCAGGCTTTTTTAACCGTAATAATCAACTGCCTTTGGGAGCTGTTCGCAGCGCTGGTCAGTGGATTTCGGGGCCCATTTTAGGTCGGGGAGCAATGGGCTGGAATGACCAAGGCGACTTAATGATGGATCGCTACGTGCTCTCAGAAGTGATTAGAACAGAGTCCGGGTCGGCCTTGCCCTTGCTAGCCCTCAACAGTGGCTATGTTCAAGCGGGAATTAGTCGCTACACCGCTGGCTGGGGATCGGCCTACACGCCCATTGTGGACAATGAAATTGTGGTCACCGTTCAAGATGACCGGGTGGCTTCTGTGCGATCGCTCGGCAAAGCGGGCAGCGGCAGCGTACCCATCCCTGCCAATGGCTATTTACTAACGCTGCGGAGCAATCGCAGCGTGGCAGACAAGCTTACGCCGGGTTCGCTGATAACGCTCGAAAGCCAGAGCCAACCATCTGCGTTCGACCAGTACCCTAACGTAGTAGGCGGTGGGCCGCTGTTGATTCGCGATCGCAGCATCGTTCTTAACCCTCAGCAAGAAGGCTTCAGCGCTAATTTCATCCAGGGCTCTGCGCCGCGCACCGCCGTTGGCAAAACCGCCGATGGCCTTTGGATTGTCGCCACCATTCACGATGGCGTCGGTGGACGCGGCCCTACGCTGTCCGAAACCGCCAAAATTATGCAGCAGCTCGGTGCTGTAGACGCGCTCAATCTCGATGGCGGCAGTTCTTCCAGCTTCTACTTAGGCGGGCAGCTACTCAACCGTCAGCCGCGCACCGCCGCTAGAGTGAACAATGGCATTGGTTTGTTCGTCTTAACCGGGGAATGAAAAGGGAATAGTATGAACGGGGCTTCAAATTTTGCCGATAAGATGAAGACTCCGTAGAGAAGCTTATTTAAGCGCATTTTGACTGCGCCTTCGGGAAAAGCCTTGCTAGTATTAGTCAGCTCAACGTTGATCCCTAACATCTACACCTACGAGATATCAAACAGAGGAGACTTTACACCATGTTTCAAACTCAAGAGCTAGCGCCCTCTACTCAGTCCCTAAAATCTAGCCCAGAATCTAATCCTCAGGCCAACTCAAACGCTAGCGGCTTTGAAGGCGTTGCCGCTACCGAACTACGTCCTTGGGGCGCGTTCACTATACTAGAAGAAGGCGCTGGCTATAAAATCAAGCGAATTGAGGTCAAGCCCGGTCATCGCCTCAGCCTGCAAATGCACCATCACCGCAGCGAGCACTGGATTGTGGTTTCTGGCACGGCCAAAGTCACCTGTGGCGACCAAGAAATTATGCTGTGTACCAATCAGTCCACCTATGTGCCCGCTTGCACTAACCATCGGTTAGAAAACTCAGGCGTGATTCCCCTTGTTCTCATCGAAGTGCAAAACGGTGAGTATTTAGGCGAAGATGATATTACTCGCTTTCAAGACGACTACGCTCGCAGCTCTGATCGATAATTTAGCCCCATGATTCAGCTTACGCCTGCTGCCTGCCAAGAAATTAATCGGCTGCGCATTAGAGAAAACCGACCTAATGCGCTTTGCCGACTAGATTTGCAGCCCAGTAGCTGTGCTCAGTGGTCTTATTTGCTCTCGCTAGATGACGCGGTAGCTAATGATGATGAGGTCTATACCTTTGAAGGAGACATTTTTGGAAAGGTGACGCTGGTGCTGAAGGGCGATCGCTTTCAATACATCCGCAATCTAAAAATTGACTTTTCCGAAGACCTCATGGGAGGAGCCTTTCGCTTTGATAACCCGCTAGCCACCGAAAGCTGCCGCTGCGGATACGCCTTTGCGATCCGATAGATCCTTCCTTAACCGCTGGCAATTTTAGCTACTGCTGGTTATTTTATTTTTAGATTAATTAATTCAACACATTTGACAATATAAAAATTAAATTGGTATTGTTAGACTCCATGAAAATTTATTTTGCGGAGTAATTATCCCCGCCCTCTATGCCTACGATCCAACAGCTCATTCGCGATGAGCGCTCAAAAGCCACCAAAAAAACCAAGTCTCCAGCTCTTAAAAGCTGCCCCCAGCGCCGTGGCGTCTGCACTCGCGTGTACACCACTACGCCTAAAAAGCCCAACTCAGCGCTTAGAAAGGTCGCCAGGGTTCGCCTCACCTCTGGGTTTGAGGTAACTGCATACATCCCCGGCATTGGTCACAATTTGCAAGAGCACTCAGTTGTGATGATTCGCGGTGGTCGTGTCAAAGACCTTCCCGGCGTCCGCTACCACATCATTCGCGGCACCTTGGACACCGCAGGCGTCAAAGATCGTCGCCAGAGTCGCTCTAAGTATGGTGCTAAAAAGCCAAAAGCAGCTTCGTAAGGCAAACCTACAATTGACCGTTCCGGTGTAGCTTGATTTGCTCACGTGAGGTGAGTAATGCTGATACTCCTCGCGGCTAGCTCTATCAGGTTCGTTGCGCTTTACACCTAGCCGTAGTCTTTTTGTCATCACTGTCTTTTGTCAATCAATACGTCTTTTACTCATGCCGTATCAGCGCGCAGGCGTTTGCATACATACACACTTCAAACTATTCGCAAAGGTTAAAGCCTCATGTCACGCCGTTCAGCAGCCCAAAAGCGCACTGTCCCCGCTGATTCTGTTTACAACAGCCGCCTTGTCAGCATGATGTCTCGTCGCATTATGCTCAGCGGCAAAAAGTCCGTCGCTAACAAAATTCTTTACGGCGCTTTCAAAATTGTCGAAGAGCGCACAGGCAACGAGCCCTTAGAAGTGTTTGAGCAGGCCGTTCGCAATACAACTCCTCTGGTCGAAGTCAAAGCCCGTCGGGTGGGTGGTGCTACCTATCAAGTGCCGATGGAAGTCCGCTCCGAGCGAGGCACAGCCCTTTCACTTCGCTGGCTGACCCAGTTTTCTCGCGCTCGCGGCGGTCGCACCATGGCCATGAAGCTAGCCAACGAGCTAATTGATGCGTCTAATGAAACAGGCGGTGCGGTGCGTAAGCGCGAAGAAACCCACCGGATGGCTGAGGCAAACAAGGCGTTCGCTCACTACCGCTACTAAGGTTGCTGATCAATCTGCGCCAGCGTGAGCTGTCAATCAGGGCTTATCATCGCCTCTTCAGAGAACGCTTTAGAGAACACTTTAGAGAAGAGCGTGTGTTGCTAACCGAACAAACACACGACTAAGCCCTTGATTAATTTTCTTGATTAATTTTTTATAATGGTTAAGTCTCAGGTATTTTTGCCTCTACGACTAGCTAAAAGGAGGTCACTGTGGCCCGTAACACCCCCATCGAAAAAGTTAGAAACATTGGAATTGCCGCGCATATTGATGCGGGTAAAACCACAACGACTGAACGAATTTTATTCTACTCAGGTGTTGTTCACAAAATTGGTGAAGTCCATGACGGTAACGCGGTTACCGACTGGATGGAGCAGGAGAAAGAGCGGGGCATTACGATCACGGCTGCGGCTATCTCTACCACTTGGCGCGATTATCAGATCAACATTATTGACACGCCTGGGCACGTAGATTTCACGATTGAAGTCGAGCGCTCTATGCGTGTGCTAGATGGCGTCATAGCGGTGTTTTGCTCCGTAGGCGGCGTTCAGCCTCAGTCTGAAACCGTTTGGCGACAGGCTGATCGCTACCACGTACCGCGCATCGCCTTCATCAATAAAATGGACAGAACCGGGGCGAACTTTTTCAAGGTGTATGAGCAGGTTAAAGATCGGCTCAGAGCCAAGGCCGTTCCGCTACAGATTCCAATCGGCGCTGAAGATAAGTTTGAAGGCGTCATCGATCTGGTGCAGATGAAGGCGCACCTTTACACCAATGACTTAGGCACTGATATTCAAGTCGCCGACATTCCTGAGGAGATGCGGGCTAAGGCGGATGAATATCGTACTATTTTGGTGGAGGCGATCGCCGAGTCTGACGATGCTCTTATGGAGCGCTATCTAGAAGGCGAAGAGATTTCGGCTGAATTGCTCATGGCAGGCGTTCGCAAAGCCACCATCGAAGACCAAATGGTGCCTATGCTATGCGGCTCAGCCTTTAAGAACAAAGGTGTACAGCTCTTGCTAGATGCTGTCGTAGACTATCTGCCATCGCCGCCAGAAGTGCCTGCTATTCAAGGCATTTTGCCTAACGGCGAAACGGGTACGCGAGCGGCGAGCGACGACGAGCCAGCAGCCGCTCTTGCTTTCAAAATCATGGCCGATCCCTACGGTCGGCTGACTTTTATTCGGGTGTACTCAGGCGTACTTAAAAAGGGTAGCTACGTGTACAACGCCACCAAGGATAAAAAAGAGCGAATTTCGCGACTTATTATTCTCAAGGCCGACGACCGAATTGAGGTCGATGAAATGAGAGCAGGTGATTTGGGTGCGGCCTTGGGCTTTAAAGATACCTTCACAGGGGATACCATTTGCGATCCGAGTGCGCCAATTGTATTGGAGTCGCTTTACGTCCCTGAGCCAGTCATCTCTGTAGCCGTCGAGCCAAAGACCAAGCAAGACATGGAGAAGCTCTCAAAAGCACTTCAGTCCCTATCTGAGGAAGATCCTACCTTTCGAGTCAGCATTAACCCAGAAACCAATCAGACCGTGATTGCGGGGATGGGAGAGCTGCACCTAGACATTCTAGTTGACCGGATGCTGCGAGAGTTCAAAGTAGAGGCAAACGTTGGGGTGCCTCAGGTGGCCTATCGTGAAACCGTGCTTAAGTCTTCAAAGGCCGAAGGAAAATTTATTCGGCAAAGCGGCGGCAAAGGTCAGTTTGGTCACGTCGTGATTGAGCTAGCGCCATCTGAAGAAGGTTCAGGCTTCGAGTTTGTCAGTAAGATTGTGGGAGGAACCATTCCAAAAGAATTTATTGGCCCAGCCGAGCAAGGCATGAAAGAAGCTTGCGAATCTGGTATTCTAGCCGGATATCCATTAATTGATGTAAAGGTTACATTAGTGGATGGTTCTTATCACGACGTTGACTCCTCGGAGATGGCATTCAAAATTGCTGGCTCTATGGCGGTCAAGGAAGCAGTGATGAAGGCTTCTCCGGTTCTTTTGGAACCCATGATGAAGGTCGAAGTGGAGGCTCCAGAAGACTTCCTCGGCGACGTGATGGGAGATTTAAATGCCCGTCGCGGTCAGATTGAGGGAATGGGCTCAGAGGAGGGCGTTACTAAGGTTACTGCCAAAGTGCCTTTAGCTGAGATGTTTGGTTACGCAACCGACATTCGCTCTAAAACTCAGGGAAGAGGCTCCTTCTCTATGGAGTTCAGCCAGTACGAGGAAGTTCCGCGTAATGTGGCTGAGGCGATTATCGCCAGAAACAAAGGGAACGCATAGTTAGTTTTAGGAACACAAAAGAAAAATTCATGGCACGCGCAAAATTTGAAAGAAGCAAACCCCACGTTAACATTGGCACAATTGGCCACGTTGACCATGGTAAAACAACGTTGACAGCAGCTATCACCATGACCCTGGCGGCTGGTGGTGGCGGTAAAGCTCAGCGCTACGATGAAATCGATGCGGCTCCTGAGGAAAAAGCACGCGGTATTACGATCAACACCGCTCACGTAGAGTACGAGACCGAAGCTCGTCACTATGCTCACGTTGACTGCCCCGGCCACGCTGACTATGTGAAAAACATGATCACGGGCGCGGCGCAAATGGACGGTGCCATTCTAGTGGTATCTGCGGCTGATGGCCCCATGCCCCAAACTCGTGAGCATATTTTGCTGGCAGGTCAGGTTGGCGTTCCTAACATCGTTGTGTTCTTGAACAAGCAAGATCAGGTAGACGATGAAGAACTGCTTGAGCTAGTTGAGCTAGAAGTTCGTGAGCTGCTTAGCTCCTATGATTTCCCGGGTGATGATATCCCCATTACAGCGGGATCGGCGCTCAAAGCGGTTGAAAAGCTGGCTGCTGAGCCTTCTACGGCTCGCGGCGCTGATGAGTGGGTCGATAAAATTCACGCGCTGATGGACGAAGTTGATGCTTACATCCCAACGCCCGAGCGTGAAGTCGATAAGCCTTTCTTGATGGCCGTTGAGGACGTGTTCTCGATCACGGGTCGCGGTACGGTCGCGACGGGTCGAATCGAGCGTGGCGTTGTGAAAGTCGGCGAAACTGTTGAGCTAGTTGGTATTCGCGACACTCGTAGCACCACGGTTACTGGCGTAGAGATGTTCCAGAAGACGCTTGACTCGGGTATGGCTGGCGACAACGTAGGCGTGCTGCTTCGTGGTCTTCAAAAAGAAGACATCGAGCGCGGTATGGTGCTTGCTAAGCCTAAGAGCATTACCCCTCACACTGAGTTTGAGTCTGAGGTGTATGTGCTGAATAAAGAAGAGGGTGGCCGTCATACGCCTTTCTTCCCTGGCTACAAGCCTCAGTTCTATGTGCGAACCACTGATGTAACGGGCTCTATTGAAAGCTTTACAGCTGATGATGGCAGCGAAGCTGAAATGGTGATGCCGGGCGATCGCATCAAAATGAACGTCAAGCTCATTAACCCGATTGCGATTGAGCAAGGTATGCGCTTTGCCATTCGTGAAGGTGGCCGCACCGTGGGTGCAGGCGTCGTTTCTAAGATCACTAAGTAGGTGATCGACAAATAGCACGCTATTCGTTAGGGTCTTGCCATGGCTTAGCCTTGCTGAGGCCCTGACGAGTTAGTAAACTATTGATGATGATCCAATGTGCTTGGATCGTTTTTAAACTGAACCTAGAAAACTAAACATCAGCGCACTATAGGGCGCTTACACATCCGATGGCTACCACCGTTCAACAGCAGAAGATTCGCATTCGCCTCAAGGCTTTTGACCGCCGCCTGCTAGATACTTCCTGTGAAAAGATTGTCGATACCGCCAACCGCACTAACGCCACTGCCGTTGGCCCTATCCCACTGCCGACTCGACGCAAAATTTACTGTGTGCTGCGATCGCCCCACGTAGACAAAGACTCCCGTGAGCACTTTGAGACCCGTACGCACCGCCGCATTATCGATATTTACCAGCCTTCTTCTAAAACGATTGATGCATTGATGAAGCTAGACTTGCCTGCGGGCGTTGACATTGAGGTGAAGCTATAGCCATAGCTATCGATATAAACAGAGCGGCGTAGACGTAGCAGCCGATAGAAGCCATGCGTTAGAATGTGATGAGCACCCTAGTCCCGTTTGTCCTCATTTGGATACATCCCGTCGGGTAGGTGCCTTAGCCTTATTCTGGACACAATGGACTCTTCTTCCTCGGTTGCCGTTCGCGAACTGCCGCTTTTTCCTTTGCCTGAGCTAGTGCTCTTTCCCGGTCGGCGGCTCCCGCTACATATTTTCGAGCTTCGCTACCGAATGCTGATGAATACGATCCTTCAGGGCGATCGCCGCTTTGGTGTGCTGATGATTGATCCCATTTCAGGCGAAATAGCCAAAGTTGGCTGCTGCGCAGAGATTATTCACTACCAGCGAATGCCCGACGACCGCATGAAAATCATGACGCTAGGGCAGCAGCGCTTTCGGGTGCTCGACTATGTTCGCCAGACGCCTTATCGGGTGGGGCTAGTCGAGTGGATTGAAGACGAACCTGTGCAAGAAGATCTCAAGCCGCTGGCCGCAGAGGTTGATCGGCTGCTGCGCGATGTCGTGCGTTTATCAGGCAAGCTAACCAGCCAAGACATTGAGTTTCCAGATGACATTCCAGATTTGCCTTTGCAGCTTTCCTACTGGGTCGCTAGTACGCTTTATGGCGTTTCGCTTGAGCAGCAGTCACTCTTAGAAATGCAAAACACGCTGAGCCGCTTGGAGCGTGAGGCCGAAATTTTAACCTCTACGCGCAACAATCTAGCCGCCCGCACTGCTCTAAAAGATGTTTTAGAATAAGCACTTTTGCTTTTATGGAGTGTCTCTACAGCACATGTTCTATCATCGTTAGGTCATAGCTGCCAAAAATTTTGAGTTTGGCCGTATGCATTTGTAGTAGCTCAAGGGCTGTTTGGGTCGTGCGATCTTCGGCACTTGCCTCAATATCTACAAAGAAAATGTAGTCGCCCAGCAGCCGCTTAGTCGGTCGCGATTCGATGCGGCTCATATTGATGTTGAGCGCAGAAAATAGCTGCAACGGCTTGAGCAGTGCGCCCGGTTCATTGCTCAGCAGGCTGAAGGCTAAGGAAGTGTACTGGCCGCTGGTCGCTACGGCCTGACCAAGCACCCAAAAGCGGGTGTAGTTATCGGCGTAGTCGTTAATCGGATGCGCCATGATCGGCAGATCATAGATTTTAGCGCCCCAGCTTGAGGCGATCGCCCCCGCTGCTAAATTTTCTTGAACATGCGGCAGTGGCTCTGCTGTTGAGCTAGCACTGACTAAGCTAACATCCGGCAAATTAGCCGCTAGCCACTCGCGACACTGTGACAAAGCCTGTGGATGAGAGTAGACCGTCTTGATATCACTCAGGCGTTTGGCTTTTGAGATGAGGGCATGTTGTACTGGCAGCGTAAAAGCCTGTTGAATTTGTAGGGCTTCAATCTCCCAAAGCGTATCGAGCGTAAAGGTAACGCCGCCGCCAATCGAGTTTTCTATAGGCACGACGCAAACGTCAGCTTGCTTTTGAGCCGTTGCGTTGATAACTTGAGCAATTGTAGAGTAAGCCCTGAGTTCTGTGTCTTGGGTGCCCAATGAGTCTGCGTAGGTGGCCGCCGCAAATTCGGAAAACGTACCTTTGGGGCCAAGATGAGCAATTGAAACCGACATAGGAGAAGAAGCTAGCTAATGCTATAGAGTGCTAGGCTTAGCTTATACGCTTTTCATTTTGTTTTGTTCAGCTCCTATGCTTCGCTTCAGCGCTTCTCAATCGGTGACCATTTCGGTGCCGCCTCAGCCACTGCCCATCAAAGCGTATCTGAGCGAAGTAGATCGTTTGGTGTATGCTCTGGTCGATGAGCAGCAGGTAGAAGTGCTCAATCCCAATTTATTTAGGATAAAAGTACGACCTATTCGGTTTATTGGGCTATCGTTACAGCCCGTTTGCGACATTAAAGTTTGGTTGGAAGACAGTACGGTTAGGCTGAGTTCTAATCGGTGCTATCTAGAAGGGCACGAGTCTTTTAATCAAAAATTTTCGATGAATATGCAGGGCTACTTAGTGGTTCAGCCAACCTCAGCAGATGTCAAATCTGGCCAAACGTCGGGCCAGCGACTGCGGGGGCAAGCAAATCTCGGTGTAGGCATAGATTTACCACAGGCAATGCGCTTCACGCCTAAGCCATTATTAGAGCGAACGGGTAATGGCCTGCTCAACGGCATTTTAATTACGCTAAAGCAGAGCTTGATGCGGCAGCTGATCAAAAACTACTGTGCTTGGGCGTCGTCCGAGCCTGCTAACCGCTCATCTGACAGCTACGAAAAGACTTACGGTGCTGTCGGCAAATGCCTAGATGGGTAATGCCTGCTCTGTGCTTGGCACTGCCATATCCTTTATTTGAAGAGAGATCATAGCCGGGATAGCGCCGATCTAGTCGGATGATTAGCGCGTCGCGCCATACTTTGGCAACAATGCTTGCAGCGGCGATCGCTAGCTCGTGCTGGTCGCCCTTAACCATCGTTTTTTGCATCATAGGCAGCTTCGGTACCTGCTGATTGCCATCTATCAAGCACATCTCAGGCAGGGGCGACAGGCGAAAAATTGCTCGACGCATGGCCAGCAAAGAAGCCTGAAGAATATTGATTCTGTCAATTTCATAGACAGAGGCGACGCCTATTGCGCAGTGAGCGGCTTGCCTGATTTGAGCAGATAGCTGCGATCGCTTAGCAGGCGATAGCTTTTTACTGTCGGTAACGCCTGCTGCGGTGAGAGCGGCGATCGCCGCTGCTGGTAAAACAACCGCCGCCGCCACCACTGGCCCAAACAGAGCCCCTCTTCCCACCTCGTCTACACCCGCAGTTCGCTCATTCACTGGCCGAAGAGCGGCGGCGACGGCGGCGAACAACTACAGGTTGTTCCTCAGTTTCCTCAGTTTCCTCAGTTTCCACCGAAGCCGTTTCGCTCGTTAAAATCGCCGGAACAGGCGCTGCTGAAGACACAATGATAGGCTTCTCAACAGAGAGCTTGTCTGCTGCTGAGGCTTCAGGCGATGCTACGGTTCCGACAGAAGGCGCGCCGTTTTCCTCTAAAGATGAGTTATTAGAGCGCCTACGTTTCCGCACAGGCGTAGATTTGCCTGCCGCTTTATCATCCATCTTTCCAGCGGTGCTTTCTGCGCCGCTGACTGCATCTTCAGCGGCGGCGGGCTCCTCTAATTTGGCCTGCTCTTTAGTCTGCTCTAGATGAATTGGCGTTGGAATAACGCGCTTGTTCACAATAGTCGCTTCAGTTTTCGCCTTGGCCGCTGCCATAAACTCAGCCGCCTCACCCGGCAGCACAACCGAAACCAAGGTGTTTTGAGGATTTTCGACTGTTTGCCCCGTAAAAACCAGCGGAGAAATTCCCATAACCGCATAGATCCGCTGCTCTTCTAACGGCATTTCAACAGCGATAATTTCAGGTGGTTCCTCCGATTTTCGCCGACCGTTTCGGGTGCGCTTCTGGCGGGTGGAAGGCTCTGTGTTAGCAGAAGATTTGCTGTCTGAAGAGTCATTAACTTGGCTTTCAAGTCTTTCCTCAACACCGCTATCGGCTCCGTCTGCCTTCTCAACTATTTTCTCAGCTCTGCTGCTGCGCCGACTGTTGCTGCTGCTATCCTCATCAGTTTCTCTTAGCGCTGGCACTGGACTGGCTGGCACTGGACTGGCTGGTGCTGAACGCGAGGTGCTCCGTACAGGGGCTTTTTCTGAACCACGACGGCGACGGCGACGATTGCTTCGCCCGTTTTTGTCCTGGTAATTAGGATGATCGAGCAAATCTAGCTCTTGCAGCTCTGACTGTGGCTCTAGGCTTGCAGGACGCTCCTCTTTCGCCGAAGGGCGGTTAGAAAAGCTTTGCGCAGGAGAACTATACCCCTGCGGACGCGAAGAGGCGACTGAAACCTGCTCAGTGTGACCGGGTGCTTCGCCAGGGAGATGAGCCAAGTGGCCTAATCCGCCGCAGGTTGGGCAGGTTCTGCCAAACAGCTCATAGATATTTTGCCCTTGTCTTTTGCGAGTTAGCTCTACTAAACCTAGCTCAGAGAGCTGAGATATTTGTGGGCGCGACTTATCCGGGCGCAAGGCAGTTCCAAACTGCTCTAGCACTTGCATTTGATCTCGGCGTGACTCCATATCAATGAAGTCAACTACAATTACCCCCGCAATGTTGCGCAGCTTTAGCTGTCTGGCAATTTCAACAGCGGCCTCGCAGTTTGTCCATAGCACCGTTTCTCTGGCGGTAGCAGAGCGGGTAAAAGAGCCTGAGTTAACATCAATAACGGTCAGCGCTTCGGTAGGTTCAATGATGATATATCCGCCCGATGGCAAATCTACTCTGGGCTTAAGCGCTTCACGAATCGCGGCGTTGACGCGGAAATACTCAAGGACATGAGTGGGCTCGCGATGGTAGTCAATTAAAATACCAACGGGAATGCGCCCGTCGCTCCAGCTGGTTAAATGCTGCTTTGTTCTCTCAAAACCGCTTTCTGTATCAGTGACAATGCGGTTTACATCGTCGCTGTATACATCGCGTAGCACTCGCTGAATAAAGTCATCGTCCCGGTTGAGCAACGAGGGCGGGCGAGTGACCATGGCCTCTTGCTGAATGCCGTCCCAGCGCTGCTGCAAGGCTTCCAAATCTTCAATAATGGCTTCTTCGGAGACGCCTTCGGCTTCGGTTCTAATCAGCAGCCCTGTACCAGAGGGCTTGATTAAAATGCCTAGCGCCCTGAGTCGGTTGCGCTCTGTCTCATTGCGAATGCGACGCGATAGGTTAACGCCTTTGCCGTAGGGCATCAGCACTAAATATCGACCGGGAAAGGTGACCTTTCCAGTCAGCCTTGGGCCTTTATTCCCCGTCGGCTCTTTCATAATTTGAACCAGCACCTTTTGCCGAGGTGCTAGTAGCTCGGTGATAGAGCCTGCCATGCGTTTGAGCTTTAGCGGCCCCAGGTCGGAGACATGCATAAAGCCGTTTTTATCGCTGTCGCCGATGTTAACAAAGCAGGCATCAATACCTGGCAAAATATTTTCTACCGTGCCGAGGTAGATATCTCCAACTTGATGGCTACCAGTAGCGACGATAATCTCTTGAATCTGATCTTCTGAAAAGACAGCAGCAATGCGATGCTGCTCTGCAATAATAATCTGCTTGGGCATTCAATATTCCTCTGAAGCCTGCTAGGAGTGCCTACGTTTTAGAGCTTTGCTGCTAGCGGTTCTTGAGTCGTAAGTAAAAGGATAAAAAACTGATGTCGTGAAAACGGATCTTGAAAACTAATCTAAGAAAAGATAATTGAGCCAAAAACCTGGGCGGACTTTGAAATCTGATTTGAAATCTAAGCTGTGAGGGCAAAAGCTTTCGGCGAGCTAAAAGCTGCTGATCGGGTTGTCAGACAAACCGCTAGCCACGCTTGCAAGATAGCTGGGCTGACTGAAGAATAAAGCTTTGCTTTGAGAGAGCTGATTGATAAAGAGGGCTTATTTTATGACGCCTATTGCCTTATGCCCGGTCGAAACCGCTATACAAATGAGCTATTCTCTAAGAGCTTACTGTCTGAAAGCTTTTAGAACAGTTGCTTACATCCCCTGCGGATATTCTCTTTCTTTTATCGTTTACTCTCTTGTCGCTTTTCTTTAGTTCAACTTCTGCGAGATTTTTCTCGTCAGAATCGTCTGCTTGATAGCCTTCTTGTAGCTGCTGCTGCTTTTATAAGCCTTGCACATCAACGCTCAGATAGGCAAGGTATAAGTACCGAACCCTCTACAGACGACGACAGTGGGCTTAATATAGAGCTGCTAACCCGTGCCTTGCGCTAGGTTAATTGCGCTTGAGACGGTTACCGGAAGTCGTTCGCTAGATTAGGCTCGCTTCTGCGTCAACTTTCCGTGGGTGTATTATAGCGTTGGAGGTGCTTTTACACCATTGTGCTATACAAAATTTTAATTTGACGGATGAGCTGGGCTAGAGTTTTGGTGAGCCTATCGTTGACTCATCTGTTTTTAGGAATGAGAAAAAGGCAATAAACCCCTAGCGCTGGCAATAGGCGATAGGGGTTTGACTGTGCTGAAAAGTGAGGGCTAACCTTTTACTTAGGAAGCAGAGGCTGCAGAGAGCGATCGCTTCCGTCGAGCGGGTTCACGCCGAACCTCTTCGCTATCGGGCCCACCTTTTTGATCCTGTTTGCTATTAGCGGGGCTAGGCGTATCAAAGTGCTGAAGCATCAGCACAGCAACAGGATACTGCTTGGGCAGCTCACGACGCACAAACCGCCGTACGTCTTCTTCTAGCCTAGACTGTAGCCCGTCCCATTTGACGGTCGGATTAGCGCTGTTAGGATCGTCGACTACTTCTTTCCAGCGATCGCTTAGCGACCTTTTCACGGTAACAATCGCACCGCGCTCCCACTGCTCCTGAGTTTTTGTGGTGACCACGCCGCGCAGATTGACCGTTGGATCGCCGAGCAGCTTACCCTTGCCATCAACGGTGGCTGAGACGGTAATAATGCCATCTTCAGCGAGCTGCTGGCGTTCTTTTAACACCTCGCGCTCTACGATACCCGTGCGCGAAGCGTCAACTAGCTCAATGCCTGCGGTGACCTTGCCGTCTACCTTCATGCTTTCGGGAGTTAGCTTAATCACGTCGCCATTGTTGACGATCGCCACGTTGCCCTCTTCAACGCCTGAGGCTATAGCCATTTCAGCGTGCTTAACCAGCATTCTATGCTCGCCGTGCACCGGAATGAAAAACTTAGGCCGCGTCAGCGCCAGCATCAGCTTATGGTCTTCCTGATAGCCGTGGCCAGAAACATGTAGACCTTTAGCCTTGCCATACATTACCCGAGCGCCTTGCACCATCAGCTTGTCAATGGTGTTGACGACGCCAAGAGTATTGCCTGGAATAGTATTGGAAGAAAAAATGACGGTATCGCCTTTTTGAATCCTAATTTGACGGTGGGAGCGATTGGCGATGCGAGTGAGCGCTGCCATCGGCTCGCCCTGTGAACCCGTTGTCAAAATCATCGCTTTTTCATCGGGGCACTGCTTGAGCATGTTCAAGGGCTTGAAGAGGCTATCGGGTGCGTTGATGTATCCTAAGTTGCGGGCGTGGGCGATGACGTTGAGCATGGAGCGGCCCACTACAAACACGTCGCGGTTATGCTTTTGCGCTAGCTCTAACAACATGCTTACTCGGTGTACCGAGGAGGCAAAGGTGGTGACAAACAGCCGTCCTTTGGCGTCGTTAAATTCTCGATCTAGGTTAGGAAACACCGCGCGCTCTGAAGGCGTGTTGCCTGGAATCTCGGCGTTAGTAGAGTCGCTAATCAGGCAAAGTACGCCTTTTTCACCGTATTCTGCAATTTTTTGGAAGTCAAAAAACTCGCCATCTACAGGCGTGTGGTCAACTTTAAAGTCGCCGCTGTGAATGACGGTGCCCACGGGGGTCTCTAGTGCCATGGTGAAGCTGTCCGCCATGGAGTGGGTGTTGCGAATGTATTGGGCTTTGAAGTGCTTGCCAAATTGAACGGTGTCGCGAGGGCCAACGGTGTGTATTTTGGTGCGATCGCTCACCCCGGCTTCTTCTAGCTTGCCCTGCAAAAGCGCCATCGCCAAACGCGGGCCGTGAATCACGGGGATATCAAACTGCTTAAGGTGAAAAGCAATCCCGCCGATGTGATCCTCATGACCGTGGGTGACAATCATGCCTTTTATCTTGTGCTGATTTTCCTTCAAGTAGGTGATGTCGGGCAGCACAATGTTGACGCCATGCATCCCTTCGGTAGGAAAAGAGAGCCCCGCATCTAGCAGGACGATTTCGTCGTCGTATTCAAATACACAGGTATTTTTGCCAATCTCGTGAAGGCCGCCGAGTGGAATTATCTTAAGCACTTTCTCGTCTTTGCGCTGTCCACCGTTTTGGCTACCGTTCTGGCTGCCGTTCTGCTGATTTTTTTTAAGGTTTGGGCTCTGACTGCTGCTTCTAGTTGCGCTTCTAACCATGTAGTTCCTTTATCTTTGCGAATGGTAATGTTGAAAATTTGACTGTGAAAAACTGTGAAAAACTGTGAAAAATTAAGTGAGCAACTGATAGCCCATCGGCTGACTCAGGCGCTAATGCCTGTAACGAAACGGCACTTCCCTGGCGCTAGCGCTACTTCTTTTAGAGCGCTTTGCCGGATCTGGCGATGTTGTTTGAGACTGTCATAAACGCTGGATTATTTGCGTAAGCATCTTTAGTTTAAAGAGATCGACCAGTCGGCTACAACCTGTCTACTTTTTTGTGTACCGTTTGGATTGAACCCTCTATTTCGCCCGTCTGTCTTGAGAGTGGGTCGCTAGCAAATGTCATTGCCGGGTACGGCCTCTAACTTTAGAAGACGTTTAAGCTCTTTAGAACGTCTTTTCGATATCAGAATCTTTCTTTACCTTCTATATTTCTGACTGTGATCGCTTGTGATCGCTGGTAGCTTTCTGGTTGGCTACTTACTTAACAAATATTATTGCTTTTCTCTAGTTTACAGCTAGCAGATTAAGCTGCGAAAGTGTGGTCTTCACCGCTTGTCTTAATTCTGGTGACCCTTCACATAGAGGGAGGCGGCAGTTTCCGACTGACCAGCCTTGAAGCTCTAGCGCCATTTTCAACGGAATCGGGCTAGGGAACGAAAACAGCACCTTAAACAATGGAATGAGCTTGAGGTGTAGGGCTTTTGCCTCATTGACCTGGCCAGCCTCATAAGCCTGAACCATTTTTTGTAATAAATCTCCAGCCAGATGGCTAGCTACGCTAACAACGCCTACAGCGCCTACAGCGAGCATCGGGAGCGTGAGAGAATCATCGCCGGAGTAAATCTCGAAGTCGGCAGAGCAGAGTCTGCTGATGTCGCTGACCTGATCAAGGTTCCCACTTGCCTCTTTGATAGCAACGATATTGGAAATACTTGACAGTGTAGCAACCGTTTCAGGAAGTAGGTTGCAGCTAGTGCGCCCAGGGATATTGTAAAGCATGATTGGCAGATCAGGCACGGATCGGGCGATCGCCTCAAAGTGGCCCACTAGCCCTGCTTGCGGCGGCTTATTGTAATAAGGCACTACCTGCAAAGACCCGTCTAGCCCCAGCTTATCAGCTTTTTGAGTCGCTTCAATCGCCTCCTGAGTGCTGTTTGATCCGGTGCCTGCTAGCACTTTCGCCCGACCGCTCACGGCCTGCTTGACAGCCTTGAACAAGGCATACTCCTCATCCCAGGTTAAAGCGGGAGATTCGCCCGTTGTGCCACACACAACCACCGTATCTGTACCGTGATCTGCCAGATAGCTGGCCAACTTCTCTGCGACCGGGTAGTTGACTTCCCCAGAAGGTAAAAAAGGTGTTGCCATCGCTGTCAGCACTCGTCCAAATCTAGGCCCGTCACCGCTATTCATACTCATTAGTTTGCTTTTTCAGTGCTTTTTTCAATGCTCTTCTAAATGGCTACAGGTGATTTTAGCCAGCGTTTTGCGACGACCAGTTCGGCGATCTGAACGGCATTGAGCGCCGCGCCCTTACGAATTTGATCGCCGCATAGCCACAGCTCTAGCCCTGATGGGTGAGAGATATCCTGGCGAATGCGACCTACCAGCACATCGTCCTCACCGCTGGCGTCTATCGGCATAGGGAAGTAATTGGCATTCCAGTCTTCAACCAGCTGAACGCCTTTTGCATGGGCGATCGCCTCTCTAGCCTGGGCCACCTCAAACGGCTGCTCAAACTCAAGGTTGATCGCTTCGGAATGTGCTCTGAGCACGGGTACTCGAATGCAGGTTGCTGAAATTCTTAAGTCAGGTATACCAAAAATTTTGCGAGTTTCGTTGATCATTTTCATTTCTTCCTCGCAATAGCCCTGCTCGTTAATCGGCGTGTTGTGAGGAAATAAGTTGAAGGCCAGCGGATAAGGAAAGCTCTCGGTCGGCGGTTCTTTACCCGCTAAAATGGCCTGAGCCTGCTGCTTAACTTCTTCCATGGCGCGCGCGCCTGCGCCACTGGCCGACTGATAGGTCGCCACTACAATGCGGCGGATAGGCTGGATTTGCTGCAAAGGCCACAGCGCCAAGCTCATTAAAATAGTGGTGCAGTTGGGATTAGCAATAATTCCCTGGTGGTCTTTAGCCGCCTCAGGATTGACCTCTGGCACCACGAGCGGCACCGCGCTATCCATTCTAAAAGCGCTGGAGTTATCGATCATGAGTGCGCCTGCCTGGGCGATCGCCTTAGCCCACGCTTTCGAGGTTGTGCCGCCAGCAGAAGCCAGCACGATATCAACGCCCCTAAATGCCTCTTCGCTAACGGCTTCGACCTCAATGTCACTACCCTTAAAGCTGATTTTAGCGCCTGCCGAGCGAGGAGACGCCAGCAGCTTGAGTGACTTGAGCGGAAAATTGCGTTCTTCTAAAAGCTGGAGTAGTTCGGTGCCAACTGCGCCAGTCGCACCCAAAATGGCAACGTTGTAAGAGTCAGGCAACTTGAGTATCCTCCAATCCTTTACGAGGCCAGATTATTTGGCCAGATGCAGCCAGCTATTTCTTGGCCCCAAACTGAGCTATACAGCTACTGTAACTACTATACATTACGTGAAACAGTGCCCCGTTCGAGCCGTTAAGTTTAGTTGATCTCAAAGACCGTCAGAGGGATTCAAGTTTATTTAGAATCAATATAATGAGGTGTATGATGTCTTAGCTGCAACGGTAACTAGCTTTAGGTTACGCGGCTGACTTGCCTTCTAGAAATAGGCTGTACTTGGTTATCTTGACAGTGTGTGGCACTGTAGATGAGTAATTCGAGTTAGCTATTCCAAGCATTTAATTCCACATCAGTATTTGTTCAACACCGTTTGTATATGAAAGTCACCCAGGAAAAGCTGCCCGAAGCTCAAGTCGGACTGGAAATAGAAGTCCCCGCAGAGCTGACGAAGCAAAGCTACGAAAAAGTTTTGCAGGACTATATGAGGTCGGCTAATATTCCTGGGTTTCGCAAAGGCAAAGTGCCTCGCCAAATCTTAATTCAGCGCATCGGTACGCTCCAGCTCAAGGCCGCTGCCCTAGAAGACCTGCTGCAAAAAGCGATAGATCAGGCGGTGAAGCAAGAAGAAATCGACGCGCTTGGCAACTACCAGCTACGCTCAGAGTTTGAAAAGCTAATAGGCGAGTATGAGCCGGGTAAAGTGCTAACTGTTTCTGCCTCTGTAGATGTGCCGCCACGGGTGACGCTCGGTGAGTATAAAGGGCTCTCTGTCAAAGCAGAGGAAGTTAAAACCGATACGGCTGCTCGCGTGGATGAAACGCTTGAGGGCTATCGTGAGAACCTAGCCACTTTGGTGCCTGTAGAGGATAGAGCCGCTCAAGATGGAGATGTGGCGGTTGTTGACTTTGTGGGTAAAGCTGAGAACGAAGCGGGCGAACTCGAAGAATTTGAAGGCGGCAGCGCTCAAGATTTTCAGGTTGAAATAAAAGAGGGTCGCTTTATTCCCGGTTTTGTAGAAGGCATTGTGGGGATGGCCCTGGAGGAAGAAAAGGACGTAGAGGTCACTTTCCCGGATGACTATCCTCAAGCTGAGCTAGCGGGCAAGCCTTCTGTTTTTACGATTACGCTCAAAGAGCTAAAGGAAAAAGAGCTGCCCGAGGTTGACGACGACTTTGCTGAAGAAGTCAGTGATTTTGAGACGCTTGACGAACTGCGCAAGTCATTGGAAGAGCGCTACGACAAGGAAGCCGCTGATACAACGGATCAAAATATTGAGCAGGCGCTGCTAGATGAGCTAGTGAAGCACATTGAGGCCGAAATTCCCGACACCTTGGTAAAGCGTGAGGTGGACTTTATCGTTAACCAAACGGCAATGCAGCTCAGTCGTCAGGGCATCGACTTAGGTAAATTCCTCACTAAGGAACTGGTGGATGGAATGCGCAGCAACGCTCGCCCTGAAGCGACTGATCGGCTGCTCCGAACGCTGGCGCTGGGCGAAATTGCTAAGCAGGAATCTATCAAGGTTGAAGACGATGAGATTAAGGCGCGAGCTGAAGAAATGATGGCCGAAGTGGATGATCCTAGCCAGGTTGATCCTGAGCGGCTTAACCAAGTGGTTAACGAAGACTTGCTCAAAGAGAAAATTTTAGTCTGGCTGAAGGAGAATTCAACGGTTGAAATGGTGCCTGAAGGGTCACTAGCACCGCCTGAGGAAGAAGACCCTGAGGAAACGGCAGCGGCGCTTGAGGACGAGACAGAAGAAGCTCAGGCTGTTGAGGTTGAGGTTGAGGTTGTGGACGATAGCAAGTAGGTATAGCAAGTAGGTTGCGATCGCCCAGTCATTTTCATACAGTTATTTTTAGGAAAGTGTAGAAAGCGCCTCATAAAGAGCGGCTAATAATGCTTATAGCTGTCTTTTTGAAAAGCGTATGTCAGGGAATGTCGAAAATAGATTGATTCGTTACAGTGGTATCGCATCTTTACGCTTTAGAAGGGGTTGAGATGCGGTACATTAAGCACGTAATAGGCGGCTGCTTTAGGCTTTATGGATACATTTAATTTCGAGGGAAGTGCTCAAAACGTCGTGCCCATGGTGGTTGAGCAGTCAGGGCGAGGCGAGCGCGCCTTTGATATTTACTCTCGGCTACTGCGAGAGCGAATCATTTTTTTGGGCACGCCTGTAATGGATGATGTGGCGGATTCAATCGTGGCCCAGCTACTTTTTTTAGACGCTGAAGATCCTGAAAAAGATGTACAGCTATACATTAATTCTCCAGGCGGCTCGGTCACAGCGGGGATGGCCATTTACGACACCATGCAGCAAATCCGCCCGGACGTGGTGACTATTTGCTTCGGGCTAGCCGCGAGTATGGGCGCATTTTTGCTAGCAGGCGGCGCACCGGGCAAGCGCATGTCTTTGCCCAGCTCAAGAATTATGATTCATCAGCCTTCCGGCGGGGCTCAAGGGCAATCTGCCGATATTGAAATCCAGGCACGGGAAATTTTATATTTGAAGAAGCGCCTGAACGAAATGCTGGCAACTCATACGGGTCAGGACTTGGAGCGCATCGAAGCCGATACCGAGCGAGACTTTTTTATGTCGGCTGAGGAAGCAAAGACGTATGGCCTCATTGATCAAGTAGTCACTCGTCAAATGCTCTCTGATACTAAGCTGACTGCGGTAGGGTAACGGTTTATGTCGAAGTATGACTCCCACTTGAAGTGCTCTTTTTGCGGTAAGTCGCAAGAGCAGGTGCGCAAGCTGATTGCGGGGCCAGGGGTTTACGTATGTGATGAGTGCGTTGATCTGTGTAACGAAATTTTAGATGAGGAGCTGTTTGACTCCAATTCGTCAGTAGCGGCTCCTGCCCCGCGTCGTGAGCAAGCCCCGGAGCGCAGACGAAAATCTTCCTCGCCCATTTCGCTTAATCAGATCCCGAAGCCACGCGAAATCAAGTCTTACTTAGATGAGCATGTGATTGGCCAAGACGAGGCGAAAAAGGTGCTATCGGTAGCGGTATACAATCACTACAAGCGCTTGAGCTTCGTAAACGCTGAGGCGAGTGAGGGCGAAGAGGAAGACATTGAGCTGCAAAAGTCGAATATTTTACTGATTGGGCCAACGGGCTGCGGCAAAACGCTGCTGGCCCAGACGCTAGCGACGATTTTGGAAGTGCCGTTTGCGGTGGCGGATGCAACGACGTTAACCGAGGCGGGCTACGTCGGTGAGGATGTTGAAAACATTTTGCTGCGGCTGCTGCAAGTGGCTGATTTGGATGTAGACGAGGCCCAGCGCGGCATTATTTACATTGATGAAATTGATAAAATTGCTCGAAAGAGCGAGAACCCTTCAATTACCCGCGATGTTTCGGGTGAAGGCGTTCAGCAGGCGCTGTTGAAAATGCTGGAAGGAACCATTGCTAATGTGCCGCCTCAGGGCGGGCGCAAGCATCCTTATCAAGACTGTATTCAAATTGATACGAGCAATATTTTGTTTGTGTGCGGCGGTGCTTTTGTGGGGCTCGACAAAATTGTGGAGCAGCGGATTGGCAAAAAGTCGATGGGCTTTGTGCAGCCGGGGAAAGAGACGGATCGTGACAAGAAGTCTGTGCAGACGCTGAAGCATTTGGTCGCTGATGATATTGTCAAATTCGGGATGATTCCTGAATTCATTGGACGGATTCCGGCAATTTCGATTGTGGAGCCGCTGGATGAAAAGACGCTGGTTTCTATTCTCACTGAGCCAAAAAACGCTTTGGTGAAGCAGTTTAAGAAGCTAATGCGAATGGATAATGTGGAGCTGGAGTTTCAGCCGGAGGCGATTCGGGCGATCGCCAAAGAAGCCTTTAATCGTAAAACGGGTGCTCGCGCCCTACGCAGCATTATTGAAGAAATCATGCTAGACGTAATGTATGAGCTGCCCTCACGCGAGGACGTAAAGCACTGCGTGTTGACCCGCGAGATGGTCGAAAACCGATCTACGGCTGAGCTGCTGGTGCATCCTTCATCGCTGCCTAAGCCCGAGTCTGCCTAGCGCAAGATCTGTTTTATATATAGATCTGCCTTAACTGAGTGTCTAAATTTCATGCCTTACGTCAGCGTCAACGGGGTCGATCACTACTACGAATGGATTTCTACGCATGACCATCCTGGCAGCTACGCGAAGCCAGTGATGGTTTTTTTGCATGGTTGGGCGGGGTCGGCTCGCTATTGGGAATCGACGGCTGAGGCGATGAAGGACGAGTATGACTGCTTGCTTTATGACATGCGAGGATTCGGGCGATCCTCTGCAAGAGGGGCTACGCCATCGCACAGCGCTACCGCAGCTATGGCCGCAGACCCCTCCCTTAGCACCTTAGAAAGCTTTGCTGATGACCTGCTCGGCCTGCTAGACGCGCTAAACCTGACTCAGCCTGTATATATGAACGCGCACTCTTTAGGTGGCACAGCGGGCCTATACTTTTTAGACCGCCATCCGCAGCGCGTGATTAAGGCTATTTTGACCTGCAACGGCAGTTTCCCTTACCAAAAGTGGGCCTTTGAAGCGTTTTATCTTTTCGGCGGCTACGTGGTCGCCTTTCGCCCCAAGTGGCTCGGCCAAATTCCGCTGGCACCCCAGATGTTCATGTCT
>JBARVS010000237.1:0-5461 GCA_049646385.1 Phormidesmis sp. | reverse complement strand
ATCTTCTGAGGTTTGCTTGGCAATCTCTGTTGCTTCGGTGATAGTCTGCGTTACCAGCTTGAACTCATCGGCTTGGCTGTGCGTCGTCTGCGTAATTTCGGCAATGAGCTGACTAATTTGGTCGGTCGCTTCAACAATCGCCGTTAGGTTCTGCCGCGCTGCCGTCACTCGCTCTGTGCCCTCTGCCACCTGCTGAATGCCAGTTTCCATCGCTGTTGAGACCTCTGCGGTGCCCATCTGAATTTCCTGCACGAACTGCTCGATTTCAGTAGCCGCCTCAGCTGACTGACGGGCGAGCGATCGCACCTCGTCAGCCACCACCGCAAAGCCCCGGCCAAACTGCCCTGCGCGGGTGGCCTCAATCGAGGCATTCAGTGCCAGCAGCTGGGTTTGGGTAGTGAAGTGGCTAATTAAGCTGACAATTTTAGAAACCTTTTGCGACGACTCACTGAGTCGCTTGATGCGCTGATTGGTTTCGGCTACCGTAGAGCGGATGGCCATGATGCCATCGACCGTGAGGTTCATGGCGCGATCGCCCTGCTGCACGATTTGGTTAGTCTGCTGAGTGGCGGCCTCGACCTGCTGCGCGTCTTGAGCAACTGCCTCGGTAGAGCTAGCCATCTTTTGCACACGGGTTAGAGCTTGCGCGAGCGCCTCGGCCTGCTGCTGCGCCTGCTGGCTCACCGAGGTCGCAGAGGTTTCGCTGAGTTGGAAGGTTTCGCCCACCTGATTAGCCGCCTCTTGAACCTGCAAGACAATTTTTTGCAGGCTTTGCAGCGTCGTGTTGTAAGCGCTGGCAACGGTGCCCACTTCTGTATCACTCACCGACGCTCGCACGGTTAGATCGCCTTGCAGGGCTGGGCCAACGGCGCTGAGAAGATCAATCACCTGCTGCTGTAACAGCTCTTTAGAGGCTTTTTCGCGGTCGGCTACTTCAGTCAGCTGAGCCGTCTTTTCTTTCAGCTGATTGAGGTAATCGGCCTGCTGCATAGCCAAATCAAGCTGAGCGGCCACGCGCTGTACAAAGGCAATCTCTACCGCCTGCCAGTGGCGCGGGCCGCTGCACTGGTGAATGCAAAATAGCCCCCAAAGCTGGTTTTCCTTTCGCAGCGGTACGACCAAGTTAGCCCGCACCTGAAACTTAGAAAGAACGTTAAGGTAGCAGTCGGCCAAGCCTAAATTGTAGACATCATCCGCCGCCCAAATTCTGCCCGTCCGATATTCTTCAGCCATCTTTCCGCCAAAGCAATGGTCTTCGACGGTGATTTCTTTAGCCGCCGCAATCCCAACGCCAACGCTCTCTATCACCACCTCTCCCGTTTCGTGGTTGCTACCGGGCGTAAATTGAAAAACAGCTACGCGATCAGCCTTTAAAAAGACGCGCAAATCTTGGGTCGTAGCCTCAAAAATTTGCTGTATGTCAGAAAAGCCGCGAATGTTTTTGATCACACTAGAGAGCGTTTCACCCCGGTCAATTTCTTTTTGAGACTGCTGCTGAATCTGATACGACTGGAGCCTTAGCGTGAGTTCGGTGCTGACCTGATACAGTAGGCCAATATCGGTTTCTTGCCAGGGTCTAGCCGCGTCGCACTGCTGCACAACCAGCAGTCCCCACAGATGCTCTTGGACAAAAATTGGCAGGCTGAGGCTGGCCTGCACCTGAAAGCGCTGTAATAGCTGCATCTGGTGAGGAGAAACGGCTTCTTCGCTGGCGTCAGACATAGCGATCGCTCGCTGGGTTTGGTAGTCTTGAGGGCGGCTTGCACCAAAGGCGATCGCGCTTAGGCTCTCTCCCAAGGTTGGCGTGTAGCCTGCTGTCATGGACTCAGCAATTACCCTGCCTGCTGGCAGCGACTGAAACTGATAGATAAAAGCGCGATCGCACTTAAACCGCTTGCGCAGCTCGGTCACCGTAATCTGATAAAGGTTTTCTAGCGTAGTCGCCTTGGCCATCCGGTTAGCAATGCCAAAAGCTCTTTGACCCGAGCTTTTAGGTAAAGCGGTAGAAAAACCGTTGCTAGCATCAGGCAAATCAAGCAGCAAATCTAAAGACACTGAAGCTGGAACGACCGCTGACTCAAGCATGGATATCTCATCGGATTGGTTATCCTGCCGGTGACGACCTTGTTCGGCCAAGAGATCGTCAGGTGAAATCGTTAGATCCGTCGAGGCACCCTCCCAACTTGTGCTTTGTAACTTACTGTTTTCCGCCCTACCGTTTTCCGCGCTGCCGTTTTCTGTCCTGCCGTTTTCTGTTGCGTTAGCACCACTAAGATCTGAGTGCTTTACGTCAGTGTGGTTAAAGCTGTCAAGCGAAGCATTGTTTGCTGTCATGATGAATATTGAAAGGGTTGGGTGAGGTTTTCAAGCAGGTCGTCAACAAAATTTAGCGCTGCCGCCGAGAACGGTGACGCTAATGGCGTAGGGGGTGATGAAACTGCCAAAGCGGTGACTGGACAATCGCCGGAACGCTCAGCACAGTGCCGCCCTGATGGGGGCAATAGCCTAGTACAAAGGGCTCAAGGCTAGGAGAACATAGGCCCAGCTCTTTGCGAATGCTAGCTTCATCAATCAAATCCACATCGCCCACCTGTTCAACGACTAGGCCCAGCGTGCTGTCAAATGATTGAACAACAATGACAATAGGGGCGCTAGCCGTCTGAGCCTGCTGGCTTAAGGGCACATAGCCAACCAAATGGTTGAGATCTACCAGCCACAGCGTTTCTCCCTGCCAGCTACAGACACCTAGAATGCAGCTTGGCATATCAGGCACCGGAAAGATATTTTCTAGCGCGAGCTGCATGACTTCTAAAATTTGATCGAGCGGGATCAGCGCGTTTTCTTTTTGCGAGAGCGTAAAACGTAAAAAGCGCTGGCGGTTATCAATCGGCAGCGGCACAAGCCCCAGCGGATCTGCCTGGGTGCTGGTCAAACTCAGCGGCGTTAGCTCAGTCACATCATCAATGAGTTGCATGAGTGGGGCTTCCTTGGGCGATCGCGCTATCTTTCAATGCATTCTTTCAATGCGTCCAAGTCATGAGCTAATAAGTCATGACTTAAATTGCCACCTAAGCTGTGGCCGCATAACCGTTTGTACTAGCCACTTACGGTCAAAGCGGAATGTCAGCAGTTGTCATGAGCTTTCTGCTAAGAATTCTTCTAGCGGTTTTTATAGATGCTGCTTTAGAACTAACGTTAAATTAAGTTCTATACCCTTGCCAAATCTTAGTTGAATTCTCGGTTGAATTTCCAGTCAATTTATCATAAGGACAAAGAACTTGTAACCCGATAGCTGGGCTGCTTCATCAAGGCAAATCCCTAAAAAGCGCTACTTAGGATTCATATAGGCTCGCACGTTGCGGATAGCTTGCAGCGCGTAAGCATCATCAGGCCGTTCGGCCACTGCCTGCTCAAAAAAGCCCAGTGCCCGCTCGTAGTTTTCTCTTTGCGTAGCATCGTAGCCTAAGCGCATATAGCGATCATACCCCGCTTCAGGGGTCTCGCTATTTAGCCCAAATTCACCGTCGCGAACGCCATCTACCGCATTCCAGTAGGCAATCGTCGCCTGACGATCATTGTCACGTTCGTACAGGGCGCTGCGAAAGTAGGCTTGGGCAGCAGCGTAGTCTTGCCTTTGCACAGCCGCATAGCCCAAGCGCATGTAGCGATCATAGGGCGTTTCACCCGCATATACCTGATAGGTAGCAGGCACATCAGCCGCCGAATCAGCGCCAACGCCTCTATTTAAGTAGGTGCTGACGTTGCGAATGGCTTGGGCGGCGTAATAGTCGCGCGGTCTGACTTCAAGGGCGGCTTGAAAGTAGCCTAAAGCCGCTTCGTAATCGCCTTCGTCAGTGGCGTCGTAGCCTAAGCCCATATTGTTTTCATACAGGGCAGCGCGATCGCTCAGCTCGGGTGACTGAAGCTCAGATCTCGCGTTCCAATAGGCAATCGTTGCCTCGCGGTCTTTGGGCACGGCGTAAAGGGCCGCGCGAAAAAAGCTAGCCGCCTCAACAAAATCTTTTTCTTCAAAGGCCGCATAGCCCAGCCGCATATATTCGTTGTATTCCTGAACGGACGTTACTGACTCAGCTTCTGTTGCAGTATTGGCCTGAGCCCTTGCTGCTGGTGGCTGGCTAACGCCAATAAAAGACAGCGCAGCGCCTAGTCCTAGCGCCAATAGTTTTGAAGAGAGTTTCATGACAATGTATTTTGCTAACTACTCCTTACGGTAGGCGATCGCCCGCCGTCTCCCTATCTGGCTATAGGATGATCTAGCCTATAGCTGGCCCTAGCTGCTGTTTTATAGTGCTAAGCTGTAGCCCCAATGAGTCTTGCGGCAGTGGTAAATTTAATGGCAAGTTTGGCGTTAACCGTTAACGAATTACGTAATCAAGATGGAAAAGTTTGTATCGCGCTGTTTGACACTCAAGCTGGGTTTCCAGACGACGATACTCAAGCCGTTTGCAACCAGTGCTTTGCGATTGATGCAATTCCCCTAACCGTTAGTTTTGAGATTCCTTACGGCAGCTACGCGATCAGCATTTTGCACGACGAGAATGAAGATGGTGAACTCAACACAGGCTTGCTAGGCATTCCACAAGAAGGCATCGGATTCTCTAACGACCCCCGCATCATCAAGGGAACGCCCAGCTTTGAAACAACCCAGTTTGAGTTTTCCAAGGAATCTTCAGCCGTAGAAATAACAATCAAATACTTTTAGGCTGTTGGTTTTGAAAATAGATTGGACGTGGCAGCGCTTTGAAACAATGTCGGCAGCTCAAGTATATAAAATGCTAGCCGTGCGTCAGCAGGTGTTTGTATTGGAGCAGAAATGTCTTTATTTAGACGCAGATGGCTTGGACAATACAGCGTGGCATCTGTTCGGATACCCTTTATCCAATAGTTCATCTGACGAGCCAATGGCTTATGCTCGACTGCTGCCGCCTCACACGCGGTATAAGGAGCCCTCTATTGGGCGCGTACTGGTGCAAAAAGCCGCTAGAGGCACGGGGCTTGGACGTGAGCTAATTACTCAATGTCTTGAAAAATGTCAGATGGAATATTGGAATCAGGCCATTCGGATTTCTGCCCAGGTTTATTTAACGGCGTTTTATGAAAGCTTTGGGTTTGAAACTTTTGGTGAGCCCTACGATGACGGCGGCATAGCCCATATTGGAATGTTGCTGAATTGCCAAAGCTCACGCAAGTCGTTTTAACTCAAGTGAAGACCTTGACTATGAGGAATTGTTCGCTCTGTAGATTTAGCTTTTGTCCATCTGTGAGTAGTTTAAGTAGGTTCAGTATCGCCGGATAGCCGAACGTCAAAAAGCCTTGCTTCGTTTTTTCCTTGAAGTTCCAATCGTTTAGATAAACGGCCCTCGACCTCAAGAACCAACCACAGGTAAACACAACCTTCATTCCCATCTTTATTGTGTGGGAAGTGGATTATCTCTTCTAC
>JBARVS010000236.1:0-8937 GCA_049646385.1 Phormidesmis sp. | reverse complement strand
CTTTATTGGTCGCTCGGTGCTAGAGCAGCAAAAAGTAGGCGGGGTGGAGCGCAAGCTGGTTGGGCTGATGCTGGAGGGCCGTAATATTGCCCGCCATGACTATCCTTTGCTGTATGAAGGGGCTCCTGTTGGGATTGTCACCAGCGGTACGTTTTCGCCAACGCTGGGCTCTCCGGTGGCGCTGGGATATTTGCCGCCCGCGATCGCCAAGGTTGGACAAATTGTAGAGGTGGCGATTCGCAACAAAACCTTTCCGGCGACGGTTGTAAAAAGACCGTTCTATAAACGATAAATAAATGGCGAAAGCGGCGATGAAATATGAGATCGCCTTTAGTGCGACACTATGAAATAATTTTTAAGACTTGAGGAAGCACGATGGCATTTGACTACCCCGAAGATTTGCAGTATTTAGACACGCACGAGTACGCCCGCGTAGATGAAGAAGAAAAAACGGTGACGATTGGCATCACTGCGTTTGCCGTTGATCAAATGGGCGATGTGGTTTTTTTGGAGCTGCCTGAAATTGGTGATCCGGTAGAAAAGGGCGAAAACTTTGGCACGATTGAGTCGGTTAAAGCGGTTGAAGACTTGAGGTCGCCTGTGAATGGAGCCGTGCTAGAGCGCAATGACAGTTTGCTTGAGTCGCCTGAAGATATTGCTAACGATCCGTATGGTGAGGCTTGGCTGATCAAGGTGAAGGCAGATGACCTCTCTGATTTGGATGAGGCGATGTCGGCAGCAGAATATGAAGAGCAGGTAGAAGGCAGTAGCGACTAGGCCAAACGGGTTGCAAACTATAGACGCTGTAGATATCAAACGTTTCATTTTTTCAATACGTGAAATTTTGCAGGCAGCACGAGTAGGTACCGAGCCCTTGTATAAAGGTATAAAGAGGCTGATGCGAGGTCGTTTTAGAGGTATTTTCTAAAATAATCTGGCATTGTTTTGTGGCGAGCTGGCGGTGGGGAACCAAGCGCTATGCGGGTCGGCTGTGGTGGAGCGATCGCACCCAAACCGTTTTTTGCTACACAATACATAAAGGCTTTGTGACGCAATACTAAGCCTATTCAAGGAAATTTCACGGCCATTCGAGCTATCGGCTAACGCACCTTTTACCCCTGTCATCATGTCATACGATCAAATTGCTCCGTCTTCTGAAGTCTTTACGGCACTCTCTGAGGTCGAAGATAGCGCGCGCCCTCTGCCTGAGCGATCGCCTTCTTTGTGGACAGAAGAACTAGCCGCAGATCGCTTTGCCAGTCGGCATCTTGGCCCAACGGATAGAGACGTGAGCCAGATGCTGAAGGTGCTGGGCTTTGATAGCTTAGAAGACTTGATTGCGGCGGCGGTGCCTGCTGGCATTCGCTTGCAGCAGCCCTTAGCCGTAGAAGAGGCCCTGAGTGAAACCGAAGCGCTGCGAAAAATTGCAGGCATCGCGGCTCAAAATCAGGTGTGCCGCAGCTATATTGGCTTGGGCTATTCGAGCTGCGTGACGCCGCCTGTGATTCAGCGCAACATTTTAGAAAATCCTGGTTGGTATACCCAGTACACGCCCTATCAACCTGAAATTTCGCAGGGTCGCCTGGAAGCCTTGCTGAACTATCAGACGATGGTATGTGACCTAACGGGCTTAGAAATTGCCAACTCTTCGCTGCTAGATGAGGGCACCGCAGCGGCTGAGGCAATGAGCATGAGCTTTGGGCTGTGTAAAAATAAGGACGCTAAGCAGGCTAAAAGATTTTGGGTGTCGTCGGCCTGCTATCCGCAGACAATTGAGGTGATTAAGACGCGATCGCGCCCCCTCAACATAGAAATTGTCATCGGCAATCACCAAGACGATAGCTTCACCCAAAGCGGCCCGTTCTTTGGCGCACTCCTACAATATCCTGCTGCCGATGGCGCGATTTTTGACTATGTGGCCTTCATTGAGCAGGCTCGCGAAACTGGCACGATTATCACAGTTGCCGCCGACTTGCTGAGTTTGACACTGCTTAAAGCGCCGGGAGAATTTGGCGCAGATATTGCCGTTGGTAATACCCAAAGGTTCGGCGTCCCGCTGGGCTACGGTGGCCCTCACGCGGCTTACTTTGCGACGAAAGCAGCCTACGCTCGCAAGCTACCCGGTCGCCTAGTAGGTCTTTCTAAAGACAGCAAAGGCACACCTGCCCTACGGCTAGCCCTGCAAACCCGTGAGCAGCATATTCGCCGCGACTCAGCAACCAGCAACATTTGCACCGCCCAGGTATTGCTAGCGATTATTGCCAGCACTTACGCGGTTTACCACGGCCCTAAAGGGCTCAGAGGCATTGCCAGCCGGATTCATCAGCTCACGACAGCGCTAGCCGATGGTTTGCGCAAGCTGGGCTATACGCTCGGCAGTGAGCCCGTATTTGACACGCTAACCGTCGTCACTGGCACGAGTACCGCAGATATTATTGCTAGAGCCACAGAGCGTCAGGTTAATTTAAGAATTGACCCGATTGAGCCCGATAAGCCTCAATCGCTGGGCATCTCGTTAGATGAAACCACTGGCCTTGAGCAGCTGAGCGAACTGTTAGAAATTTTTGCAGGTGATAAAGCTGCGCCGAAGCTAGAAGCCTTGAGCCCCGAAGCACTGCCAGAAGCCTTCAGCCGCACGTCGGACTATCTCACTCACCCTGTGTTTAATCGGTATCACTCTGAAACCGAGCTGCTGCGCTACTTGTACAGTCTGCAAAAGAAGGATCTTTCTTTGGCTGATGCGATGATTCCGCTGGGCTCATGCACAATGAAGCTGAATGCAACGGCTGAGATGGTGCCGATTACCTGGCCTGAGTTTGGCCAAATTCATCCTTTTGCACCCCTTTCTCAAACCAAAGGCTATCAGGCGCTGTTTACGCAGCTAGAAAACTGGCTCTCAGAGATTACTGGCTTTGCGGGCGTTTCGCTTCAGCCCAATGCGGGTTCTCAAGGCGAATACGCTGGGCTGCTGGTGGTTCATCAGTATCATGAGTCTCGCGGTGATTCGCATCGCAATATCTGTTTGATTCCGCAGTCGGCGCATGGCACTAATCCGGCTAGTGCGGTGATGGCAGGGATGAAAGTGGTTGCCGTGAAGTGCGATGACGATGGCAATATTGACGTGGCTGATCTAGAAGCTAAGGCCAAAAAGTACGCAGATAATCTGTCAGCTCTGATGGTGACCTATCCGTCTACTCATGGCGTATTTGAGGAGGGCATTAAAGCCGTCTGTGAGGTTATTCATCGTCACGGCGGACAGGTGTATATGGACGGGGCCAATATGAACGCGCAGGTGGGCCTGTGCAGTCCGGGTGATATTGGCGCGGATGTTTGCCATTTGAACTTGCATAAGACTTTTTGCATCCCGCATGGGGGCGGTGGGCCTGGGGTTGGCCCGATTGGGGTGGCTGAGCATTTGGTGCCGTTTTTGCCCGGTCACGCGCTGGTAGAGGTCGGGGGCGATGATCGCGCTATTGGCGCGGTTGCGGCGGCTCCCTGGGGCAGCGCAAGTATTCTGCCGATTTCCTGGATGTATATTCAAATGATGGGCGCAGCGGGGCTGAGGCGAGCGAGCGAAACTGCGATTTTAAGCGCGAACTATATTGCTAAGCGGTTAAAAGGCCATTACGACATTTTGTATAAGGGATCGAGCGGGCTGGTGGCGCATGAGTGCATTGTGGATTTGCGGGAGTTTAAGAAAACGGCGCAGGTAAGTGTGGATGATGTGGCTAAGCGGCTGATTGACTATGGCTTTCATCCGCCTACGATGTCTTGGCCGGTGGCTGGCACGATTATGGTGGAGCCTACCGAGAGTGAGGCGCTGTGTGAGCTGGATCGCTTTTGTGAAGCGATGATTGCCATTCGCGCGGAGATTCAACAGATTGAGTCAAGAGAAGTGACGGTTGAGCAAAGCCCTTTGCACTATGCGCCACATACGACGGCTGATTTGGTGGGTGAGTGGGATCGGGCTTATGCGCGCGAGACGGCGGTGTTTCCGACTGAGTGGACGCGCGATCGCAAGTTTTGGCCGAGTGTGAATCGAATTGATCAGGCGTATGGCGATCGCAATCTAATCTGCACCTGCCCCTCTATGGATGAATTCTCTGAGGAATAAATTGAAATAGCGAGCCGTCCTGATACCATCAAGGCGGCTTTGCTTTTTGTAATCACTACTTATGTTGCACTTATGATCTTTCCCGCTCAGGACATTTGGCAAACTCCCCCTGAGCCGATTGCCTCAATGCTCGATGCGCCGCAGCTGCCTAGCGTGGGCTTTTCGCCGGATGCTGAGTGGATTATAGAGTTTGGGCAAGCGGGATTGCCGCCGCTTGAGGAGCTAGCGCAGGAAGGGGTGGCGATCGCAGGCTTTCAGCTTAATCCGAATACCTGGGGGCCAGCCAAAGCGGGTTACTACTGCTCAATGGCCGTTCGCCGCCGAGGAGAAAAAACAGCGCGCCCGGTTGATCTTCCTATCAACATTCGCATTCGCGACCTGGGCTGGTCAGAGAGCGGCCAGTATCTCTCTTTTACGCACACTCAGCTCACGCCAGCCGGAGATCAAAAGAGCGGCATTAGCCTGTGGGTGCTTGACGTAGAAGCAGCCAAAGCCCGCGCTGTCACCGGGCCGATTATTAACGCAACCTGCGGCAGTCCGATTCACTGGCTGCCTAACGATACTTTGGTGTGTAAGCTCCGCACTGATAAATGCCCACCTCCCGATCAGCCCACGCTGCCTATCGGCCCGATTATTGAAGAGAATTTGGGTCGCACCGCACCCGCTCGCACTTACACTAACCTCCTCAACAATCCTCATGACGAAGCGCTACTAGAGTATTATCTCAGTTCGCAGCTTGTAGAAATTACGCTCACGGGCGAGCAAACGCCGATTACAGGAGCGGGCCTATTCACTGGGTTTGCGCCTTCTCCTGACGGCCAATGGCTAAAAGTGATTAGCACCCATCGTCCATTTTCCTATCAGGTGCCGCTTTCTCGCTTTCCTAAGCGCACTGAAGTGATTAACCTCAAAGGAGACTCTGCCTACTTGCTGGACGATTTGCCCCTGGCAGAAGAGATTTCGATTAACTTTGACTCTGTTCGAGAGGGTCGCCGCGCATCCGGATGGCGGGCCGATCAGCCGGCAACGCTGTACTGGATAGAAGCCTTAGATGGCGGCGATGCGCGAATAGAGAGCGAATATCGTGACAGCGTACATACGCTATCGGCTCCGTTTACCGATTCGCCTAAGCTGCTGTGGAAAACAACTTTGAGATTTAACAGCTTAGAGTGGGGAAACGGTAGCACAGCGCTAGCTTATGAGGCTTTTTACAACACCCGTCAGCTACGCACCTGGAGACTTTCTCCCGATCAGCTACAAACAGATCCTAAGCTGCTAGAAGAGCGTAATTTTCAGGATGCCTACAGCGATCCCGGTGAGCCGACGACCGTTGTTGGTGACTATGGCTGGCATGTTCTGTTGCTTTCAGAAGCGGGTGATATTTATCTTAATGGAAGAGGGGCTTCTCCGGCGGGCGTTAGTCCCTTTTTAGACAGGTTCAATTTAGAAACGGGTGAGAAAGAAAGGCTGTGGGAGTCTCAAAAAGATGGCTTCGCTCGGGTTAGAAGGGTTTTAGATCCCGCTGCAAAGCAGTTAATTATTGCGCGAGAAAGCAAAATTGAGCCTAGCAATTACTGGCTATATGACAGGGCTGAGGTAAAGGAGAAAGCGCTTACCCACTTTAGCGATCCGCTGCCTTGGTATGAGAATATCCATAAAGAGATTGTGCGCTATTCTCGCACGGATGGGCTAGAACTTTCTGGAACGCTATATCTTCCACCCGGCCATGACCTTGAGCGTGACGGCCCGCTGCCGACGCTACTGTGGGTATATCCAGAAGAGCATAAAAGCCGTGATACAGCGAGCCAAATTACCCGCGCTGAAAATACCTTTGGCAGGCCCAGTCGCGCTTCGGCGATGTTTTTACTCACTCAGGGCTATGCTTTGCTCTCTGGCCCAACTATGCCGATTGTTGGAGAAGGTGAGGTTGAGCCGAATGACACTTATTTAGAACAGCTGATTGACAGCGCGCAGGCGGCGGTTGACTACTTAGTGAAAAGGGGCGTGAGTAGGCGCGATCGCCTCGCCATTGGGGGGCATTCCTACGGTGCATTTACCACCGCTAATCTTCTTGCACATACGGATTTGTTCGCAGCAGGCATTGCCCGCAGTGGGGCCTACAACCGCAGCCTTACCCCCTTTGGCTTCCAAGGCGAACAGCGTAACTTTTGGGACGCTACGGATACCTATATGAACATGTCTCCCTTCGCCTGCGCTGGCAAAATCAACCATCCGCTGCTGCTCATTCACGGCGCAGCCGACAACAACTCAGGCACCTTCCCGATGCAAACTGAGCGGCTGTACGAAGCTATAAAAGGGCTGGGCGGTACGGTTCGATACGTTAGCCTGCCGCATGAAGAACATGGCTATCGATCTCGTGAGGCTGTGGGACATGTGCTTTGGGAAATGGTGCGCTGGCTGGATACTTATGTGAAGTCATCTCCTAAAAATTATGAGGTTAGCGATTGAGCTTTTGCTTGAGAGCATAGCCCGACTGCATCAGAAAGAGTGTTGAGGTTGTGCTTATCTAGCTTTTGTAATAACCCATTGAGAACTGAGCGAACCATTGATGGCCCTTCGTATGCCCAGCCTGTATAGGTTTGCAGCAGTGAAGCCCCGGCGGTAATTTTATCCCAAGCATCGTCAGCATTAAAGATACCGCCTACGCCAATAATCGGCAGGGAGCCTTGAGTTTGTTCGTAAATTAGGCGGATGACTTCTGTTGATCGCGCTCTAACGGGCGCTCCGCTAATGCCGCCTAATTCTGCTGTTAGCAGTTTACCCGTTTCTAGAATCGTTTGGGTGGCTAAACCATCGCGACTGATGGTTGTATTGGTTGCGATAATGCCTGCTAGCGCACAGTCCTGGGCGAGCTGTACAATCTCATGAATGTCTTCGGTGGCTAGGTCGGGTGAGATTTTGACTAGCAGGGGTTTGTTTTGAGTGTTGGCGATTTGCAGCGTTTCTAAAATGGGGGCGAGCTGTTCTTTGGCTTGGAGCGATCGCAGTCCCGGCGTATTGGGTGAAGACACATTTACCACAAAGTAGCTGCCCTGCGTTTTAAGCAGTTCAAAGCTTTTGCGATAGTCTTCAGCGGCTTCGTTTAAAGGCGTAATTTTTGACTTGCCTAAGTTGATGCCAATCGGCACCGGATAATTGTTCTTAGGCCACAGTGAGGAAAGTCTTGCAGAGAGCGCGGCGGCTCCTTGGTTGTTAAAGCCCATGCGGTTAAGCGCGGCTTTGTCAGCTGGAAGGCGGAACATTCTAGGCTGAGGATTACCGGGTTGAGGGTGGTAGGTCACGGTGCCTAGTTCAGCAAAGCCAAAGCCCATTAAAGGCCATGCTCGGGCGGCTGTGCCGTCTTTATCAAATCCGGCAGCGAGGCCCAGGGGATTATCGAAGGTGCAGTTCCATAGGGTTTGGTTAAGGCGGGGCGATCGCACGCCAAACCCGCTAGCCATTACTGCTTGAGCGGCTAATCGAGTCGGCTGATGAAACATCTTTCCCTGTGTCGGTTCTGTTGCTAACCAGGCTAAGAGATCAATTGTTTGACGATGCGTTATCTCAGGATCGGCTTTGAGCAGATTAAACAAAAGCGGACGCAAACCCAACCGATAAAACTGCTGCAAAAGAAGTGCTCCTGGAAAACAATCACTGCCGTATAAGTTTACCAACTGACCTTGAGTAAAAGCCGTTGGGCTAAGCCCTTGCAAAGGGAACTATAACCTCAGCAAGAACTTGACAAATATTTCACTTCCATTCCGTATTTTTACGGATGGCGCTGCTTCAATATGGTTAAGCCCACAGTTTATCCGCCTGAGCGACGCTCTGGCCAAAGCTCTAGTCAAAGCTCTGGTCAAAGCTCTAGTCAAAGCTCTAGTCAAAGCTCTGAGAGCCCAGATCGCCGTGCTGCCAAAGATCTTAGCAAGCAAGATCTCTCTCAGGTGCTGCCTGCGATTTGGGAAGCCGAGACGATAGAGCAATCTATTCAAGCAGCCCTAGAAGCCATTCGTGCAGAATTTGGCTATACGCTGCTGTGGGCAGGTTTGTACGACCGCTTTAACCATCAGCTGACGACTAGAGGCGTAATTACTAGCGGGCCGCGTCGATTTTCCCATACGTCTTTGGCGCTGCACCCCGGCGATGTGCTAGAGCAGGTAATTGTGCAGCAGCAGCCTACCGTTATTGCCGACATTCAAGTAGAGTCTCGGGCTGGCGCTTGGGCGCGGATTGCAAAATCATTTGAGCAGCAGGGCACGGTGATATTGCCGATTGTGCGAAAAGGAATCTGCTTCGGCTTAATAATTTTAGGCTCGCGGCGCTGGGGCGTAGAACTGGGTATTTTAGAAAACTCTACCCTGCTGGCTGTTAATAACGCCCTAGCTGAGGCCATTCACCAAGATGCGCTGGAGGTGCAAAGGCAGCAAACTAAGCAGCCCGCTAAGCCTTTACTTTCACTGCTGGGTTCGCTGAGTGTGATACCGGGTTTAGACGCTCGGTTGGAAGTGATTGCAGAAGAAACTCAAACCTTTGTCGCCGCGCCTGTCAGCCTTTATTGGCTAGAGCCGCGAGGTCGATATTTTTGGTGCCGTGCTGGTGGGGCAAAAGGTAGGGCAGATAGCCAGTTGCCCGTAAGTGAGGTGACTGGCCTATATCAAAAGCTATGCGCAGAAGAAATGATCGTGCTGGGCGAGCGGGAGGGATCTTTGAAGGCGAGTGTTGCTAGCCGACTTATGCAGCATTTAAAGGTTCAGTCGCTTATAGCTGCGCCGCTTATGTATCAGGGTGAGCTACAGGGCGTTATTACTATAGAAGGGGCTAGC
>JBARVS010000235.1:0-4061 GCA_049646385.1 Phormidesmis sp. | reverse complement strand
GCCGCCTGTGGTGGACTCAGTTTCAGCTCTCTAAGCTGTGTAAACAAAGCCAAACGCGGCTCTTATTTTCACCGATTCCCGAGACGCCGTTAGCGATAGGCCAACCTCGCCGTTATCGCGCCGTCGTCACCTGCCACGATTTGATTCCGCTGCGCTTTCCGGCTATGTTTGGCAGCATTAAAGCCTACTATCGCTACTATGTGCCGCAGGTGCTTGGGCGGGCTGAGCGGGTGATTTGCAACAGTGAGGCTACGGCTGGCGACATCGCTGAGTTTTATGGCCTGCCCGCTAGCAAGCTGGTGCCGATTCCGCTGGCCTACGACGCTAGCCACTTTCGGCCTGTTGCACTTAAGCCTGAGCTGCCAGATCATGACGATCCCACTGCGCTGCCTTACTTTTTGATGGTGGGCAGGCAGGTGCCTTACAAAAATATGGCCCCGGCGATCGCTGCTCTATCCGCTTTGCCCAACCATCGGCTGCTGATTGCTGGCCCGACTGACTATCGCTATACGCCTGAGCTAGCGGCAATGGCTGAAGAATTAGGGGTGCGATCGCGCTTAAAGTTCCTTAGCTACGTTCCTTATCATCAGCTTCCTGCCCTGATCAGTCACGCTGTCGCGCTGGTATTTCCTAGCCTGTGGGAGGGCTTCGGCATCCCGGTGCTAGAAGCGATGGCCTGCGGTGCGCCCGTGATTACCTCAAAAGTCGCCTCCTTGCCTGAGGTTGCAGGCGATGCGGCCTACTATATTAATGACCCTACAGACTTTAAGGAAATTGCTGGAGCGATGAGGGCAGTTGCTCACGACTCACAAATACGTCAGCAGCTTAGCAAAGCCGGATTGCAGCGAGCTAGGCAGTTTAGCTGGCAAAAAACAGGCCAAGCAACCGTAGAAGTCTTACGGCAGTATCTGTAAAAAGAACGGTTCAGCCGCATTCTTGATATGCAAACGCTTTTGATTAATCCGTCAGCGGTGATTGTTCGTAACGGCAGCAAAATCATTAATGCAGGAGCACTTTTGATTGATTTGTGGGCGGTTATCGTTCGTAACAGACGTCGAACTATTGATACGCGGCTGCGTATGAGTGATCCGTCAATGGTTATCGTTCATAACATAGACAAAACCATTGGTACGCGGCTGCGCATGAGCGATCCGCCAATGGTTATCGTTCATAGCATAGAGAAAACTATTGGTATGCGAGTGCACATGATTGATCCGTCAATAGTTATCTTTTATACGATAGATAAAGCTATGGGTACGCAGGCGCGTTTCCCTGTTCAGGCTGTTTAGTTACTGCTTTTGACCCTGAGTATTTATCCTAACGTTTGTGAAAATAACCTATTTTACTGGAATGTTGAACAGGCGATCGCCATAAGTTTTGGTGGATTGAGTAGATTCACATAAACTGAGAGAAGCTAAATTAAGACCCCCCACCTATGCAGATTACGCAAACCAAAATTCCTGAGGTTGTGATTATTGAGCCTCGGGTTTTTCAAGATGAGCGCGGCTTTTTTTTGGAAAGCTTTAACCAAAACGCCTTTGATGAGGCTATTGGCAAGCACTATTCATTTGTTCAAGACAATCACTCTGCTTCTACGGCGAATATTCTGCGGGGGCTGCACTATCAGGTGCAAAACGCACAGGGCAAGCTGGTAAGGGTCGCCATTGGCAGCATTTATGATGTAGCGGTTGATATTCGCCGAAACTCACCGACGTTTGGTAAGTCGGTTGGCAAAATATTGAGCGCCGAAAACAAAAAGCAGCTATGGATTCCCCCTGGGTTTGCGCATGGCTTTTATGTGCTTTCTGAAAGGGCTGATGTGCTGTACAAGGCCACTGCTTTTTATAGCCCTGAGCATGAGCGCAGCATCGTTTGGAACGATCCTGATTTAAACATTCAGTGGCCCACGGCAGAGCAAACGCCCATGCTTTCAGACAAAGACGCAGCGGGCGCGACGCTAAAAACCGCTGAGCTGGTAGACTATGCAGACTTTTTAGATAGTGTGGCTTAGTGAACGATCAGCTCGTGAATGATCAGATGGCTGACCAGCGGCGTATTTTGCTGGTGGGCGCTCGGGGGCAGGTCGGGCAAGAAATTGCTAAAGCTTTGGCTCAACGGCCTGCTTTGGGAGCGGTGACGCTGCTAGATCGGCAGTCGTTGGACTTGACTGATTTGGCGGCGATCGCCCACACAATAACCGCGCTCCAACCCAGCCTAATCATCAATGCCGCCGCCTACACCGCCGTTGACAAAGCCGAAAGCGAACCCGAGCTAGCCTATCGCATCAACGCAGAAGCGCCCAAAGCCCTGGCACAGTCGGCAGCCGCCTGCGGCGCAGCGCTCATCCACATTTCGACTGACTATGTATTTGCGGGCACAGCCGGATCGCCTCGCACTGAAGCAGATGCTACCGAACCCGTCAGCGTATATGGCAAAACTAAGCTAGCGGGCGAAGCGGCCATTCGCCAAGTTTTAAAAGACCATATTATTTTGCGAACGGCCTGGGTGTATGGCGCTCAAGGCAAAGGCAACTTTTTAAAAACGATGCTGCGCTTAGGCAAAGAGCGAGATGAGCTGAGCGTGGTGAGCGATCAAATAGGCTCTCCTACTTGGGCAAAGGACATTGCCGAAATCCTTGTACAGCTCAGCGCTGGGCTGTCTGAAGATGCCGATAATTTCACGACAGAAGTGTCCGGTACCTATCATTTCACCAACAGCGGTGTCGCGAGCTGGTACGACTTCGCCCTAGCCATTTTTGAGGAAGCCAAAAAGCAGGGCATTCCTCTCAAAGTGCGCACCGTAAATCCAATCGCCACCGCTGACTATCCCACACCTGCCACCCGACCGGCCTACTCGGTTCTAAACTGTCAAAAAATTGCTAAAACGCTAGGTCATTCGGCTCCTTACTGGCGAGATAGCCTGCGTATCATGCTTACAGGCTATCTCAAAGACTTTTAAAGAAAATGGGTGAGGGAATACTATGAAGGCGCTAATTTTATCGGGGGGCAAAGGCACTCGACTAAGGCCGCTGACCTATACGGGTGCTAAGCAGCTCGTGCCCGTCGCGAATAAGCCGATTTTGTGGTACGGCATTGAGAGCCTGGTAGCGGCTGGCATTACCGACATTGGCATTATCGTTAGCCCAGAAACCGGGCCAGAAATTGAGGCTAAAACGGGCAAGGGCGATCGCTTTGGCGCAGCCATTACCTACATTCCTCAGCTGAGTCCCGACGGCCTAGCTCACGCGGTTAAAGTGGCTCAGCCTTTTTTAGGCGACTCTCCTTTTGTGATGTATCTGGGCGACAACCTCATTCAAGACTCGTTAAAAACGTTCGTCGCAGACTTTAAAAAGAAGCCTCTGAGCGCCAGCATTATGCTCAAGCGGGTCAAAAATCCTGCTGCCTTTGGCGTTGCCCAAATTGCGCCCGATGGCAGCGTCCTTAAGCTGGTTGAAAAGCCCAAAGATCCGCCTTCAAATCTAGCGCTAGTGGGCGTGTATTTGTTTTCGCCTAGCATTCATCAGGCGATCGCTCAAATCCAGCCCTCGGCTCGCGGCGAGCTAGAAATTACCGACGCCATTCAGCAGCTCATTACCACCCGCCAAACCGTGGAAGCCAAAGAGCTATCCGGCTGGTGGTTAGACACGGGTAAAAAAGACGATTTGCTAGAGGCCAACCGGATTATTTTAGACGACTATTTGCTGAATCCTGAGATGCTAGGCAATGCCGACGAGCACAGTAAAATTAGCGGGCGAGTCGTGATTGGTAAGGGCTCTCGGCTAATTAACTGCACCGTACGCGGCCCGGTTATCATCGGTGAAAACTGCGTGCTAGAAAACTGCTTTGTTGGCTCATACACTAGCATTGCTGATGATGTGAGGATGAGCGACATTGAAATTGATCACAGCGTTGTGCTGCGCGGGGCAATGGTGGTGGGCATTCGGCGGCGAATTGTCGATAGCCTGATTGGGGAGCGCGCTAAGCTCACGGTGACCAATCATCGGCCCAAGGCGCTGCGGGTTATGGTGGGTGATGATTCAACCATTGAACTGGCCTAAGATC
>JBARVS010000234.1:0-27326 GCA_049646385.1 Phormidesmis sp. | reverse complement strand
AATCTAAAAGCGACCGAGTAGAGACTACCCGGTCGCTTATGTTTAGCTACTTTTACGGCTGATTTTGCGTATCGCGACCTTTAACTTTGCCTGCTCACCCTAGCGAATAAGACCGCCAAAGTTATAGCCGACGCCAACCGTCACCCCAAAATTATCCGAATCGCTGAACACGCCTGCGTAGTTTGCTTGCGCATTGGCCGTAAAGTTTCGCGAAACCGGCACGTCTACACCCGCTGATAGCAGCACGCCAATGTTAGAGTCGCTGCTGTTGTCTACGTAAGAAACGCCAGCACCCGCATAGGGCCGAATCTGGAAACCTTCTACGTCAGCATTAAAACGGTTGAAATCAAAGGTAACTGGCACTAACACCGCCAGGTCATCACCGACAATGACAGAAGGACGCACAGAAAGCGCCTCGTTAAAGGAGAGCTTACTAATTACAGCAAAACTAATATCGCTAGCGGTTCCAAAGTCAGCACCGATGCCAATAAAGTCAGAGCCCCTTCCACTTACTGCATTGCGAGTACGACGACGCGCTTGAGCAACCTCTGCAGGCTCATCTGCTGCTGGATAAGCCAATGCGTCTGCTTCAGTGCTGGTCATCTGCTCAGGAGCCGCTTCAGGGGCCATGAGTTCATTAGCTGCCAAGCTTTCGGGCTGTGTCCAGCTAGCTGCTTCGATGGGCTGCGCTGCTTGCTCGTTTGAAACTTGTACGCCTTCGTTCGCCTGCATTTCAATCACCAGCGCTTCAGCGGGCTGTGCTTCCATCGCTTGCACTTTTGCAGACTGCGCTTCTGACTGTGCTTGTATAGCCTGGGCACTTACAGGAAGCTGCATTCCTAGCGACATCAAAGCTAGGCCGACGGCTCCAAAAAAAATCTTACTCATAGTCATGTTCAAATACTCCTCAGGAAACCACTCAATTGCGGCATAATTCATTCGTACTGGAAAATTGCTGCCGCTTTCGTTGATTTATTTTATTCAACTCGTAAATAATAGCCGATAGAACCCCCTGTTTCATGCATCCTGAGATAGAGAGTGTGGGCCTTAGCGCATCCGGTCAATGGTGCGGTATTGAATCGCTTCGGCCACATGATGAGGTTCAATATTTGCATCGTTTCCTAAGTCAGCGATGGTGCGAGCCACTTTTAAAATGCGGTCAGTCGCTCTAGCAGAGAGTCCTAGCTTACGAACAGCTCCTTCGATTAAGCTACGGGTGGCTTCGTCAAATGCGCACCATTTCCTAATATGACGGCTTTCCATATCAGCATTGCACTGCAGCGCAGGCTCATTGGCAAATCTAATCTGCGCATGATGGCGAGCGGTTTCTACTCTGGCGCGCACGGTGGTGGAGCTTTCTCCTTGCGGCTGTTGAGTGACTTCTTCTGGCTTGAGGCGTCCGACGATAACCTGTAGGTCAATGCGATCCATCAGCGGGCCGGAGAGCTTGGCCCAATACTGCTCGCGGTTGCGTGGGGTGCAGGTGCAGGGCTGTACTGTATCGCCAAAGTAGCCGCAGGGACAGGGGTTCGTGCTAGAGACGAGGGTAAACTGAGCGGGAAATTCTACTGACTGTTTGGTTCTAGAAATGGTTACCTTGCCGTCTTCTAAGGGCTGACGCAAAAATTCGAGGACGCTGCGCTTGAATTCGGTGAGTTCGTCTAGAAACAGAACGCCTCGGTGCGCCAAGGAAATTTCGCCCGGTTTGGGATAGCTGCCGCCGCCAACTAGCGACGGGCCAGAGGCAGAATGATGGGGCGTGCGAAAGGGCCGCTGGTTGACTAAGCTGCCTTTTTCTTTGAGCAGTCCTGCTACAGAATGAATCTGAGTGACTTCTAACGCTTCGGCAAAGGTAAGCGGGGGCAAAATGCCGGGGAGCCTTTGGGCGAGCATAGTTTTACCGCTACCTGGCGGGCCAATTAAGCAAAGGTTGTGCCCGCCAGCTGCGGCAATTTCTAAGGCGCGGCGGGCCTGAAGCTGGCCTTTTACGTCGCATAGGTCTTGAGCGGGCTGGGGCGATCGCAGCAGTTCCTCCGGTCTATCTATCTTCACCGCTTGATGCTCACCCGGATTGTTCAAGAAATCAGCCACTTCGGACAGATGCTTGAATCCATAAACTTCTAGCCCTGGTACCACGGCGGCTTCGTAAGCATTATCTGCGGGCAGCACAAGCCCTTTGAGCCCAAGCCTGCGGGCGGCAGCCGCGATCGCCACTACTCCCGCTACAGGTCTGAGCGTGCCATCCAACGACATTTCACCCAAAAACAGATAGTCTGCCAAGCAAGTTTGCGCCACCGCCTCCGAAGCGGCCAAAATACCCACCGCAATCGGCAAATCGTAAATTGGCCCTTCCTTGCGCACGTCAGCCGGGGTGAGATTAATCACCACCTTGCGCATGGGAAAGGCAAAGCCCGCATTCTTTAGCGCGGCTCGCACCCGTTCTCGCGATTCCTGCACAGCCGTATCGGGCAGGCCCACAATCACCACGCCGGGCAGCCCGCCCGATAGATCAACCTCAACGCCGACTTTTAACGCATCAATTCCGACTAATGACGCGCTCCAAATTCTTGCTAACATATGCGCCGCTACCCTTAATCTTCAGTCTGTCTAGGCTTTTTGCCCTGGTCTGATTAAGAATGCCCATACAAAATAGCTTCAAGCTTTAAAAACTTCTTTTTGAGCGTAGCAACAGGCACTCTGTGTAGGCTATAAGGTTAAGAGTGGTCTGTTTTCTACCTTTTTTTAACTCATTTTCCGGTTCGCTTTCCTGTTGGTACAACCCTTTGGCACGCTATGTTAAGGCTTCCGAGAAGATCTGTTAAAACTGCTGTGGTGATTCGTGAGCAGCAAAAAGAAGAAGAGCGTATGCGCGATGTGGAAATGCTGATAGAGAGCATGTTTTTGCGCGAAGAAGTGACGCTGCGGCTGATTGCTGATTGCCTTTACGATGTGGGCTCTGTCAACTTAGTGAATCAGCGGATTCAGTCGCCGCCGCTCAACTGGCTGATGAAGGCGATCGCCCGCCGCTCTAAGCCCATTTTTAGGTTTTATATGATGCGCTGGAGCCGAAAGAAATGCCCTCACTTAATCGCTAGCTGGCTCAAAACTCAGGTCGTGTTCGAGCCTAGTGAAGTGGTTTTACCGGAGGTGATGAGCCCAGAGAAAAGCGCCCTAGAAGAACTCTCAGAGGTTAGACCGATGGGCCAGTAACGCTTTTTAACGACAGCTCATCCGATAGAATGGGGTGTTGCTATAGCGCTGCTGAGTTTTCTAATGAGTGAAGACACCCTTTTCGGTAAAATCATCCGCCGAGAGATTCCTGCCGATATTGTGTACGAAGACGATCTTTGTTTGGCCTTTCGAGATATTACGCCGCAAGCGCCGACTCACATTTTGGTGATTCCTAAAAAGCCCATTCCTAAGCTTTCAGACGCGCAGGCAGCAGATAAGGCGTTGTTAGGTCATCTGCTATGGACGGTGGGTGAAGTGGCCAAGCAGGAAAATTTGGATGACGGCTATCGGGTGGTGATTAATACCGGAGAAGATGGCGGGCAAACCGTGTTTCATCTGCACCTGCATCTGTTGGGCGGACGGGCGTTGGCATGGCCACCGGGCTAGGGAATAGGCAAAGATAACTTTAGTGTTGGTTGGCGAAAGGGCACCCACGAGGGGAGCCCCTACGGTGGGCGGGTAGGGCGGATAAGGTGATATGCGTCTTTATTCGTCGATGCGCTCTAGCTGCCATAAGATTTGGTTACCTTCTCGGCGAATGCGAGAAACTGACCAGTTGCGCCATGCCCAGTAGTCGCCTCGGCTGGTGACGGCGCTCGCATTTACATCCATCAGGTCGGCGAGTTCGGCGCTGGTGATTAAATAACCCTGCTTGGCAAGCTCGTCAGTCACTTGCAGGGTTTTTAGGGCGTCGGTGAGGCGCTCTATTCGGCTGTTTCTCTTACTGCTGTCAGCGGAGTCGCCTGGTTTATCTGAGGGCGTTACCATGTCGGGCTGCTGTCCTTTTTGGGGGTCTTCTTCCGTCTCGTAGAATCTTAGCGTCGGTATCGAAGATGGAGCCTCCATAAGGTCAGTATTTATTTTTGTAGCGTTTTCTGAGTCATCTCTGTGCCCATTTGTGTCTACTTTAGCGTCTGTTTCTAAGGACGAGCTTTCTGCCACATAGCTGCCTTCTGTTTCGTTGGCGGCTGCTTTGCGGGTGGCGGTCTGACTGACGGCTTTATCAGGCGCTTTTTTATATTGCTTGAGGCTGATAGGCGTGCTGTGGGAAAAGGCGCGGGCGATCGCATCACACCGCTCATTGCCCAGATTGCCCGTATGACCCCGCACGTAGCGCCAGTCGATAGTTAGCGCTGCGCCGCTGAGCGATTGCGTTAGCGTATCAAGCTGCTGCCACAGATCTTTGTTGAGCACGGGCTTCCCGGCTGAGGTTTTCCACCCTTTGCGCTTCCATCCTTGGATCCATCTGGTGATGCCGTTTTTGAGATATTCGCTGTCGGTATGGAGAATAACAGCGCCGCCGTCAGAATTAGTTTCGCCGTAGAATTTTTGGAGGTATTCTAGGGCGGCGATCGCAGCCTGCATTTCCATGCGGTTATTGGTGGTGGCCTTGTCCCTGCCGCCTAGCTCATGCGTCTGCCCATCGGCAAACTCTATGAGCGTCCCCCAGCCACCCGGCCCCGGATTGCCCGAGCAGGCTCCATCGGTATAAATTTCTTTGACGCTGGCTTGCGCAGTGGCCTCGGCGGTTGACATATTTGTAGACTCTGTTTGATGGAACTGAACGGAACGGAACTGATGAACTATTGTGACGTTTTTTCGCGATTCTTTTTTACAGACGCTTCGCGATTACCTATTCCTACATTGCGCTCCCAAAAGTAGCTGCCATCATAGCCTTGAATAGCACCATCACTCTCCACCAAGCTCAACCGCTTCTCGGCCAAACAGCAATAAAGCGCCGCCTGCTCCACTCCTACATACCGACGCCCTAGCTTTTTGGCCACTACTGAGGTCGTCCCCGATCCCAAAAACGGGTCAAACACCACATCGCCCGGATTAGAGCTTGCCAATATCATCTTGGCCACTAGCTTCTCAGGTTTTTGCGTGGGATGATCGGTATTCTCAGGCATCGACCAAAACGGCACCGAAATATCTGTCCACAGGTTAGAAGGATGGGTTGCTCGAAACTTGCCCTGCTTTGTATCTTGCCAGTCTTTCGGCTGACCTGCGCGATCGCGATAAGGGGCAAGCACTCGCCGCTGTAGCTTTACCGCTTCTACATTAAAGGTGTAGCGATCGCCCATCGTGCCAAACCAAATATCCTCAGAAGCATTCTTCCAGTTTCGCTTCGCCCCTCGCCCCTTCTCCCGCTCCCAGGTAATGCGATTGCGCACCTGAAAATGCTCGGCAAATACTTGATAAACCGCATTCGACGACTGCCAATCGCAGCACACATATATAGAGGCGTTGGGTTTTAGCAAGCGAGGCAGCTGAGGCAGCCAAGTCGTTAGCCAGTTTTGATAGGCAGCAGGCGATCGCGCCTTAAAAGCGACACCATTAAAATCCTTGCTGCGGTTGTAAGGCGGATCGACAATCAGCAAATCTACAAAGGCATCCGGCAGATAGGGCAACGCCTCCAACACACTTTGATGAATCGTGCGATCCAAAACATCTGATACCGTCTTGGGATCTTTTAGCCTCAGCAGTTGAGCGGCATAGCGCTGAAGTTCCGCCTCATTCAACGTCAATGTGCGGTTATTTGGCGCTCTATTCGATGTTTTTGGCTGCGGCAAACGCCCCCAAAGCTCCATAGCACAGGTCACCGATAGCTTATCAGATGCTTTGCGATCGCCCCTCTAACGCCAAGCCAAAAACCGAACCTTAGCAATGACAGCCCCACCCCTTAGAATAGAAAGACGTATTTTCAAGTTCATCACCCCTTCAGTCCTATGTTTGAAGCCCTCTCAGAACAGTTTGAATCCGCCTGGAAAAAGCTCCGAGGCCAGGACAAAATCTCGGAGGCAAATATCACCGAGGCGCTCAGGGAAGTTCGCCGCGCCCTGCTAGAAGCCGACGCCAACCTAGACGTGGTGAAAAGCTTCGTTGCCGACGTTAAAGAAAAAGCCCAGGGCGCAGGCGTCGTCTCTGGCGTACGGCCCGACCAGCAGTTCATCAAAATCGTTTACGACGAGCTGGTCGAAACGATGGGCGAGACCAACGTGCCCCTAGCTGATAGCGAAAATAAGCCAACCGTCGTCCTCATGGCCGGGTTGCAGGGTACCGGTAAAACCACCGCCACCGCTAAGCTAGCCCTGCACCTACGCAAGCAAGACCGCAGCGCCCTGCTCGTCGCTACAGACGTTTACCGCCCAGCCGCCATCGATCAGCTACTCACGCTAGGCAAGCAAATTGATGTGCCCGTGTTTGAAATCGGCGCAGATGCAAACCCGGTAGAGATTGCGCGGCAGGGGTTGGCCAAAGCGAAGGCCGACGGCGTTGACACCGTGATTATTGACACGGCGGGCCGACTGCAAATTGACAAAGACATGATGGCTGAGCTAGCTCAGATCAAGGAAGTGTCGCAGCCCGATGAAGTGTTGCTGGTCGTTGATGCGATGACCGGGCAAGAAGCCGCCACGCTCACCCGCACGTTTCACGACGAAATTGGCATCACGGGCGCTATCTTAACCAAAATGGACGGCGACTCGCGAGGTGGCGCAGCGCTCTCAGTCCGCAGAATTTCGGGCCAGCCGATTAAATTCATTGGCGTGGGCGAAAAAGTAGAAGCGCTACAGCCCTTTTACCCGGATCGAATGGCCTCCCGCATTTTGGGTATGGGTGATGTGCTCACCCTAGTAGAAAAGGCCCAGGAAGAAGTTGATATTGCCGATGCGGAGAAGCTCCAGGAAAAAATTCTGTCGGCTCAGTTCGATTTTAACGATTTCCTTAAGCAAACGCGCCTGATGAAAAATATGGGGTCGCTAGCGGGAATCATGAAGATGATACCTGGAATGGGCAATAAGCTTTCCTCGGATCAGCTTCAGCAGGGAGAGCAGCAGCTCAAACGCTGTGAGGCCATGATCAGCTCTATGACCATGGAAGAGCGGAAAAACCCTGAGGTGCTGGCCGGTTCGCCCAGCCGTCGCCGCCGGGTGGCAAAAGGTGCGGGCTACGCTGAAAAAGACATCAGCAAGCTGGTGAGCGATTTTCAAAGGATGCGCGGCCTGATGCAGCAAATGGGTCAGGGCAACATGGGCCTGCCAGGGTTCGATGGCGGCTTTCCGGGCATGGGCGGCATGGGCGGCGGCAATCCGATGGGCGGCATGGGTGGCGGCAATCCGATGGGTGGCGGTGCCAGACCAGGATGGCGGGGTGCCTCTAGTAACAGCAATAAGAAAAAGAAAAAACCTAAAAAGCGGAAGGGATTTGGATCCCTATAAACACAAGCCATGAACAAGCTTCTGCGCGTCGGCCTTAAAACTGGATTAACCCTCACAAGCGTTTGGATAGGACTGACTACTACCGCCAGCGCCCTTCCCGGTCAATCAGTTGCTGAAGCAGAAGCTTGGATGCAGGCACACCCTACTTTACGAGCCGATCCTAGAGAAAGGCTTTCGGTACGACGTGACGATACGCCTGCTCGTCGCTATACGTTTCACGGATCTATTTACGGCCCTGGTGGTGGCACGGGTGAGAGCTTGCTAGCGCGTAGAAACGCCAATCAGCTCACGATGGTGCGCTCTGAGAAGTTTACGCTGGTAGATACGATTAGCGGTGTGAGCATTGATCGCTTAGAAGATGCCCTGCGGACACTGTATGGCGCTGAGGTGTATGCCGACTATCGGCGATCGCAATCCGTTATCGTTTACTCACCCGGTCGCCCTGAAGATCGCGGCACCCTACGCGCCTCTCGCGCTCAAGTCTCCGAAGGCGATTTATACGCTTATATCATTGAAGTAATCCCCAATCCTGACGGCACAATTAACACGGGCACTGTCTCTGTGATGCTAAAAGAAGACCTCTCAGCGCTTAGAGCCGCATTGCAAAACCGAGAGATTGAAAGGAGAGAGTTTGAAGATCCGACTTCTGGGCCAGCCGCAGCGCAGCCACGGACACCGCCTAGTCCAATCAAGCCATCTCGTTAGACCGTCCGATTGTACTGCCTCGTACTGCCCGATTGAGCTAAGAACGAATCACACAAAATAGTCTCTTCCTCAGATTTACGGATCATTTTCAGCCATCTAGAAACCTGTCCTTGAGCTGGGCAAATTAGCTATAGGCGCATACACAGCAAAGCGGTGCGCCTTAGTTTTTAGGCAGAGAGGCAGAACCTTTGTGAGAGTGCCGCATCCGGTGCGAGATTGTTGGTTGGCTGTGAATCTTTCAGGTTTGGTGCCGGGAATGGGTCAGTGCTATGGCCAGCAGTGGACGAAGGGGCTCATTATTATGGGCGTTTTTGTGGGCTTGGTGACTCATGCGCTATGGTCGCTACTGGCGGCTGAGGGTAATACGGGCCGTGCTTTTTGGCTGTTAGGTGCGGCGGCGCTGGTGTATCTGTTGAATATTTGGGATGCGTTTGCAACGGCAGGGCGATCGCTGCATCCGCTGGGCGATAAGCGGCGAGGTAGAGATCTGTGGTATGGCGTTTTTCTATCACAGATTTTGCCAGGGTTGGGGCATTTATATTTAAACAAGGCAGTAGCGGGCGGCGTATTTTTAACGGTGGGCATTAGCCTTTCTATGCTGGCAAACTTTCAGCCAGTATTGCTGCCGTTGGCCTGCACGGTTTGGTCTATAGCGGAATACCATACCTATAGAAGCACACCTTTGAGCCCAGGACGAGACCAGAGCCGATCAGGACAGATGCTGGTGGTGGTAGTGATATTGGGACTGGTGCTGCGCTTGAGCATTGGTAGCCTGCCGCTGTGGGTTGATCGCTCGGTGATGCAGTGTATTGTGCCAAGTGAGTCGATGGTGCCGACGCTACAGGTGGGCGATCGCATCTTCGTCAGCCGCGACTCAAGCTATCAGCCCGAAACGGGAGAGATTGTTGTATTTAAGGTACCGCCTAAGGCGATTGAGATGGTTGATGCAGTGCCAGAGTCTTTATTTGTAAAGCGAATTGTCGGACTGCCGGGGCAGCAAGTTGAAGTGCATGATGCGCAGGTATGGATTAACCGAGTGCCGCTACAAGAGAGCTATCTGACGACCGTGCAAATGGGCTACGAGTGGGGGCCAAAGACTGTGCCAGATGATGCCTATTTTGTACTGGGTGACAACCGCAATGAGAGCGCGGATTCTCACGTGTGGGGATTTTTGCCGCAGGCGAATTTGGTGGGGAAAGCGTACAAAATTTATTGGCCAATGGAGAGAGTGCGATCGCTCATGCGTTGACTTGTCAAATCGCTCATGCGTTGACTTGTCAAATCGCTGATGCGTTGACCTGTCAAATCGCTGATGCGTTAAACAACAGGTTTCACACGGATAACAGCTTTGATAACCTGTCGCTTACACAGGCGATACCAGCTATGCAGCGGACTCACTAGGCTAGCCACGTACAGCATTAGCTCGCTAGCCGTAACCGCATCGGTGACAACCTGATAGCGGTAGCGCAGCACATGGCGCAGAATTTTTCTAACGTCGTTGAGCGCATAGGGCAGCACCATTAAAGGACGCTTCCAGGGAGAAAAGCTGAGCATTCGAGTGTGATAGCGGCTGAGCCCAATACCCTTGCATAGCGTAATTAAATAGTGACGAGTCAGCCTGTGGCCGGGAATATCGTGATACATCAACATGCGAGCGTTGTACCATACGGGCCATCCCGCCTGCTGAATGCGCAATACGACTTCCAAATCTTCTCCGGCTTCTCTTTCGCCAAACTTCTCAGAGAGCGATCGCGCTTCCGGCACGTTATCTAACCATGCCTGTCGCCGCACCACCAAGCCCGCTCCAGGCGGCAACACCTTGGCTTCAGGCTTGTAGAGGATGGGGCGATCACCTCTTTCGGTCAAAGCAAGCAAAGCAGCAATGCGCTCAAAATTAGGCGGCGGCGTGGTCGAAAATTTGCCGCGAATCCGGCTGCCAAATACGCCAACGTTAGGATTTTGCTGCCCAAATCGGTAGGCCGAGCGCACCCAGTTAATCCAGGGCAGATTATCGTCATCTAAATAGCCAATGAGGGGACTGTTGGCAACTTTGGTGCCATGATGACGCGCATATCCAGCGCCCTGACGTGGCTCGAATTCATAGCGCAGTGGAAAGGCTTGAGGCCAGCTAGCTTGATAGCGCTTCACCACTTTCTGAGTATCGTCTGCGCTGTTATTATCAACGACAATTACTTCCCACATCAAATCGCCTACGTCTATTTGGCAGCGCAGGCGATCTAGTACCGCGCCGATGCGCTGCGCGCCGTTGTAGGTAACCATTACAACCGTAAAATCTGAGGCAACGCGCTCAGGAAATAGCCGTTGAAAAACGGGTCTTAGCCCTTGGAGCCTTTGCAGCCCTTGAAGAGAAGGCGGGTTAGTTCTCGATTGAGAAGGATAGGGATGCGCCGTGGATACAGAGTCTGTGGGGATAAGGGCAGTCATCGGCTACAGCAGTAATGAGACAGGTTTTAGCCTCTAAGGTGCCCAATAACAGAGATAGATAGCTCAAACCAACCGCTATTGGTTTGGTTTTTTTAAGGGTGATTTTCGTTTTATGCAGAGTCAAAAGTTTCCGGGAATCTTAAGGGTGCTTCAAACAGACCAGAGCAAAGCCGCTATCAGAAAGCTATGACACTCTCAGACACTACTTCCCCCAGTCAATTTCCCGATATTTGCGGTTATGAAATAATTCAGCTGCTCTACGCGGGAACCCGGACGGTCGTGTACAGAGCGATTGAAGTGTCTAGTCAGCGTCCAGTGGTAGTTAAGCTTTTGCAGCAAGCCTATCCTAGCTTTCACGATCTGTTGCAGTTTCGCAATCAATACTCAATCGTTAAAAACCTCAGTCTTTCTGGCATTGTCCGTTTCTACGGCATAGAATCTTACGGTAACAGCTACGCCCTAATTATGGAAGACTTTGGCGGCGTCTCATTGGCGCAGTATGTTCAAGCGCATTCGCTGTCGCTAGTGCAAATCTTGGCGATCGCCCATCAGCTAGCTGAAATTCTGCACAGCCTACATCAAAGTCGTATCATCCACAAAGATATCAAGCCTGCCAATATTTTAATCCACCCTGAGTCTCAACAAATCAAGCTAATCGACTTCAGTATTGCTTCGCTGCTGCCCAGAGAAGCTCAGGAGATCCAAAATCCTAATATTCTCGAAGGTACGCTGGCGTATCTCGCACCTGAACAAACGGGGCGGATGAATCGTGGGATTGACTACCGGGCCGATTTTTATGCCTTTGGTGTAACGCTGTATGAGCTATTAACGGGAGCCTTACCCTTCGCTGCAATCGAGCCGCTAGAGCTAGTTCATTGTCACATTGCCAAGTCGCCGCTGTCGGCGGATTGTGTTAACTCCAATGTTCCTAAGATGATAGCGGCGATTGTCAGCAAGCTTATGGCCAAAAATGCTGAAGATCGCTATCAAAGCGCGTTGGGATGCAAATATGATTTAGAACAGTGTTTGATTCAGTGGAAAGAAACAGGCGCGATCGCTCCGTTTGAATTAGGTCAGCGGGATGTGAGCGATCGCTTCTTGATTCCTGAAAAGCTGTATGGACGCCAAGCTGAGGTTAAGGCGCTGCTTGCGGCCTTTAATCGAGTTAGCAGCGGTAGTTCTGAACTCATGCTCGTGGCTGGCTTTTCTGGCATGGGTAAAACGGCAGTCGTCAACGAAGTGCATAAGCCCATCACCCGGCAAAACGGCTACTTTATTAAAGGTAAGTTTGACCAGTTCAACCGCAATATTCCACTGTCGGCATTTGTGCAAGCGCTGCGGGATTTGATGGGGCAGTTGCTCTGCGAATCGGATGCTCACCTGCAGCGATGGAAAACCGAGATTCTCCAAGTTTTGGGAGAAAATGGACAAGTTTTGATCGACGTCATTCCAGAACTAGAACAAATAGTTGGCCATCAGCCCGCTGCGCCTGAACTTGCTGGAAGCGCCGCGCAGCATCGGTTTAATCTATTATTTCAAAAGTTTTTTGGAGTTTTCACGACCGTAGAACATCCGCTAGTGCTGTTTTTAGATGACTTGCAGTGGGCTGATTTGGCGTCGCTTCAGTTGATGAAGCTGTTGGTGAATGACAATGGCTATTTGCTGGTGTTAGGAGCCTATCGAGATAATGAAGTTTCACCAGCACACCCGTTTATGATGGCAGTAGAGGAACTGAAGAAAGCTGCTGCGACTGTCAACACAGTTGTGTTAAAACCACTCGCGTTTGCAGATAGTAACGAGCTGATTGCCGATACGCTCAACTGTTCGTTAGAAATTGCAAAACCCCTAGCAGAAGTTGTTGATCGTAAGGCGCAGGGCAATCCGTTTTTTGTCACGCAGTTTCTCAAGGTGCTTCACGAGGAGAGATACATTATTTTCAATTTGGAGCATCGCTGTTGGGAATGTGACTTTGCTCAGGTGAAGACGCTGGCGCTAACCGATGATGTTGTTGAATTCATGGCACTGCAGCTACAGAAATTGCCCGATGCAACTCAAGAGATCTTGCAAATAGCTGCCTGTGTAGGCAATCAGTTTGATTTGAAAACGCTGGCGATCGCCGCTGAACAATCTGTGACTGAAGCAGCGATCGCGCTTTGGCAAGCCTTACAGGAAGGCTTAGTTTTACCGACCACTCAGAGCTATAAGTTCTTTCAAGCCGAAGAACCAATCGATGGAGAAAGCATCAATTCAACCTATCGTTTTTTACATGACCGGGTTCAACAGGCTGCTTACTCGCTCATCTCTGCTGATCGTAAACAAGCCACTCATCTGAAGATTGGCCAGCGCCTCCTGCGGCATGTACCCGAAGCAGATCGAGAAGCCAAACTCTTTGAGATTGTCAATCAAATTAACTACGGCAAACAGTTACTGAGTAGTTCAACAGACCGGAGCGAATTGGCCCAGCTCAACTTAATTGCGAGTCAGCGTGCCAAAGCTGCCACGGCCTATTCCTCAGCCATTCAATATGCGAAAGCCGGAATTGAGCTGCTGAGCGAATCCTGTTGGCAGACGCAGTACGACTTGGCCTTAGCTTTGTACCAAATGGCGGCTGAAATTAGCTATTTGCTCGGCAATTTTGAGAAAATGGAAAGTTGGGCGCAATCTGCTCTGCATCATGCTCGTACAACTTTAGATCGAGTAAAAATCTATGAGCTGAAAATTCAGGTTTGCGTCTCTCAAAACCGACTAACTCAAGGATTAGAGATTGCCTGTGAAATTCTTCAGCAGCTAGGCGTTGACCTGCCTGGTCAGCCAACCGACGAGGATTTTGCTCAACGACTGGCCGAGACACGGCGACTGATTGCAGATCGCGAGCCATTAGAACTGCTTGATTTACCGCTAATGAGCGATCTACAACATCAGGCCGCATTACGTATTTTGTCTAGTCTGTTTACGATTACCTATAATGGCTGTCCGGCGATGTTTCCGCTGGTCATATTCAAACAAGTTTGTCTGTCGATTCAGTACGGGAACACCCCTTTCGCCACCCTTGCCTATGCTAGCTATGGTTTGATCCTTGCGGCATTTTTAGAAGAAGTGGAGACAGGCTATGAATTTGGTCAGCTAGCGATTCAACTGCTAGCGAAGTTAGAGGCCAAAGAAATGAAGGCCAAGACGCTTTCAGTCGTAAACTGCTTTCTCACCCATCAAAAAGCACCGCTAAGTGATACCTTTACACCCATGATAGAAGGGTATCAGAGCGGTTTAGCAGTAGGCGACTTAGAATGGGCGTCGTGGTGCGCAGTTCCCTATACGTTCTATCTTTATATGTCTGGAGAGAACCTGGCGATCGCCAAGCAAGAAATGGCAATCTACAGTGCAGCAGTTAGGCAATTTAAGCAAACTACAGCTCATAATTGTCTAATGCCTCACTATCAATCAGTGCTAAATCTCCTGGGTGAATCAAAAAATCCGGTAAAAATCCAGGGACAGGTCTACGATGAGGTTAAGATGATGCCCGTTCATCAGGCATCTAATGACCGGGCTGCTATCTATCACTTGTATATCAATAAATCTATCTTGGGCTATCTGTTTGCTGACTATGAACAAGCCGTAGCCGCTTTAGAGATGGCAAAGCAGCATTTAGATGGTGTACCGAGCTTATACATTGCTACGCTGTTGTTCTTTTATGATTCATTGACTTTGCTGGCGATCGCAACTCACCCAGAAGAACCAAGCTGGCAGCAGATTCAAGCTAACCAGGACAAGCTAAAACGCTGGGCTGAGAGCGCGCCTATGAATCATCTCCATAAATGGCAGTTAGTCGAAGCCGAGCGCTGTCGCATTCTAAACAACAAAGCCGCCGCAATCGATCTGTATGATTCTGCCATTGCTGGCGCTAAAGCTAATAAGTATCTGCAAGAAGAGGCGATCGCCAATGAGCTTGCGGCTAAATTCTACCTCAACTGGGGCAAAGAAAAAGTCGCCGCTGGTTACCTGCAAGAAGCCTACTATTGCTATGCTCGCTGGGGCGCAAAAGCAAAAGTTCAAGATTTAGAGCAGCGCTATCCCATTCTGCTGACGCCTATCTTAAATCAGCGTCCCCCGTCTCTATCTACAATAGAAACTCTGTTTTCAACAGAACCTCACACGGCTGCTTCTATCACTCGTTCTTTTCTCTCTAGCAGCAGCAGCCTTTCCGCCGCTCTCGATTTGTCGGCTATTCTCAAGGCTTCCCAAAGCCTCTCTAATGAGATTGAACTCGACGAGCTGTTGTCATGCCTGATGAATGTGGTTGTTGAAACGGCGGGAGCCGACAAAGCCGCGCTGATCCTAAGCCAAAATCAGTCGTTAGAAGTCGTCGTCAGATATTTTGATGGGGCTGTACGGTCGCTTCAACCACTGCCGATTGCTCAAGCCACTTGCCTACCGATTACCGTCATGCAATATGTTGATCGCACCCAGCAGCTATTAATTTCAAATGAGGCGATCGCCGCTCGCTTCTCTCAAGATCCCTATCTAGCCAAACAACAACCAGCCAGTTTTCTCTGCACACCGATTATTAACCAAGGGCAGATAGTTGGCCTGCTGTATCTAGAAAACTCGCAGGCGAAAAATGCCTTTACGAGCGATCGCGTAGAGCTGCTCAAACTTCTCTGCACTCAGGCGGCCATTTCTTTAAAGAACGCCCGCCTATATCAACAAATTCAAACTTACGCTCAACAGATTGAGAAATCTCAACTACAGACGGTGCAAAGCGAAAAAATGGCCTCTTTGGGCAACTTAGTTGCCGGCATCGCTCACGAAATTAACAACCCAATTGGCTTTCTCAACGGCAGTATTAGCAACACCAAAGAGTATGTGCAAAGCTTGCTCGAACATCTTGAGCTTTATCAACAGCATCATCCCAGCCCAGTAGCCTTCGTTCAAGACCATGCCGAAGACATTGATTTGGACTTTATCCGTGAAGACTTACCAAAACTGATGAACTCTATGAAAGGTGCAACTGATCGCATCAAAGGCATTAGCACCAGTCTCCGTACCTTTTCCCGAGCCGATACGGAGTACAAAGTTAGCGCTAACCTGCACGAAGGGCTAGATAGCACCTTGCTGATTCTCAAATATCGACTTAAAGGTAATGAATATCGCCCTGCGATTCAAATTGTGCAAGACTATAGCAGCTTGCCCTCTATAGAATGTTTTCCAGGTCAGTTAAACCAAGTATTTATGAATATCTTAGCGAACGCAGTGGATGCTTTTGATGAATCTGCTCAGCAACTATCCTCAGCCGATCTACAGCGCAATTTTCCTAAAATCACTATTAAAACCACAGTCATAAGCGAACAGAATGTCGTCGAAATTCGCATTTGTGACAACGGTAAAGGCATGTCAGAAGCGATAAAGGCGAGGATCTTCGATCATTTATTTACAACCAAAGGCGTGGGGAAAGGAACAGGATTGGGGTTGGCGATCGCCCAGCAAATTGTCGTTGAAAAACACAACGGAACGCTAGCAGTTAAGTCTGAGGTTAATCGAGGCACTGAATTTTATATTCAGCTACCAATCGCGGGCTAAAAAGCTTGTTCTGCATAAATGCCTACAGACGCATATGTGGTGTTAGTTTCCTAGTACAATCAAGTCGATAAGCTTCAATTTGACGTTATCCGATGTTTAACAAGCGATGAATGAACTAGACCGCAAATGCTGGCTGGGCGTTGCTTCACTAGAGCATGTCAACAGCGCTGTAGAGCAAGGAATTTGTCAGTTCAGCCATGGCAAAATGTCAGCCGTAAAAAACATCTCTTCGGGCGATTGGATTGTTTATTACTCGCCAAAGGACAAAATGGAGGGCGGCACTGCCGTGCAAGCGTTTACGGCTATTGGGCAGGTTGCGGCGGGCGAGATTGAACCATCTAAAAAAAAGGACGATATTCACTATCGACGTTCGGTAAACTATCGCGCATCAGCGCAGTACGCAGCGGTCAGGCCATTGCTAAGCAAGCTATCTTTTGTCAAGAATCCTGATAGATGGGGGCTTGCCTTTCGACCGTCCAAACGGGAAATTAAGTCAAGTGACTTCAAGATCATTGCGGAAGCGATGGGCATCAACATCTCTATCTAAGAAAATGCCTTCAGACATTATTCTCATTGGGCCTATTAGCGCTGGTAAATCTACTATCGGCAAATTATTAGCTGAGCAGCTAAAGCTTCCACAATGCTCAATGGATGAGTGTCGATGGGACTATTACAAGGAAATTGGCTATGACAAGAAGCTAGCAGAGCAGAAGCGAAAAGAAGGTGGGTTTTGGGAGATTTACCAATATTGGAAACCCTTTGAGGCTTATGCAGTTCAAAGACTGCTATCAGATACTCAATCAGACTCTCAACAATATGTTATTGACTTGGGAGCAGGTCACTCCGTATATGAAGACAGTGCCCTTTTCCAATCGGTCGAGCGTGTCTTACAGCCCTACCCCAATGTCGTATTGCTGCTGCCGTCTCCCGATTTGGATAAATCTGTTAGAATTCTCAACGTTCGCAATGGCTATGCGCTAGGCAACGGGCCTAATATTGATGAACACTTCGTCATGCATCCTTCTAACGCCCGTCTAGCAAAACTTACGATATATACGGCAGGGAAAACACCAGAGCAGATCTGTAGCGAGATACTGAGGCAAATGAGCGTGGCGTAGTTGGGTAGAATATTAGGTGAGAATAGCTCCACCCATGAGCTTTTGATAGCGCCGTCCCAACTCTTGTTCCATTAGCGGCCAGCGGGTGAGGCCATCTTCGCCTGAGGCTGTTTCGGTCTCTAATACTTTAGTGGCCGCAGTTCGCGCTAGCTCTAACACCTCTTGATCTTCTACTAGGCTAGCCAAGGCAAAATCAGGCAGGCCCGACTGACGAGTGCCTAGCACCTGACCGGGCCCACGAAAGCGCATATCCATTTCAGAGATAAAAAAGCCGTCTTGCGACTGTTCCATTACCCGCAGCCGCTGCATCGCCACTTCGCTTTTGCTGCTGGTCATCAACAGGCAAAAAGACTGATCGCCGCCACGACCCACCCGGCCTCGGAGCTGGTGTAGCTGCGAAAGGCCAAACCGCTCGGCATGTTCAATCAGCATAACGGTCGCATTGGGAACATCTACGCCCACCTCAACAACAGTTGTTGAAACTAAAACCTGCGTTTCCTGCTCACGAAAGGCGGTAATCGCCGCGTCCTTATCGGCTGAACTCATGCGTCCGTGCAAAAGGCCGACGTGCAGCTCAGGAAAAATAGTCTCTTGTAGGCGGGCGTGTTCTTCAATGGCAGAGCGCAGGTCTAGCTTTTCTGACTCTTCTACCAGCGGCAGAACAATATAAACCTGTCGGCCCTGCGCAATTTCTCGGCGAATCAGGTCGTAGGCATCGGCTCGCTCTCGTCCGCCGAGCACCGTCGTTTTAATCGCTTTTCTGCCCGGTGGCAGCTCGTCAATTTGGCTTACGTCTAAATCTCCGTGGATGGTGAGCGCTAGAGTGCGAGGAATGGGCGTAGCGGTGAGGGTTAGCACATGGGGATTATTGCCTTTCTGCTGTAGTTTGGCCCGCTGCGCTACGCCAAAGCGGTGCTGCTCGTCAATGGCAACTAGGCCCAGCTTGGCAAATTTTACCGGATCTTCAATGAGCGCATGAGTGCCTACTAGCACTGGCAGTTCGCCCGTTAGCAGCTCTTTGTGAATTTGCCTGCGCTTGGCGGCTTTTGTCGATCCCGTCAGCAGCTCTACGGGTAAGTGCAACAGATTAAACCATTCAACTAGCTTGCGATAGTGCTGTTCGGCTAAGACTTCTGTAGGAGCCATCAGCGCGGCCTGATAGCCTGCTTGAATCGCGGCGAGAATGCCAACGACTGCAACCACCGTTTTACCCGATCCGACATCACCCTGCACCAAGCGGTTCATCGGCGCGCTCGATTGTAAATCGTTGAGAATCTCTTGGACAACGCGCTGCTGGGCACCTGTGAACTTAAAAGGAAGAACTTTGTAAAAGGTGTCGATGAGTTCGCCAGTAGGCGCTACTTGTACGGTAGTTTGCTGCTGCTGCTGTTGTTTGCGGCGGCGCAAAAGGCCGAGCTGTAAATAGAAGAATTCATCGAACACAAGGCGGCGGCGGGCAGCGGCTAGCTCTTCTGTGCTAGGCGGAAAATGGATGTGGGCGATCGCCACTGCCAAGTCCACCAGCCCATACTTTTCTCGCAGTCCACGCGGCAGCGGATCTTGCAGCGCCACCGCCGAGGGCAGCGAAGCCACCACTGTTTTACGCACTAAGTCTGCGCCCACGCCTTCCGTCAGCGGATACACGGGTACCACTCGCCCAATCGTCAGCGAGTCAATCGAATCACCCTCACCCCCCAACACTTCAATTTCAGGATTATCAACGTTGATGCCGTATTTCGTCTGCTTTACCAGCCCCGAAATCGCCACAATCGAGCCCGGTGGGTACAGCCGCTTTTGCCGTTCCTGCCATCCTCGCGAGCGAAAGTGCGCCCCTGCAAAAAATCGGTTGATCTTTAGCGGCGAGCTGCTGTCATACACCGTCAGGTCAAACATCGTGAGCTTAGGATTGCGCGGAGAGCCAAAGCAGTTACAGCTTTTGACCGTTGCCACAATGGTTACCGTTTCCCCAGGCACCAAGTCTTTTATTTTGACCTGACGCGCGTAGTCGATATAGTCGCGTGGATAGTAAAACAGCGCATCGCGAATGCTCAACAGTCCCAGCTTGGCTAGCTTTTCGGCCTTGTAAGCTCCCACTCCCTTAAGGTAAGTCAGCGGCCTGTCAAGCGGATGGTTGGAATCACTGCGGCTGAGCAGTCCTGTGACATCAGTTGTTTTAGGCGCTTTTTGCTTACGCTTCGCCGTCTTTTTCGCTGCCTTACCGTTCGCCTTTTTATCAGCACCCGCAGAACTGTTTGGATTTACGCCACTCGTCTGATAGGCCCCGCTTTCTTCGGCAACATGATTAGAGAGCAGCGGCAGCGAGTCGGCGGTTTGTCTGGCTCGGTGCAAAAACCGCCGGGTATCGGCCACTAAATGCTGGCGCTGCGAAAAAGACAGCTCGCTGTAGCCCTCAAACCGTTCGGCCAAGGTTTTCCACTTGTCGCCATCTGTTAGCTGACCTTTCAAGTTTGCGCTTAGCGCCTTTAACCCGCTGAGCAAGCTGCTTGCAATAAATTCGCTAAAATGCTGCTGGTGACCTTCAAGATTATTAAAGCCGCGCTCAGACTCAACGCCTAGCGCTTTTTGCAGGCGCACCCAGTCTGGCAGAGCAGTTGGCTGCTTGTTTGGTAAAGTCGATAGGTTTGATTGAGCGACTGGCGTTTCAAGGGCTGCACCCGCCGCAGTATTGTCATCTGCGGCTAGCTGATCGAGAGCTAATTGATTGGGAGTCGCTGAATCCATTTACCTGCATTGTGCAGCGCTGCATTTGCCTATTCTAGTCTAGCTATTGGCGTTGTCTTGCTGCGCTGTCCAGCTAGCGCGCCATGCGTCTTCGGCCTGAGCGGTTTCAAGCGATCGCTGCGCCTTTTTATAGCGCATTCCTAGCTTCTTTAGCTCGCCCAGCTTTTGCCGCAGCCGTCCGCGCCAAGCCGATACCGTCGGATCAGCAAACTCCACCTCACTTAGCCGTAGGCTAATAGCAGCTAGCTCAGGCAAAGCGTCTATCTCCATGAGGTCTTGAGGGGCAATCCGACGCATCCGGCGAGCAGACGACCCTGATGAGCTTGAGCGACCTCTCATATCAGATCTTCGGCCAGATTCCTCAGAGTCCTGATCGGATCTTCGCTCAGCGTTGCGCTCAAAGTTTCGGTTGGGCTTGCGGTTGAGCTTTCTAGACATTCGCCCTCGCGTAGATCGCCGCTGGCTGCTCTCCTCATCGAGATCTTCATCAAAATCTTCCTCGAATTCATCCTCTTCAGACTCCATCATGGCCTCGCCATGCATCACCCGCACCGACACTCGCACCACGTTAGGGACTGCGTTAATAGGTTCGCCCATGCCCCGCGAATCTGAGGCCGCTGCTAGCAACGCGCGCGGAAAGTTGGGCATTACGTCCGCTTTTTGCAGCAGCTCGTTTGCCTCTTCTGAAACGGCTTGAAACACCTCTCGAATAGACTTTTCTAGCAGCATTTGCTGCTTCGCTAAATGAACAGGCGCTAAGGGCTGCTCTGATTCGCTATCGGCATTTCCCGCTGGTAGTCCGCTGGGTGAGCTGGAGCTATTAAGCTGTATCGAGCGGCGAGTTAAGCCTGCTAGGGCAGAGAGCAAATCCTCTTCCTCGTTCAGCGTCAGGCGCTGGTCGGCAGCAGGCACCTCCATTTCAAAGTCTAAATCGTCCTCATCTGAGTCAGCACGGCGACGCCGCTGCCTTGATGAGGCGTCGCCTGAATCTTCGTCTTCAAAGTCGATAGCTTCATCGGTATCAAAATCATCTGCAAAGTCGCCTCTACTATCAACCTCAAACGCACTGCTGAAGTCAATGGGGTAGGGAGTATCGATGCTGCGATCGCCCCCATCGTATCTATCCAAGTCAGCCTCATCTTCTGCGGCGCTGTTTTCCTCAGCCAGCAGCTCATCGCCTGATCGATTCTTCGCGGATCTAGCTTCAGACTGGCCTGAGGCTCTAGCTTCTAGCAAGCGCTGTAAAAAGGCTAAGCCCTCATGATTTTGCGATCGCCGACTAGCGATTTTTGCACTTTCCCGCTGCTCAGTGAGCTGAGCGTAAATTTTAGCCGCCGCCTTTTGCAACGCATTTTGAAGCTGATTGCGCCGATCCCACGAGAGCGCCAAAAACTTGTCAGGATAAGCCTTTGTGCACAAATGGTAAGCCGCCAGCACAAGCTGTCGACTCCCCGCCTCACTTAGCGCCTTCAAATATCCCTCGTAAAGAGGCTCCAAGGCATCAGCCATTTGCTCAGTCTTTTGCTGAAGCAACGCTAGTTCTTGCTCAATTTGGCTACTTGCTTTAACCATATACCCTACAAGATAGCGAAAATCGGGCTCTTACCTCATGGAAGAACCCGACTCTCACATCCCATGCTCACTTTACAACCGCGCACAGTCTGTCAGACTTCCTGTCAAACTTTGCAAAAAGCAAAGGATTCCCTACGCTTTTTGACCCGTTTGAGCCGCTACTTCAGCCGCGAAGTCAACGGTTTCCTTCTCAATGCCCTCACCTAAAATAAAGCGCGAGAACCGACGAATCTGAATGTTCTCACCCAGCTTAGCAACGGCCTGCTTCACCAGCTCTTCCACCGTAATGTTTTGATCTTTGATAAAGGGCTGATCGACCAGCGACAGTTCTTTGAGTCGCTTATCAATTCGGCCTTGCACGATTTTTTCCTTGATGTTATCAGGCTTATTGCCCAAGTCATCACGGCCCATTTCAATGGCTTTTTCACTCTCGGCGATCTCTTTAGGAATATCGTCTACTTTGACATATTCCACATTAGGAGAAGCCGCGATTTGCATCGCCACATCTTGCGCCAGAGACTTAAACTCTTCACGGCGAGCCACAAAGTCAGTCTCACAGTTAATTTCGACTAGCACACCGACTCGGCCACCCGTATGGATGTAGCTGTGCACTAAGCCTTCCGATGCGACCCGACTCTCTTTTTTGGCCGCTGAGGTAATCCCTTTTTGACGCAGCCATTCGCTGGCTTTTTCCATGTCGCCGTCGGTTTCTTTCAGCGCTTTTTTACAGTTCATCATGCCTGCGCCAGTTTGATCGCGCAGTTCTTTCACTTGCTTTGCAGAAATGTCTGCCATTTTGCCTCAAGTCCTCAGTATTTTTTGCGTTTTGCGGGCAAGGGCTGATATTTTTACCCTTATGTTCACTTAAGAATAAACGCCCTGTCTTTTCGTTTCGGTTAAGGAATCACTAAAAAATCTAATAGGAAAAGTTGAAAAGGGCTGCTGATTATGATGCAGCCCTTTATCCTATCGTTTAGCCTACTAGCAGTAGGACAGTAGGCTCTAGTTAGCTTCGGCGATCGCCTGATTCGTGGTAGCTTCTGAAGCCGTCATTTCAGAGCCCTCGTCGTCATAGTCTGCGCCATCGTAGCCATCGTAAATGTCTGTAGCATGGGTAGAGGCTTTGCTGCTGCCGCTGTCGGTGCCACCACCTCTAGAGCCTTCATAGATGGCATCGGCAAGGCGACCTACAATGAGCTTAATGGCACGAATAGCATCGTCGTTGGCTGGAATCGGCACATCTACCACGTCAGGATCGCAGTTAGTGTCTAGCAGCGAAATGATGGGTAAGCCTAGCTTTTGGCATTCTTGCACGGCGTTGTATTCGCGGCGCACGTCAACAATAATCACTGCATCGGGAATGCGGCGCATGGTTTTGATGCCGCCCAGATATTTTTGAAGCTTGTCTAGCTCGCGGCGTAGCTGTGCGCCTTCTTTTTTAGGTCGCATGGCTAGCGCGCCCGACGACTCCATTCGCTCAAGCTCTTTTAAGCGCTCTACGCGAGTTTTAATCGTTGTCCAGTTAGTGAGCATACCGCCCAGCCAACGCTGGTTTACATAGTACGAACCGCAGCGATCGGCTTCGTCGGCAACGATGCCTGCTGCCTGCCGCTTGGTGCCGACAAACAAAAAGCTCTTGCCGCTCTCTGCTGCCTTACGCACATATTGGTAGGCGTCTTCTAACAGGTTAGCGGTTTGAACTAAGTCAATGATGTGAACGCCGTTGCGGGACGTGAAGATGTACTCGTCCATCTTCGGATTCCAGCGGCGCGTTTGGTGACCAAAGTGCACGCCCGACTCTAAAAGGTCTGACAGGGTTACTGCTGGCATATGAAAATTTCTCCTTCCGGGTTAAACCTCCATCTGGCTGCATCTAGAGCGACAGTCGTCAAAGCTAGCTGAGAGTTGTAACCCCTTTCATCTGCTTTGTTGACCTGTAGGCCACTTTAGACACCCGAAAATCCAGATGTGTGAATTTATAGAACTTTATAAAGGTAGCACAAAGGCGGGGGTAGTTGGCACAAGGCGCTTGTAGGGAAAACTCCACACAGGTAGCCCATCGCTTTATCAGCAGGTGGGAAACCGCACAAAAAGGATTAAGAACCGAACACCTGCCGTTCTTTTATCGCTATTTCTACCGCTATTTTCTAGGGGCTTTTAGAAGACAACCATGAGCAACATGCAATCGCCGCCCGCACCGCCGCCGAGACCTGCCATGCCGCCACCGCCACCGCCGCGAGCGACTGCACCTGTGACCCAGGCCGTACAGCCACCCCCTGCTCAAGCCGTTCGCGCTGCTGGCCATCGTGCTGCCGCGCCGCCGCCGATGCCGGGAAGTGCAATAGCGACAGGCCCGACGCTGGAGAAGATTATTCGCGAAGCTTTTGACAAGGGCTATTCGGACATTCACGTGGGCGTGGGCGAAATTCCGCGCTATCGCAACCGGGGGGAAATTTCTACAACCGACTATCCGGTGACAACAGCCGTCATGTTTGATAGCTGGCTGACGGAAATTTTGACACCTGAGCAGATTGTTGAGTTTAAGGAGACGCTTGATTTTGACGGGGCGGCTCAGTATGACTTTTCGCGAGTGCGGATCAACATTTTTGATAGCCTCAACGGGCCTGCCATCGTGATGCGACTGATTCCGGTGGAAATTTTGACGATGAAGCAGCTTAATTTGCCGCCAGTTATTAAAGACATGTGCCACTATCACAAGGGTTTGATACTGGTGACGGGGCCAACGGGTTCGGGTAAGTCAACTACGATGGCGGCGATGATTGACTACATTAACAAGGAGATGCCAAAGCACATTATTACGATTGAAGACCCGGTGGAGTTTGTGCATACGAGCCGGATGTCGCTGATTAAGCAGCGGGAGGTGGGCGTGCATACGCGCAAGTTTAGCAATGCGCTAAAGGCTTCTTTGCGCGAAGATCCCGACATTATTTTGGTGGGAGAGATGCGCGATAAAGAGACGATTGAAACTGCGCTTAAAGCCGCCCAGACGGGTCACCTTGTATTTGGCACGCTGCACACTAACAGCGCGGTGAAGACGGTGGAACGGATTTTGGGGATGTATGAGCCGGAGCAGCAAGCGCCCGTGAGAGTGGCGATCGCTGAATCTTTGATCGGCGTTGTTGCCCAAGGGCTATGCCGCACTACCGATGGCAAACGCGCCGCTTACCACGAAATCCTAATTAACACAGACGCCATTAAGGACTACATTTTACGCGGTCAGCTTGATGAAGTGGAGGCAATTTTGCCAAACTGCACGTTTGACGGCATGTGTACGATGAACCAGTCGATATATGCGCTGTACGAGGCGGGTCGAATCACCGAGGAGGTTGCCTTAGAGCAATCGCCCAAGCAAAACGAAATGGCCCAAATGCTACGCGGTCGCGTTTAAGCTGCTGCGGGATTGGTTGACCGCTGTTTGTAACGGTTGGGGCAACCAATCGTGATATTTTTCATAGACTGGCAATCGCCGTCTGAGCATCCATCCTTGAGCCTGCAATAGCTCGTCGGTGGCCTTCAGGCGGCGATGTTTATAGCTGGGATTTACTTCGTCAATGGGGCCAATGCCGCCAAGGTCGCGAGCGCCTGCGGCGATGCAGGCTATTAGGGCGGCGTCTGACCGAATGAGATTGGGTGGAATTTGAATGGTGATGTCGGCGGGCAGAATTTCGCGGGCGATTTGGACGGCTTTGAGTAGCGTGTCGCCATGACAAGCGGGGCGAGGTTTAACTTGGGTTTGCCCCGGTTGATGGGGCTGTAAGATAACTTCTTGAATGTGGTGGTATTGGCGGTGGATTTGCGCGATCGCCTCCAAACTATCCACCCAATCCTCAACGGTTTCACCTAATCCCAGCAGCAAACCCGTCGTAAACGGAATCTTTAGCCTGCCTGCGAATTCTAGCTGCTGCGATCGCACCTCAGGCCGTTTGCTAGGCGCATGAGCATGAACCGTTTTAAGCAGCTCAGGCGTTATCTGCTCCACCATCAGCCCCATCGAAACGTTCATCTCACGCAGCTGCGCCATCTCCTCATAGCTCAGTGGGCCGACATTGGTATGCGGTAAAAAACCGAATTTTAGCGCCAGTTCGCATAGCTGGTAAATTCTTTGAAACCAGGCGGCGCGGCGCTTGCTTTGGGGATGCACCTCACCGCTGAGGATCAAAATTTCGATCACGTCTTGATTTTGCAGGCTCAAAAGAATCTCTTGGGCAGCGGCTAAGCTCATCCACTTATCTTGCTGTGGATCGCGGCGGAAATTGCAGTAGGTGCAGCGGTTGAAACACTCGTAAGTAGGGACTAGCGTATAGGCAGGGCTGTAGGTGACGATTCTCTCCATCTTCGTATTCTAAAGCGGTCAGTGTACTATGGCTTTGGCATGTTCATTGGCGAGGTTAGATCGGTTGAAAACTACAGTTATTATTGTTCGCCACGGTGAAAGCACTTCCAACATAGGGCGGATTATTTCAGGTCATCACGATAATGCTGTGCTCACCGAGCAAGGCGAACAGCAGGCCCGCAAAGTGGGTGAAATGCTAGCAGGCTTAAAGCCAGATGCGGTGTATGCCAGCCCTTTAAAGCGAGCGGCCAAAACCTGTGAGCTGATTGTAGAAACGATGCAGGCCAGCGGCGCGACCGTTCCGCCGATTCAAACAGCAGATGGGATCAAGGAAATTAATTTGCCGCTGTGGGAGTCCAAGTCTTTTGCCGATGCCGAGGCGAACTATCCCAATGAGTTCAAAGCTTGGCGGCAAGATGCGAACAATTTCAAAATGGCCGTTGCTAACCCCGATGGTACGACTGCCGACTTCTATCCGGTGCGCGATATTTGGCAGCGAGCCACTCAGTTTTTACAAGCCGTTTTGCAAGACCACGCAGGCCAAACGGTTCTAGTGGTTGCCCATAGTGCGATTAATCGCGCCTTAATCGGTGCCTCTATTGGCGTTGGCCCTGAAAGCCTCAATCGGATGGGCCAAGAGAACTGCGCGATTAACGTGCTGAACTTTTTAGGCGATTGGGAGGCGGGCGCACAGCTAGAGCTGTTGAATCTCACGAGTCACTTAGGCAAGGCGCTGCCTAAGCGGCGATCGCGCTTCAAAGGCCCGCGTTTGCTGTTGGTGCGACATGGCGAAACCGACTGGAACCGCGACGGTCGGTTTCAAGGACAAATTGACATTCCGCTGAACGAAAACGGCCATCGGCAGGCGGCGCAGGCAGGTGAGTTTTTAAAAGACGTTCAAATTGACGCGGCGGTGACTTCTTCTATGCTGCGGCCTAAGGAGACGGCTGAGGGCATTTTGCGGCATCATCCTAACGTAATGCTAGAAACTACCGAGCACCTATGGGAGATTAGCCATGGTGAATGGGAAGGCAAGCTAGAGTCTGAAATTGAGGCGGGCTATCCGGGGCTGCTAGGCGCATGGCAGAGCCAGCCGCACAGGGTGCAGATGCCAGCAGGTGAGAACTTAACTGACGTGTGGCTGCGGGCACAAAAGGGATTGAGCAGCATTGTGGGGGCCTATAGTGAAGTTGACATGAGTGAAGTTGACAGGAGCGATCGCCCAATGCCCACGGTGATGGTAGTAGCTCACGATGCCATTAACAAAGCGATTTTGTGTCAGGTGATGGGATTGGGGCCAGAAAGCTTTTGGCAGTTTAAGCAGGGGAACGGCGCGGTGAGCGTGATTGACTACCACGGCGGGCC
>JBARVS010000233.1:0-6510 GCA_049646385.1 Phormidesmis sp. | reverse complement strand
AGAAGTATATGGTTTGTCAGTTTTTCTCGTTCTTTTTCAATGTAAGGAATCCGAACAATCTTTTTATTCAGCTAAGGAAAATTCCAAAAGCCCAGGCCAAAGGGCATTCCCAGCGATATTCGTCAGCAGAACAACTGCATTTCACCCATGTGAAATTTGCATAATTTGTCTTGAAATGTTCGCTACAAACCCACAGTTTGATTTATTCGCGTCTACCATAGTCAGCGGAGATAAAAACTGGCTAAAAACTGACTATGACGCTTGCCAAACATGACTACACCCTAGAACAAGCTATGCATAGCCTCACTACTATATAAATAGCCTCACTTATGGCCCTATTAACGGCCTCGCTAGTAAACCCAGACGACAAGCCAAACTACATTTCTTTTTTCCCACGACGTTTGTTTTATCGCCTTTCAACGTTTCCTTCAACGCTTCCTTCATAAGAGCTTTAACCAAACCCTTGTAAGGATCAAGTCTTACTTTAAACAGTCTCTAATAGGCTGATTATCACAAGATTTATGGGTATGTTGTTTAACGAACGCAGCCATCCCTTGCCACTGATTTTTCTGAGTTGTCACAACTCATTGTGTTATGGATTCTTTTCTGCCCAACAAATCAAGAAAACTGGACATCCTAGAGCCAGTTAAGCGCCGCATAGAGCAAATCCCGGTTGAGAACCCGAAGATGGCGCACCGCATTGTTTCACTGATCCCCGCCGACTGCCCCTTTGAAAGAGACCTTAAGCTATTTGGTCGCACGCTTTTCCACATTCCGCCTATGTGTAAAATCAACCCATTTTACGAGCCGCTAATCATGCTCCGATTCAAGGCACTCTGCTATTTAGTTGACGAGTGCGGCGAAGACATCGGCGCGATGACCTAGCGCTCATTGCTATAGTTTGCGCTCTATTCGTTTGGCACACTCACCTTTTGCAGGAGCGTCATTGGCCCTATAGCCTCAAGCTGGGCTAGGGTCTGCTCATCCTTCACTAGCAGCGAGCCCGCAAACCCTAAAGAATTCACCGAAACATTGACATACTTCTCCTGGCGACGTGGCACTATCATCATCCACTCTCGGGTGCATAAAAAATTGTAAGCGGCTGTTTGCCTGCCCTGCCAGTCACCGTTACTAGCGATGCCTACCGCGCTTAAAAGGGTACGATAGTAAGTTAGATATTGCTCTGCTTTTCCTGGTGCTGCGCTGGTCTGGGCGCTTTCTGCTTGAGCTAAGCCTGATTTTGAGCGATCGCCTTCCCCGTCACGTTTCAAATTACTGTCCCTTGCCAGCCGCTTCGTAATTGCATGGCGAAACGGCAGTCGCGAAGCGCGCACGATCTCACCAGAATCTTCTATAGCAGCGATCGCGCCCTCTACTGAAAAGTCCGTTAAAGGATCGGCTTCTTCCGTGGGGTAGGGCACTACCTGCAAATGCTTGTGAGGCTGACTAGAGCCAGCGGCGGTTCCCCCGTTAAAAAAGGCCAGCCCATCGACTTCATCCAAGCAGCGAATGAGGGCCTCAAAGTCAGCTAAGGTTAGCCAGTTCTCTTGCGGCTCGAACTGACGGGTAACAATTAAAAAGTGATGATCAACAACGTTGAACTTGTTGAGCAGGCACAGATGAGTCTTTGAGATATCGGTGACGTAGAGATCTTCTTCGTAAGGTAAAAAAGGATTAGTCGCCGCTGTTTTTTCTCGCTGTTTTCGAGCTTTCTCCTTAAAAGAGAGATTAGCTAAAATGCGAACAACAAAACCCATACCGCCCGATTCGATATATTTAGCGTTGGTGTCAATCGGCTGCAAAGCGCCACTGACTAAGCCATGCTGACTCTGTGCCTTTAGCCGGGGCCAAAGTCGCCCAGTTTCCCAAAGAATGCGTACAGGTGCTGCCATTGTGAAGGTATTGCTAAAGATTACTGCTGGGAGACAGACAAGGTGCTGCACTGTGCCTGCTGGCGTAACAGATGATCGCATAAAACCAGAGCGACCATGGCTTCTACCATCGGCACGGCGCGAGGCAAAACGCAGGGATCGTGGCGTCCTTTACCCGCGAGCGTGGTTTCTTGCCCGGTGTTATCGACGGTTTTTTGTTCTTTACGAATGGTGGCAGTTGGCTTAAAGGCGACGCGAATAACAATGTTTTCGCCGTTAGAAATACCGCCCTGAGTGCCGCCAGCGCGGTTAGTGCGATTGCGAAAGGTGCCATCTTCGCCGCGATACATTTCATCGTTGTGCTGGGAGCCCGTCAGCAGGGTGCCCGCAAAACCAGAGCCCATTTCAAAGCCTTTGGTGGCAGGTAGTGACATGGCTCCTTTAGCTAGATCAGCGCTGAGCTTATCAAATACGGGCGATCCTAAGCCTTTAGGAACGTTTCTCGCAACGCATTCTACTACGCCCCCAATTGAGTCGCCTTCTTTACGAATGTGATCGATTCGCTCGATCATTTGCTCAGCAACGTCTTGATTAGGACAGCGAACAATGTTGCTTTCAACCGCTTCTAAGGTGACGCTGTTAGGATCTATGGGTGCTTCAATGTCTTGAATGCGCTTTACGTAGCCAACAATCTCTACGCCTGCGACCTGTTTGAGAATTTTTTTGGCGATCGCCCCTGCCGCCACCCGCCCAATCGTCTCTCTTGCAGAAGATCGCCCGCCGCCCTGCCAGTTGCGAATGCCATACTTCGCATCGTAGGTGGCATCTGCATGAGAAGGCCGATACTTGCGTGCCATCTCATCGTAGTCTTGCGATCTGGCATCTTTGTTGCGCACTAGCAAGGCAATTGGCGTGCCTAAGGTTTTGCCTTCAAATACCCCTGAGACAATTTCACAGGTATCGGTCTCCTTACGAGGCGTCGTAATCCGGCTTTGTCCCGGTCTACGGCGATCAAGATCTACCTGTATCTCTTCAGCGGAAATTTCTAACAGAGGCGGGCAACCGTCGATCACAACGCCAACGCCGCCGCCGTGAGATTCTCCGAAGGTCGTAATCCTAAAAAGGTGGCCGAATGTGTTGCCCATATACGCTTACATGCAGGGGGACGAGTGCAAAATGCTGCTTCGATCCTACCGTATTGGGGCCGTATCAAAGCAACCCCTGCTTTTGCTGGCTTATTTCTCGGACAGCTTCAAAAGCGTACGAGGATTGATGGCCTTGTCGTTCAGGTATAGGCCATAGTGCAGATGTGGCCCAGAGGAGCGCCCTGTGCTGCCGATGTAGCCAATAATTTGGCCTTGTTTGATGCGATCGCCTACCTGCACGCGATTCTTAGACATATGGGCATACAGCGTTTTGTAGCCATAGCCGTGATCAATGGTTACCGATATGCCGTATCCGCCATTATTGCCGGATTGAGTCACCTTGCCATCGCCAGCGGCAGCGATAATATTGCCCTGCTCACCCGCAAAATCTATCCCTTCATGAACTTCGTAGCCCTTGCCACCAAAAGGATTGCTGCGAACGCCAAACTCTGAAGAAATCTCTACTTTGCCCACAAAGGGCTGTCCGACTGGCTGAGCGGCTTCTTGGGCAAGCGTTTCTTCTAGCGCGGGTTTTACAGCTAGGCTCAATGCCTGGTTGAGTTCAGGCACCTGTTTTTTAGCGTCTCGTAGCAGGTCAAAAGCATCGGCAATATTTTCGACGCCGCCTCTGGGAGAGAGCCCCGCTATAGAAGATGTGTTAGAAGCTAAGCCCACGGGCAGCGCTAGCGAGGCGCTACGAGCCTTTGGCTGACTGTCTAAGTCACTTAAGTCACTATTGCTACGCTTTAGACTTGAGCGGCTATCAGCCGGAACGCCCGCCCGCTCACGTAAAGAATCAATTTCTTCGCCTAGCGAATCAACTTCTGCGGTTACTTCACTGGCAATGATGCTTAGCTCGTCGTTGGTTTGACTTAGCTGCAAATTATTTTGCAAAAGTGAAAAACAAAGTGTGCCGAGCGAAACCGTTGGAATGCCTAAAAACAAAAGCGCCATTAAGAAGCCGCGCAGGGGTGTGATTGTGATTCCAGCGGGCGCTGCTGAGGTTTCTAGCTCTGAAGTTCTTTTCCTAAAAGACTCTTGTCGGCTACGCTCACATCGCTTTTGGACTGCGGAAGGAGCGTAGATGCTGTGTAACGGCTGTCGCATGAATTTATTAAAGGCGCTTGCTTACGCAACGCTTTAAAGAAGAACCCGGATAACTCATCATTTCTTTACAACTCCGAAATTATACGGGGATCGCGTAGCTAAATCACGAATGCTTCTAAATATCCGTACGGAGAACGCTTAGGTTATAAGGAAATCTGAAGGTTTTATTCCCATATTTTTTAAGTGCTTTTTGAATGGCTTTCCTGCTGGGCTGGGGCTTGTGCGGTAAAAAAACGGTAGCTTAGAACACGCTTCAAGCTGCTGCCAACTGACGCTTCAAGTCAAAAACGCTGGTTTTGTACGGTATATTTTTTCTGCAATTTGTGCGATCGCTGCTTTTATAGCCAACTTGTGACGCTGGAGAGTTGTCAGAACTAGCCTATATTCGTCACAGTAAAGCCATCTATATAGTTTTGGTGGCGAGCTTATGAAACTCACTTGGTTTGATGCAAACTCCTGGCTGATTGAAGCGGGAGAAAAGCGGGTTTTAATCGATCCTTGGCTCGTGGGTGATTTGGTATTTGCAAGCGTGCCGTGGCTAGTGCGAGGCATTCGCCCGCAGCCTGTAGATATTCCTCAAAACATCGATTTGATTTTGCTCTCGCAGGGATTAGCCGACCACGCTCATCCAGAAACGCTCAAGCAGCTAAACAAGTCTATTCCGGTCGTGGCTTCGCCTGACGGCGCAGAAGTTGCCAAAGCAATAGGCTTTCAATCGGTGACGGCGCTAGAGCATGGAAAAACAACGCACATAGAGGGCGATCAGGATTCAAAGGGTTTAGACATTGAGGCGTTTATGGGCGCTGTGGTGGGGCCGCTAAAGCGAGAGAATGCCTATGTGCTCTCTTTTTTATTAGAAGATGTGCGGCTGTATTACGAACCTCACGGCTACCCAGATGCCGAGCATTTAAAGGCGATAGAGGCCGTAGATGTTGCAATTACGCCAATGGCCGATCAAACCTTGCTCAGCGTTGCGCCGGTGATTCGAGGGGGTATTGCTGCGCCACAAATTGCTGAGCTGCTGAGACCTAAAGTGATGCTACCGACGGCTGAGGCCGGACGAGTGAGCTACAAGGGTTTGATTTCGCCGACGCTGGTGACGAAGGGTGGCGCGACTGATATGCGATCGCGCTTCGCCTCAGAAGGCAAAAGTATCCGCGTGATTCAACCTGTCTCAGGTGAAACCATAGAGCTAGATTTGTCTTCAGCCGTTACGGTTGGATAGCTGACCAAGGCACTTTCTAGACGATTCTCTGATCGCTGCTGGGTAGTCAGCAGCAGATTTTTGAGTTCTGCAACGACCTGATCTTGCTCTTCGCGCAGCGCGTCCAAGCGAGTGATGAGCCGATCAACCTGCGCAACCTGCGAAGGCTGAGGCGAGGCGGTGGCTTTTTTCCATAGCCATTGGCTCAGCATAAGCGGCAGCTTGATCACAAAAGCAAGGCTCGCTTTTAGCACGCGCTTAATCAAGTCGGCAATAATTTGGATGAGGACAATGGTGAGAAGAACAGCCGCGATCGCCCACAGCGGATGACCAATCGCCAAGCTCACCACGGTTTGAATTTGCGAGGCCAGCGTTGTTAAGGTATCAAGCGAGTCTGGCAGCTCTACCCAAGGAAGCGCGAGCCGAGGAAGTTCAAGGATAAAGAGAAAGTTTGCCATAGCCGCAGGTTTACGCTGAAGACGCCAAATTTACGTCGGAGACTTTATGCTGGAAATATCTGCTGTGGGCAGCTTGCTGATTTTCATCGCCACATTTCACCACTATATAAGGAGAGCACAGCTACTGTGAAATCTGTTTTATCTACTTTTTTATCGACTTGCCTGACGATTGCGCTATCGGCGCTGGTTTGCTTCGGTAGCCCGATGATGGCGATCGCTCAGCCTCAAATAGCTACACTGCCGGGGCTAAAGGGTGTTTTTGCTAGTGAGCGCCCTGCTAATTTGGGTGTAAAGAGCGGGTCGCTAGCGGGCTGTCCGACCACGCCAAACTGTGTGGTGAGCCAAGGGGCAGACGAGGATCATGCGATCGCCCCGATTCGCTATGTGAGCGATCGCGCCACTGCCCGCCAAAGCCTGATCAACATTTTGGGCGTCGTGCCCCGCACAAAAATTATCGAGCAAAGCGATGATTACGTTTTAGCTCAGTCAGAAAGTCGGCTGATGGGCTTTGTTGACGACACTGAGTTTTACTTTCCTAAAGATGAAAAGGTCATTCACGCTAGGGCCGCTGCCCGGTTAGGCGAGTCAGATTTGGGCGTAAACCGACGCCGGATTGAGCAAATTCGCCTTGCCTTTCAAGACCTCGCCCAGCGCAATTCTGAGCGCGATTCTGCTAGCTCGATGCCATAAAGGTATAAAAAAGCCTAAAAACCCAGGCGAATGGC
>JBARVS010000232.1:0-3391 GCA_049646385.1 Phormidesmis sp. | reverse complement strand
GACCATCAACGGGCCTTGCAGTCGGGCGAATGCTTTTGCTCTCGCTGTCCTATCCAAGTGTGACAACAATAGATGAGACAGCAAAGCCAGCCCGAATTACAGTAGAATTCCACTGGCTTTAGCCGTGGGAGTGTAAAATCAGGCATAGATAGAGATGCCGGTCGTGGTATCGGGATAACACTGTCGCCACTAGCTCGATTTCGCTGCGTCTGTCTATGTTATTTGAGCAAATTCACCGGCAGAGCTAGCCAGATGGCTCAGCGCGGCAGATTGCCCCGCTGCTGCTCTCTCTGCGGCCTTGAGCGGAGAAGCTGATGGTACGGGCGCTGACTACTGCCTACGCTATTACCAAAGTCTAATACAGTCTCGACTATGACAACGACTGCAAAAAGGCTATGTTAAAGGCTATTAGATGTAACTTCGTCAGACAACCTCGAATTTATCTGGATCATTTAGATTGTCCGTGATGTCTATATAGTTAAGCCGTTATTTTACTGAATTAAGCAGTATGGAAAAGGAATTAGCTCAGTTCAAGCTCGAAGATGGTACGGCTTTCTTAGTTGAGGTAGACGAGCCTACCTCAACTAATACTAGAGGCGGATCAGGTGTTCAGCGTGTGGCTGCGCCTGGTACGGGTCAGCTAGTACTCGAAGCGAACCAAACTTTAGAGGAGGCGCTAGACCATGTGAAGCCCGTGATTGCGACGGTGGCCTCGCGATTGAGATCCGGATTAACCACACCTGCTGATGAAGTGGAGGTTACGTTTGGGCTTAAGCTCAGTGCGGTAGCGGGCGTGGTATTTAGCTCTGTCGGGGGTGAGGTTACCTTTGAAGTCAAGCTTAAGTGGGCGAAAGACAAGGAATAGATGGCGGTGATTGATTTCGAGGTTGCTAAGAGAGCCATCGTCCAGATTTATCCTGCTCAGGCCGATAATATTGTGGGCACAGGCTTTTGGGTGGGTGGACGCTACCTGATGACTTGCGCCCATGTGGTTGCAGCAGCGCTGGGGATTCCTGCTCGTCAGCGCCATGAGGATGTAAAGGAATTTCCCGTCCGGCTGGCTTTTGCTGAAGCGAACCAGAAAAGAAAGCGAGTTGCTGAAATTATCTACTACCAATATCAGGAAGAGGAAGGCGGAAAAGACGCAGCCGTTCTGAAGCTCTCAGAAGACATTGATTTTGAATGCGAACCTATTTATATCTCTACTGGTTTGTTAAAGACTAGCGGCGCTAGAGTTGTGTCTTTTGGCTACATTGACGCTAATTCAGGGGGTCGTAATATTGATGCTGAAACTAAGGGTGGTATAGGCAGTGGCGGCTGGCTTCAGGTGGATAGCTCTAAAACGCAAGGGCTTCCCGTTTTAGAAGGGATTAGCGGTGCGCCTGTCTGGTGCGATCGCACTGGTCTAGTCGGTATGTTAGTCGCTAGAGAACAGCGGCGCTCAGAAGATCGCATCGGATTTATTATTCCGAACAACAAACTAAGTGAGCCTCGTCGATTAATTCAGAGTCGGCTAGTGTGCGACGCTTTGCGATCTGATGAGGCGAGTATAGAGCAAAAGATTCGACTAGCCTATGAGGTTTGTAGAGGTCATTTAATTTCTGGCCCACCGCACACCGACCTCAAGGCCATGACTGACGAACTGGCCAACCGAGGGGCGGGCGAGCAAAACAAGCTACTAGCGTTCATTGCTTGCTTGCTTAATGATTTAGAGCGCTCAGCGTTTGACGCTTTGATTAATGCGCTAACAGCTCTAGCTGAAAGATTTGCAGATGATTCAGAGCCGATAGATTTTAATACCGTTAGGGTGAAGATGCGTGAGGCTGTGCTGGCACACCAAGCGCAGGCACCCGCGCAAGAAAATCCTGCGCTGTGGGTCAGTGTCTGTGCGGCTGATATGACCGGGACGCCTCCTTTTTCTATCGAAGCATGGCTAGTGCCAAACCCTGAAGCTTACGACCCACAGACGGGCAAAGGGGCTTTGAAGCTGAGTTCAAAAATCTTGAAGCAGCACCGAGGCGTAGAGGGTACTGTTGTTGAAGACATTTCAGAAGAGTCGCTCGATTATGCGCAGATTCCTTTGTTCATGGCCAGCTACTTGGATCAAGTCGAGCGCGGTCATGACATTAACCAGGAAGATTTGACGATAGAGCTGTTTTTACCTATTTCACTCATGAACCAGCCGATTGAGCGGATGGGTATTCCTGATTGGATGGATGTTGAACCTTTAGGCATTGGTGAGATGGAATGCCCCCATGTACTACTACGATCGCGTGATCGCCTAGATCAAAATTCAAAGGCAAAGTCACGGTGGCGCAAGAAGTGGATATGTATGGCTGCTAACTTACACGCTCCGGCTAGGGATTTGCTAACTAAAGACCGCGCAACGTTAGTCGAAAAGCTCAGAGAAGAGAATGTGATTGGATTTAATCTTGACGCCTCGCCTTCCTCGGCAGTTGGCGGCGAGCTATACAAGCTTGTAAAAGCGGGCGCTCCTTTTGCCATTTGGCTCAGAGACAATCCCCATGCTGTGTTTTTAGCTCAACAGTTAGAGGATGATCTATTGCAGCGTCCTTTACAGGAGGTTTCTGCTGGGGTGATGGCGCTGCGACGAGAGACGAAGGTACTGACAGAAGCCGATTGTTCAAAATCGCGTGAGTTAGGCTACCATTTGGCCTTTTTGTGGGAGAATCCCAAGCATGTACCCCCGCTCTCCGGCGAGCCGATCTCAAACTCGCCATTAGCCTAAGCAATTAGCTTGAACAACTAGCATGACAGACTGGGAAATTTTTAAAGGAACCGGCAAACCCCACGACGATCTTGACCGGCTACCCCCTCCACCGGGCTGGCGAACGTTTAGAGACGAGTCTGTGCGCCAAGCGCAAAAAGCGACCACGTTTAAGGTGCGCCCTGAGCAAAAGCAACTGGTGAATGCTGCGCTGTATCTGCGACGGCCTTTGCTGATTACCGGAAAACCTGGCACTGGAAAAACGTCTTTAGCGTATGCGGTCGCTTACGAGCTGGGGTTGGGCGAAGTGCTGTACTGGCCGATTACAACCCGTACGACCTTGAAGCAAGGACTGTACAGCTACGATGCGATTGGTCGGCTGCAAGACAACCAGTTTCGTCAAAGGCTGAGTGTCAGCGAAAAAGGTATCAGCGAAGAAAGTGAAACCGCTGATGTTTCTAGTGAATTACGCACTATCGGTAAATATATCCGCTTAGGGCCATTGGGCACGGCGCTATTGCCAGTGCCAGAATCACGCCAGAAAAGGCCGCGCGTTTTGCTCATTGACGAGATTGATAAAAGCGATATCGATCTGCCAAACGATTTACTGCATACCTTTGAAGAAGGGCGCTTTCGGATCGATGAGTTAGAGCGGATTAAGGC
>JBARVS010000231.1:0-15341 GCA_049646385.1 Phormidesmis sp. | reverse complement strand
GACTACCCCTGGGCAGGGCCCTACATAAACAGTAGCGAAAGGATGCGAGAGTGTCAATTGTACAGCTACCACTCATAAGCACCATAGACGGCTTCACTCCACCTGATGAACGATTTCGGTTCAGGTTTGCTCACATTCTGGCAGGCGCTGTAACCCGCATTGTCATTGTCTAGTAAGGCGCTGCAATCGCTAAAGGATGTCGCGGAAAGAAGGCGTTGACGGTAGCCGCCACCGCCCATAGATATCTCTATGCCTATATAGCTCTCTATCCGCTGCTTCAAATAGGCTGTTACAGTCGGTCGATTAACTTCCCTATCAGCCGCTATGACGCCCTGTAAGAAAGCCATCGCCCGCGCCGTCTATGTGTCGCAATCCGGTTTTACTTTGCTTCTAATGGATTTCAGCCCTCACAGCGGTGAATAAAACTATGCTTTGCTTGCATATCTCTGAATATTTCCATCCCATCACCTGATGAGAAGGGCTTTGTGTCGAGTGTCACGTTATTTGTCACGTTGTGTCATGCTAAATGTCCTCAAAGACCAAGCCCCTTGTTCTGCTTAGCTTTGCGGTGATTCTATGCTGAACTAAGGTGTAGTAGGTTGCTCAGTCAATATAAAAGCTATCGGGCTTAGAATGCTTATTCCCTGGGGGCTTATCTAAACAAAGACAAATAGCGTGGCACAAAGCGCCGGTCGAATAGCGTGGCACGAATTATTGTGTAGATATAGCTCTGAAAGCTATTTAGGTTGAGCCATAGAGCCGCTTAAGCAAGCACCAAGCTATTGAGTGGTCTCGGACAAATACCGTGGCACTTGACACAACTCCTGACGCTGGCAAGGTGTAATGGGTTGCGTGTCAGTAGTGAGCGCAGGGCAACCACCACCTGTCCGACCATTACCAGTGCGAGTAACACCTAGCGAATGTGCTGGATCGTGCTGAGGTCTAGCTTCAGCAATGGTTAAGGCGTAGTAGCAAACCCTAGTCTTGGACACATCACTCGCGCTCGTAGACAGATACTAGGCGATCGCCGTCTTGTTCCACTGCATTTATCTAGCTATTGGGATAATCTCGCAATGATCTGGGTGAAGGGCCGCAAGGCTGTTTGTAGTAACGTTACTACGAGGTTGAAAGGCTACTGATAATTAGCGCGTTACTCTAAGGGCGATCGCTACCCGTCCGACCGGCTCAACTGCTGATACTGACAAAGCGTAGGGGGTTGCGTGTTTGCGGTGGGTAATAGCAGGGTGATCGCCACCGTCCGACCGCACAGTCCGCATTATTCGTGTCATTTTTGCAGGTAACTGTAAGAATGCCACGAATGAATTTTATTAGCTGGGTTGGAAGGCGATCGCGCTGAGGGGCTGCTGATGGGTTCGCAGGTAGTGGGTGACTGAGAATACAACCACAACCAAAAGGCCAAAGAAAAATCGCCCGGTCAAAGGCGGCTGAACGTGGTGGCAGTGATGTAACCGAAGATCTATGATCCGTCTTGTGGATCTGAGCATTAATTAGTGTTTTACCTGCACTACGTCGAAGAACTAGCGCTTTCAGCCTCTAGTTCTTCAGAGAGTAAGCATTTATCAAACGCACATTGCTCTACATGTAGCGTCACTGCTTTTGCAAAAACGCTACAGAGGGTATATAGATGGCGGCAAAGGTGCTACAACAAAGCTGTAGAACAAAAGCCCCTCCGGGTGCAACCGGAAAGGCTTCTGATATCCGAGGATATTTTTTAAGTTGAATCACCCACATAGTATCCCAAGCTGCTCACAAGTGGAGACACTTGCGGAGCAATCTCCTAATGCCTGCGTTTCCCTTAGTCCCTTACCAGTTTCAACCCAAGCCGATCCGACTTTCTTTCTGTTAGCGCTAGTTGTTTTTGTGAGGTGCCTTAAATTGTAGGCAGCGAAGCCCACGCAGAATGCCTCTGAGTGGGCTAGTGTTAGTGGAAGCTAACGACTTCTACCATTCATAAGCACCGTAGGCTTGCTCACTCCACTTGATGACCGACTTAGGATCGGGCTTACCAACATTTTGACGGGCGCTATAGCCTGCGTTGTAGCTATCTAGCGCGGTCTTATTCTCAGTCATCCACTGTTTAACCTTGTGGGGCCTAACGCCTGTGAGCTGGCGCAATATCGAGCCTGTGATAGAAAACTGCTCGCTATCATCCTGACCGGCGTTATATTCCTGCACGGCTTCAACTGACCGCCGCAGCTTCTCAACGTAGGCATCATGGCGGCGATCGCCATCCAGCTCTGCGTTGGGCACAGAACGCCAGTCAAAGCCGCTATCCTCATCGGTATCGCTCGCAGCTTCAGTCCGCGCTGGCTGTTCGTTAGACGCGATCGCCTTCCCCTTAGAGATTGCCTGCTGTAGTCGCTTCAAATCTAGCTCTGCTTTCTGGCGCTTCTCGCACTCGCGGGCTAGCTGCCTTTCTAATCTGGTAGCTAGCTCTGCACGGGCAATGATGTACTCAAGCCGTTCGGCCTGCGTCTCACCTTTCCACTGCTCATCTTTGAGCATGTCTCTAAGTTGAGCATCTACCGAGATAGAACTACGCTTCTCACTCTTCGGCGTTGCGCTCAGCTTTTCGTCCTTCAGGATGCCGATCTCTGACAGTCGCTTACCTTCTCCATCAGCGGCGTAAAAGTCCTCGTAGTTCGCAGCGGTGCCGGGGGTGTTGTGCAGCAACTGAAGCTCAGCAAAACGGCCTAAGCTTTGGTTATCTCGACCGTGAAGCCAGTACGCAGCGTTCACCCCAGCGGCTCGCAAGTTCTTGCAGCTCAGCGCCTTCTCACCGTAGGGCACCGGGATAATCTCGCCGTAGATGCGCGTCACGGCTCTATTAAGCGTTGCATTCTTGCTACTATCTACGTCCTTCAGTGTCCAGCCCTTCATCCCCATCACTTCGGACTCACGGCGCAGGCGGCTAAAGGCGTCGATAAAGGTCACACTATCGACTAGACAGAAGATCTCACCAGTGACGGCTTTGCCTCTCTTTTTAGCGCGGCTAACAAACTCAAGTCGATATTTGCTGACGGCTTTGAATTCGCCTGTGCTGAGCATATCGGACGGGCGGGACTGGGTAGCCATGATGAGACCGACTGCTAGCTCGCGCCAGTCGTCAGACCGTAGCGCCTTCTTTGTGGCATCAACGGCAGCGGCGGCGTTGAACCCAGTAAGGTTGTCGCGTTGCTTCGCGGTCTTGCGCTTTGTCTTTTGCTGACCTTCGGCATAGTCGCTAGGCGCGGCGATAAGGTAGTCGAGCGAACAATGCTGTGTAATAGTGCCTTTCACCGTCTCGCGCTCGCTCAGCAGCATTTTATTCGCGGGCGGGTTGTCGGCAAACCAAGCCTGTAGCGCTTTGCGGTAGGCGCTGACGTAGGCGGTACGGGTAGCGGCCTTATAGTTCTCGCCTTCTAGCCAAGCAATCTCTTCCTTGCAGAGCGATCGCACCTTGGCCGGATCGTCTGTCTGAACCAGCTTAAAAAGTAGCTCACAGATACGGCTCTGAATTTTGCCGTTACTCTTCCCGAGGGCGGCGTACGGCTTGAAGGTTTCGCGCGTAACGGACTTAGTAACAGTGGTCGGCATGATAGGCGGTGGGTTGGATATCTTGTTGCTATTTTATCTATCTTGTTCCTTTGCGTCAATAATTAATTATCTAAATAATTAGCTATTTAATTAGCTAGATAATTAGATAGCTCAATAGCTAAGTAGCTGTAGAATCCTAGAAACTCATTGAGGGCAGGTGATGATCATCACAGTGGCGTCAAATAAAGGCGGCGTCGGTAAAAGTACCAGCGCGGTACACCTCGCAGACTTCTTCTCAGCTCGCGGCCCAACGTTGCTAATCGACGGCGACTTAAACCGTTCGGCTTTGCAGTGGGCTAAACCGGGCAAGCTACCTTTCAAGGTTTGCGATATTGATGAGGGCGTTATGCTCAGCCGCGACTTTGAACACGTCATCATAGATACACCTGCCAGACCTACCGCTGCTGAACTGGCAAAGCTGGCTAAAGGCTGCAATCTGCTAATAGTCCCTAGCACTCCTGACGCGCTCAGTATCGGGCCACTGCTTCAGATGTGTAAGCAGCTCAAAGGGTATGACTACAAAATTCTATTAACGATGATTCCGCCTAGACCAAACCAATCCGGTAATGACGCACGGAAGGCGATCGCGTCGGCAAAACTGCCGCTGTTCGAGTCGGGAATAAGACGGTTTGAGTGTTTCAAAAAAGCAGCGCTTGCGGGTGTACCTGTGGCAGATGTTAAGGGAGACCCAAAGGCAGGCATTGCTGCTAGCTGCTATCGGAAAGTTGGTGAGGAGATATTGAAGGATGACTGAAGAAAATAGGTTCGATGCATTGATAGATTCGTTTGACGGCGACGATGAACCAACACCCGAAACCAAGCCAAAGGGAAAAGGCGAAGGTAAGAAATCTAAGGTCAAGTCGAAAGACCCTAACTATAAACAGATTGGTCTCTATATCCCTGAAGATTTACACCGAAGAACCAAAGCCGGGGCGGCAATGAAAGGGCTAGAAATGAGCGACCTGGCCACGCAAGCTTTAGAGCTTTGGCTATCAGAGAATGCGCCCAATATTTAGATATCTAGATAGTTAAATAATTGGATAATTGAATATTTAGGTAGCTAGATAATTAAATAATTGAACATTTAGCTAGTCAGGCTCAAGAAAGAAGCCCCGCTACCTTAGCTGGTTTCTCAGCGCTGGCAGTAGGGCTTTCGACTGTGGCTGCGAGTGCGATCGCGCTTTTTAGTGAGATTGAATTGATAGGCCGATAGGTTCGGTGGCTTCAGTCTTAGGCGTATCGTCTGAGCTTTGCCAGTACGTTCTTGACGCATCGCCCGCCCTTTGGAGTGCTAGGCAGTGGCATCTTGTAACCGCTGGCTGAGATGAATATTTTATGCTTCCCGTTCGAGCGGTGTAGCTGCCAGCCGAGTTCTTCCGCCTCCTTTCTGAGCTGCTTTGCTGCGTTCATGGTGGGGTAGTTCTCCTTAGTTTGGGTTAGCGATTGCGCCGATAATGACGCGGTTGCTGATGCGGCTGCGGCTAGCTTAGTCCGAAACTTTAGCCCGGAAGATGCCACCCGAGGGACAGCCTTTTGTCTTACAGGTTAGGCGAACAGTACTGTCAGACTTGCGCGGCTTTTTGTCTTTGAAGCTCTGAGAGTGCGAGCCACAATCAGGACAATTAGCACCGTCCCTGAGGACTTCAGCGAGGCTTGGAATGACCGGCCCAGCGTCTCGGCTAGTTTGGCCGAAAACTCGGCTGCTATTTGGGCTAGGCTGTTTTTCGGCTGTTTTGTCCGAAGACTGGGCTAGTGGTGGGGCTTGCGTTTCAGCAGTTTCTCTGTCTGATTTCGGCTGGCCGAACGTTTCGGCTACCCCCCCAAAACCGGGATAATCAGACTCGGTTTTCCAAGAGTTAGGCATAGGCGGCGAGAATAGGAAAACCTTATTCGTGAGTCCATTGAAAAACAAGCCAATGAACTTATCCCGGTCATCGTCTGAGTTCAGCCGCGCTTCGTACTCCTGTCTGAGCTTTGCCCGCTCAAGGTCTGAGACCGTCGTTAGATATTGGCTTTTTGGCCCCAGCGCTTCAGCGCACTGGTCACCGAGAAAGACTGTAGCTGACTGCTTGAAGACGTTGTTCTTAAAGCCAAGGTCTGAACTATCAGGCGTAACCGTCGAGTAAAGCACCCGGACTAATAAGCCGCGCCCGACTTCTAAGCCTTTTTGAATTGAGAATTTGAAGTGCTTAAGGTTCACCCTGTCGGCTGGCTTCTCGTCGGCGTCCGCCATCACCGCAGCATCATGAATGTCTTTGCACTCGTCAATCAGAAACAGCTTAGGCGCTTTGTGTTGAGCTGGAATAGTTACCCCTTGCTCATCATTTAGAACCTTATAGTCTTGGCGAGCCTTGCAGACTTCGCCAATCAATTCAATATTGGCAACGCACTTTTCAGGGCCACGATAGACGACGTTATTAGGGTAGTCGGCTGATGGGAAGTCAACCTTGGGGTCGAAGATAGTAATCTTCGTTTTTAGGTCGTCTTCGTACAGGTCAATCACGTTATTCATCAGCGTCGATTTGCCTCTGCCTGTGTAGCCGCTGAATCGCAGACCAAACTTGATATCTAAGAAGGCTTGCTTTAATTTGCTGGCTGGCACTCGCTTAATGAGTGATGCTTTAGGTCGCTTCTCTGAGTTGACTCTTACCCTCATTTTGATAGTGCCATCGTTGCCAGCTTCAGCGGTGGGGACAGGCAAAATTCCCAAGTGGAGCGCCATCGGTTCGAGCTGCTTTTCTACGTCTGTCAGGTCGCAGTTGATAGGCTCAAAAGAATAAACCACCTCGCCGTAGATGGTGTCGCCAATATTGGCTCCGCTAACAATCGTCTGCCGACTGCGAAGAAATGTAATAATTTTATTGCCGGTCTGCCCTTCCAAATTGGACTGATTGAAATGCTTTGGCCCCTGTAGCTTAGCTACCAGTTCTTTTTGGGCTGCAAGTTCATCCGCCATCGCCTTGACGTTGAGTTCCAAATTCTTCAGAACGCTGTTTACCTGCGATCGCTCTTTGGACAAAACCTCGTTACCCGTGGCGATAGTTTGGGCGGCGACATCGCCTAAATCCTTATGGGACTTTTGAACCCTGGAAACAATCAGCCCGGTTTTTTTGGCCATCTCGGTAGACTTCTCCTGATAGGTTGCCTGCATTGCAGCCTTATCGCTGAGGGCGACTTCTAAGCGCACCTGCATCGCCTCTACCTTGGCTTGGGCCTCCTTATGGGCCTCTACCGTCATTCGGTCTTTCATCGTGCGCTGCTGAGTTGCTAGACCAGCTTCAATAGCCGCTAGCTGAGTTTCCTTTTGCGCGATCGCGCTTTGAAGCTGAGCGATCGCAATTCTGTCCTCATCGAGTCGGCGTTTATCCTCATCCAGTCGCTTCAGCTCACCTTGGAACTTGGAGCGGTCTAGCTTGTCCGCGCTCTCAGCGGCCTCTATGCGCTTTCTCGCGACCAATGACACGGCAACACCCGCATTAGATGCGCCAGCGGTGGCAGCGGCAGTGTAGGCAGCACCAGGAGCCGGAATAACGCTGAGGACGGCGGCGGCGATGTTGCTCACGGCCCAAAACAGGAACGTAGGATTGCTAGCGGCGTAGTCTTTAGCCACGCTAAGCGTCTGAGTAGATTGGTTGCGGGCTTGAGTTTTGGCAGGCTGGCGTTGCATGATGAGGGGGTCTCTGATGTTTTTGTACTTCGGATGGGACAAGGGTTTGGGGGTTCGGCTTGAGCATTGAACCCCCAGCCGTTTAGTAGCCGCTGTATGAGCCGTTCACGCCTGCACCGCGCATAGACTCAAAATCCTTCTGAGAGGACATCAGGAGCGCGTTGTTGTCGGCGCGGATGCCTTCAACTTGGAGCATCGCCCCCTCGATAACCGCCTGTCCTTTTTTCGCTTCGATTTCGACTAAGGTGTTGGCCGTGAGATTGCGCTGTTTCTGCATTCCGGTTTCAGTCGCGATGCCTTCCGTTTTGGCGACGATGAGGCGACCTGCCTGAATCGCCTGCTGTAGCTTCAGTCCTTCGTTACCGATGAATTCTTGCTTCACTCGGGTCTGAGCTTGAATCAGCGCGGCGTCTGTGTAGAGTCCTTCGATGCGCTCCACCTTTACGTGGTTGGCGGCGACCTTCTCGCCAATTTCTAGCGCCCGTTGCTGTTCAACGGCTAGCTGGTTGAGCTGCTGATAGGTGCCTTGGTCGTAACCAGGGATACTCTCGGGCGGTGCGAATGGGTCAGTGGGCGCATAATCGGCAGCTTTGAATAGCGAGCTGACAAACTGCTTAGAGTCCTCCTGCGATTCGTTCATGCTGTCTAGCAATTCTCGCGAATCATCGATCAGTTGCTGGGCGAGCGCATCGCGGTCTTGCTCGGTAGCAGCGGAAATTTGATCTAGTAGGTTTTGGTCAATCATCGTCTTACCTATGCGTTTTGAGTTGTGGTCTGAGCGGGTAGCGCACTGTCACGCGGCGCTAGGTCAATGTCGAATCTGAGGAATTGGCCGATTAGGATGCCTGTGATAAGCCAGAACGCAGCCATATACCAGTTTGAATTTCTTGAGCGTCCGTACATTGTTGAGAAGTCCTTAGTTGAATCGTGAGGTCGAGTCTGAGCGCGTCTAGCACGGCCTGTGCATCTGCCAGGTGCGCTAGCTGTTGCCGTATGGTTTGCGGGGTCATCGTCGTCTTTTTGAATAGAGGTTGGTCGGTCGGTGTCGGCGTTTGCTGCCACGGTCGCTAGTTGCATGACCCAAAAGGAAGGCCAGAATTAGCAGCGGAACTAGCAGCGGAACGAAAGCAGGCATCAGTGAAGCTTCCAGTCGCACAACAGGAACAAGACGGCGATCGCCCACAGTGCCAGCGCTCCTAGCAGACTCTGGGCGGCAACGGCAATGCCAGCGCCACCGGCGGCGAGCATCAGAAAAAAGAACATAATGAGAAATCCTCTGATTGATTGGTAATAAGGTCGGTCGGTGGAATGAAGGCGGGCGGCGATAGAGACTCAATTCAATCACCACCCTGCCCTACCTAAAGTTCAACCGCAGCGTCGTCTTCAGAAGGGCGCTCATAGTCGTATTTAGGCGCGGCCCAATCCTTCACGGCTTGCCACTTTGCAGAGGCGGCGGCGCGTGTTTCTTTCTTCCGTGCCCACACATAGCCCTTATTGAGTGCAAGCCACAGCAAGGACAGGACAGGTAGCACTACAGCGGCAAAAATGCCCCATAGCCACTGAAGAAAAGAGAGGCCGTAGCTATTTTCCTTTTCTTCGTCCAGAACCTTGAGAAAGCCGTCCTTAGCTTTTGTGAAAGCGGCGATGACAGCCGCCACAAACGGGCGGGCTTTGAATTCAGTGAAAGCAGTCTTGATATCGCTGTTGATTGGGAGAACAACGATTTCAGTTGCGCTGGTGTCGATCGTTGCGATCGCTGTTTCTTGAGTTGCGGTCGCAGGTTTTTGAGTTTTTGTCGGCGCAAAGCCGAATTTAGTTCTAGCCATTAGTCGGAATTCCTTAGTAGTTGAACAACGACAAACGAGGGGCGATGACTTGCGCTTACACCCTGTAGCGGGCTCGTTTACCGATGGAATTACACTAGCATTGTTGTTAGCGTTTCTACTAAGGTCATTAGTAGATATAATCAAGCTAGATGTGTGGGAGCCCTATCTATATAAACGCCTTATATCTGCTACGGTAGATAGCAGAAATGCGCTAGATGGACGTACAGTAGGGCTGTTGATACTATTAATGGATGAAAAAGATGAAGTGCCTGCTACCGCTACTTTTAGACCGATACAACAGTCAAGCGTTTGAGAGCGGCCAAGATCGCATCAGCCAAGCTGTGTTGGCTGAAAAAACAGGTATAGCAGCTTCCACAATCAGCAGACTATTTACCGGATCAGCTAAGCGTGTTGACTTCACTACAGCCGAACGTATCTGCGAGTTTTTCGGTTGCGGTGTTGGTGACTTATTTGCGCTGGTAGAAGTGCCAGAGGAAAACAAGTCGGTCAAGCCGATGGATTGGATAGGAAACGTCTGAAGTAAAAACAATGACTGAGCGGCTAGATAGAATCGAAGCGTTGCTAGAAACGACCGGGCAACAGCAAGCTAAGCAGACTGAAGATATAGATACTTTACTAGGCGCGATCGCTCAGACTGACCGCCAGGTGCGTGATCTTCGAGGAGAAAGCGTTGATGATAAGCAACGTTTTGAAGTGCTACGGGCCGAAGCACAAAACGACCGGCAGGAAACGCGCCAACTTTGGAACGATGCTGTCACTCAGATGGGGGTTAACCGCGCAGCAAACGCGGCGGCAGTCGCAGAACTGACGGAAGCTGTCGGGGCACAAAGCAAAGGCATAGACCGCCTAGAACGCGGCATTAGTCAGATGGTCACGGAGATGACCAGTCAGCGCGAAACCGCGAACAACTTGATTAGATTGGCGACGGCGCTGGTAACTCAGAGGACTAGCTAATGACTGACGATGAACTGAAAGCGCTAGTCGAAAGCAATGCCAGGGCGATCGCAGCCCTGTCTAGCACCACAGCTACGGCTTTACAGCAGACAAACGCCACACTCGATCGCACCGCGCAGCAACAGGCAACGAACGCTACAAGCATTGACGATCTATTAGGCGTCGTCGTAGCTCATGAAGCCGAAATACAGCAGGTCGTATCTGCTATTGAAGAGAGCAATCGCCGCTTTGACATTTTGAGAGAAGAGGCGATCGCAGACCGGCAGCGCTCGGATGAACGCTTTGATCGGATGCTGCTAGAGATTCGCGGCGTCGCAGGGCGTGTTGAAACTTTGGAGCAAGCTAGCTAATGAGTGATCGCACTATGGAGGATTCAAGAAATGGCTAACCCGATGGCTTTAGCCACAGCACTAAAACCAATTAGCTTCGGCGAGTATCTTTTACTGCCCTATGACCGGAAGCGCACAGAGCTAGTCAATGGGGAGATTGTAGAGATGTCAGAAGCTAGTCCACTACACGTATTGATTATCAAGTTGCTGCGGCATCTGCTAGACGAACATCTTAAAGAGATCGGTTCAACCTTAGGCACGTTCGACGGTTGCGGCGTGGAAATTCCGCGCGAGACCGGCAAGAATAATGTACGTGACCCCGATTTACTTCTATGCGAGGTGGAGCAGTTCGAGAGCATGTTAGGGCTTACCAAAGCAATCTTCTTAGAAGGCAACACCCCCGCGTTAGTTATCGAGGTTGCCAGTCCGGGCAACACCAGTCGAGACACGGTTGATAAGCGACTTGAATACGCCCTGACCAAGGTGCCTGAATACTGGATTATCAATCCGGTTGATAAAAAAGTGCTGACGCTGGCCCTTGACGGCGACACCTATAGAGAGCTAGGTGAATTTGAAGGCGATGATTTGATTTTGTCTGAATTACTACCAAAGTTTTGTCCCAAGGCTTCACTGCTATTACGTGGGCGCTTATCAACAAAATCATTTAAGGAGGGTGCTAGCTGATGAGCGATCACGATATTGATACGCTAGTCGGCACATTGACGCTACTAGCAGAGTAACCATTAGTTCATGCGGAACGGCTACCGCGCTGACTACCTCAGCAAAACCGTATGTCTAGTCACAGTTTCCACGCTAAGGCTAGACGCAAAGAAACCCAGAAGACTCACAGTTTCCACGCTAAGGGTCTTTCTGGGTTTCCGCTCACAAATTCAGGACAGGAAATCCTATGAATCTGTTTTTCAAAATTGGCTGCGGGGTACGCACCAATGCCTAGCCTTACTCTACTCAAAACCAAACGAAATAGCCAGCACCAGAAGCGTGATTGCAGCAACAATTCATCAAGGCAACAACTAGACCTCTTTAGTAAAGAGCCGTCAGCACATAAGCAATCAGTTAAGCCAGTTCGCGCTACAGCGCCCCCAGCGCAAGCCATCACAGAAAAACTCGCGCCTGCTAGCCATTATCACAGCGCTGTAGATCGCTATTGGGGTATCTGTCTTCCTGGTAAAGAGCAGTACGGCGGACTTTTCTACAGAGCCGAAATAGATTGCATCTTGGCTCACTTCAGCAAACAAACCAGGCCGATTGAGTTAGATAAGTTAGGCCAGGTTGCGGCTAGAGCAGTTGCTATCTTCACCGGGCAGATGAGGGTAGCAACATGACTCCTCGCACTGGTATTGAAGCAGTAAAAGTCGCGCTTTCAGTTTTGAAAGGCGATCGCCATTGGTTCAAATTTGGACACGGGCGGTTCGTGCTATTGCGGCGCGAAGGCGATCTCTGGGTGCTACACCATACCCGGTTAGAAATTAGCAAGGCTGAGACGAAAGCTAAAGACTACAACGAGTCTGTGCGCAGTCGGTCGCGGTCAATATCGTTCAACGGTCGCGCCGATGGATTAGCGCAGTTAATGAGCATCAGCCGCACCCAAAACAGCGGTATCTTTTGGGTGCCTGCGGCGACTGACGCAGACCTACCGCTCAAAGAAGCGATCGCTCAGTCTGACCATATTGGCTGCGAGATAGACGGCGCGAGTCATGCTGAACAGCTACAGCGCTATCAGTGGTTCGAGCAAGTTAGCGGCCTGTCATACGGCCTACAGCTCAGCAGCGGTAGCCAGTCAATTCACAGCCATATCTTTCTAGACGAACCGGCCCCCGTCGATACCACTATTCGATTACGGCGGCTGTTCGTGGCTTGTCTGCTAGGTGACCCGGCAGTGACCCGGCAACATCAGCCGATGCGGTTCCCTGGTTTCTTTCGTCGTGAGAAGGGTAACTACCAGGGATTGATGAGCGCTAGCGATGCTCGTTACTCACTGGCAAAAGTTGAGCGCGGCCTGCAATTTGTCTATGCAGATCTAGGTTGGGTGTTCCCAGCAACACTTTCAGATCAGCTATGGGCTGACGTTCAGAAACAGCTCAAAGCAGATCTGCCATCGGGCGAAAAACGGCGGGCGATCGCGGCGTTGTTCGAGCGCGGCGACGATTGGTATCGGCAGCAGGCGATTGAGCGGGCAAAGCGTCAGCAGACGCAGCAGATTCGCTTTGCCCAGCAGCAGCTAGACGGCGAATTTAATTTATTCGATGCGGTTGGACAAGTCGAGCAAAAGCTGAGCGCGACCGAAGCGTTTAACGCACCGGCGCATGATTGGGAATTCAGCGGCAGCAACCACGCTCGGGGACGCTGCCAGTGGCACCCCGGCAAAACGAACAGCGCTTGGCTTTCTCAGAGCGAGGGCAAGTGGACTTATCACTGTCCGACTTGCACAGACGATCGGCCTATCAGTGCATTTCAGTATTGGCACTACGACCGGCGCGGCGTTGGCCAGATGCCGACCGGGAAGGATTGGGCAGCAGCAGCGAAAGAATGGCTCGCGCTTCACGGCGTCTCAGTACCAGAGCCACAACGCATAAGTGCACTCTTCTCCCAACCAGTATCAGCACAAGGCCAAACACAACAGCCTGAAATGAGCGCGGCTGAGTGGGCTAGGCGGCAAAAGATTGAGCGAGATCGCAGAACCTACGCCACGATAGCCGCGATGCTCGGTGTCGAAGCAAACGTTGATATGGAGGACGAGGACTACAAGAAAGTGGCTCGCGGGATTTTCTATCGGCCCCTGAAGCAGCAGCTCAACTATGAGACTCGCGGCAAACTGGTGAGCGGCTTTGCTAGCGAGCTGATGCCTTTTGCTGAAGGGCGATCGCTTCTGGCCTATGACTGTAGCCAGGGCACCGGCAAATCGAATAACGCGCTGATTCCGTTGGCGCTACGGACGGCAGCGGAAGGTAGGCGCGTTCTCATCATCGTGCCAACGCGCGGATTGGCAAAAGAGTTTAAAGAACGTCTCAACAAACGCTCGAATGAAGCGATCGCGGCAACTCACCTAGACTCGAACTATTACAGCGCGGCGATTGTCGTGAGCTGCCCTGAATCTGCGTATAAATTCAAGGGGCAAAAATTTGACGCGCTCTTAGTTGATGAGGCTAACGAGTGCTTGCACCGCATCGAATCGGCAGAATTAGGCAACGCAGGCCCACAAAGCTTAGCTGCCTTTAGAAAGCTGTTGGCCAGCACAAAAGTAGTGGCGATTGCCACCGCAGCCATGAGCGGACGAACGCTTGCAGCCGTGCAAACTATTGGCGGCTTTCTGCCTAGCGAGACACAGCTACAACGGCGATCGCGTCCTGGTACTCAGATGACGATTACTGAGTATGGCAACTTCTACCAGTGGCTACAGCGAATCATCAAAGCGTTGCGCAGTGGCTTGCGGGTAGCCATTCCGACAGGTAGCCAAGGGAAGGGCCGCGCTATCGACCGAATTTTAAGAGCGCTCTTTGCTGAGAAGAACGGTGTTGTCATCGACGGTAAAGCCACGATGCAAAACCAGCGATCGCAGTTTCTAGCCGATCCCGATGCGTTCTTGGAGATGACAAAGCCCGACTGGTTTATCTATACACCCGTCATCAATAGCGGCGTCTCGATTGAAGGTAAGCACTTCGATATGCAGTTCGAGTACGCCACGCCGCACGAAGGCGCTCAAAGTATCTCACAGCGTGGCGAGCGAGTTAGATCCGCCATTGGCCGCGATGATCAAATAGTCGAACGGCATGTTTACTTCAGCCAGAAGGGAGCGCCCACCCTCGAAGCCTATCCCGATGCTTTGGACTGGCAGTATTGGGCCGGTGAGCTAGCAGACGAAGCGAATGCACCAATCGGCGCGGCGGCGGCTTTGGCTAAGGCATTAGGGGCTGAGAAGGCACTAAAGCCGATGCAGGAGGACGCTGAGAAGTTCGCAGCGATGCGGCCAAACCTGCCTCACTTCTTAGCCCTGCGAGCCTTCGAGATTATCTACAAGAAAGAGCTGCTACATGAGGACTGGCAGCGCTACGGCTGGCAAATAACGCAGGCAGGTAAACCAGACGAGAACGAAGCAGCCGCGCTGGAGGTGCTGAAGGTTCTGTGCGAGAAAATCAGAGTTGGCCTGATCGAACAGCAGGGCCGAACGCTCAAGAAAACAAAGACGCGAGAATCTGAAAGCGAGCTGGACGAAATTAACAACCCGTTCCAGGCGGCGCGGGCGGCTAAGCTACAGCTCGAAAAACTACTGGGCAAAGACTACCTAGCCAAGCAAGATGCAGATTTCTATACGGCCTGGGGCGCAGATAAAAGTGCGAGCAACCCCGGCGTTCGCTCTGTCATTCGCGCTCAACTGCTACAGATTGCACTCAGCGACCCAGACTGCTGGCAGCAGATTGAGCGGATGAAGGGGCTGAAGTTCTTGTCCGGCAAACCTGACCCCGATAGCGAGCAGTTCTGGCATTTACCAGAGCTACCCGCAGCAGCCAGAGATATCGAGCTAGTGAGTATCGTGTCGCGCTGCCCTGGAATAGCAGATGTCATCAGCGGCAAAACGGAGCGCTGGACAAACCAAGCGCAGCCGGTCGTCGCCGCTGGGCTGTACCTGATTGCTCACAGCCAGCAGCTAGCAGCCAACACGAAAAAAGTAGGCTTGGTTCGAGGCTATCAGTTCACTGATGAAATGGCACCAACCGCGCTGTTCAACAAGGCCCTTGAGCTAATGGGCTACCGAGTCAAAAAGGATAGGCGGCAGGGCAGCGGCGACCGGCTGAATATCTACCGACTAGAAGTTGAAGCAGATGCAGTCGCAGCGCTCGAACAGTCCCAGGCGGATGGTGAGAACGGACTGAAGCTATTTAAGGCCGAGCTGAGCGCCATCCGCGCCCAGACGCGCCCGAGCGTTAATGC
>JBARVS010000230.1:0-2060 GCA_049646385.1 Phormidesmis sp. | reverse complement strand
GTGTTGTACTGGCACTGCCCTGAAAATCTCTCTGTCAGCCGCCTATTAGCTGGCTTATTAGAGCTGACGCAATATCAAGCTACCCGAGGCCGCATCCCGGACTTGCGTGAGCGGGTGTACCAAGTTTTAGATAGTTGCCAGGTAGAGATGCTGATTTTCGATGAAGCGCAACGCGTGAGTGCTCAGGCCATGTCGGAAATTAGAGACCTTTCAGATATCTTGGAAATTGCTGTGGTGCTGGTTGGTACAGACCGTTTGAACACAGTGATTCAGCGCGACGATCAGGTGCTGTATCGCTTCCTTTCGGCCTACCGTTTCTCGCGGCTTGAGACCGAAGAACTACAGGAGATGACGGCGCTCTGGGAAGAACATATCCTGCAACTGCCCGAAGCCTCGAACCTAACCAATGACAAGGCGCAGCGTCTTCTGCTTCAAGCGACGCGCGGATACATCGGCGTACCAGACCAAATTCTATGCGAAGCGGCGATTCGGACGATTCAGATGAGAAAGCCGCGTATCACGTTGCTAACGCTCAGACAAGTGGTGAAAGAATGTTCTCTCGTCATCAAATAGAAAGCTCAGCAGAAGCGTCTATACAGCCTTGGCTATTCCAAATAGAACCTTATCCAGAAGAAAGCTTTGGGCCCTTCCTGGGCCGATTCCGCCGAGCTAATCATCTGAGTAGCTATCATCTATCGGCTCTGTTGGGCCAGAGACCTTATATCGTGTCCTACTGGGAGACGCCCTCTCGCCGTCGTCAGCCGGAGCCTTCTGCCCTTAACCACCTGTCGCACCTGAGCGGCGTTGCCGAACCCAGATTTGGTTTAATGCGATCGCCACCGGGCACTCGGCTCCACTGGCCGACGCGGTTGTGTGCCTGCTGCTATGCAGAAGCGCCCTATCATAAGCTGAGCTGGCAAGTAGCCGCTCAGTCCCACTGCAAGAGCCATCAGCAAAGGCTTTGTAGTGACCCCCAAAATTAGGACAGCGGCTAGAGAGAGTAAGCTAAAGTCCATACGGGGAAGGCAACATGGCAAGCAAGCAAAGAAATTACAGCAGTGAGTTTAAGGCCAAAGTAGTGCTAGAGGTCGTCAGCGGCCAGCGCAGCATCAGTGAATCCAGCCGTGCGCACAAAGTGCATTCATCGGTGATCAACCGCTGGCGAAATGAATTTCTCAAGCAGGCCCATCTAGCGTTTGGAGGGAAAGGCGTGGGTGAGGACTCAGAAGAGAAGATAGGGGAACTGGAACGGATGATAGGCCGTTTGACGATGGAGCTAGCGGTTGCAAAAAAGGCTTCAGCGCTGTGGAGCCTGAACGGAAGCGAGTAATGATTGACCAGTTGAAAACGGAGTATCCCTTACAAGTCATCTGCGACGTGATTGGCTACAGTCGTAGCCGCTACTACTATCAGCCACGAACCGAAAAAGAGACCGAAGAGGAGGCATTGAAAAAAGCGATCGCAGAAGTAGCAGGGCGGTATCCCACCTATGGCTACAGACGGATTACGAAGCAGTTGCAGCGAGAAGGCTGGAGCGTTAATCACAAGCGTATAACCCGCCTGATGCGCGAGCTAGGGCTACTGGCCAAAAGAAAGGTCAGGAAAAAGCGCACAACCAACAGCGTTCATGGCTACAAGCGCTATCTCAACTTAGTCAAAGAGCTGGTCGTAGAACGGCCAGAGCAAGTATGGGTAGGCGACATCACCTACATTCGGCTAGGAGAAGAGTTTGTTTATTTAGCGGTGCTAATGGATGTATTTACGCGCAGTATACGAGGCTGGCATTTAGATAGAACGATGGAAAAGAGTTTAACTATAACAGTGTTGGAGAAAGGGCTAACTCCTAAGAAACACACTCAGCAATATCAGGCTTAGGAACGAGGTCAATGCCTAATGACTGGGCTTTGCGCTGTAAGTGGTTCAGCATCCGCTATTGATACTTTTGCTCATAGGCGTCAACGCCAGGGTCAACATAGGCATCCCCCTTAGACCAGACATGGAAGAAGATGCGGGCAATTTTATGCGCGGTCGCAGTAATGGCTTTCGGCCCGCCTAAGCGA
>JBARVS010000229.1:0-6845 GCA_049646385.1 Phormidesmis sp. | reverse complement strand
GGAAGGCTCAAAGCTCTGTGATAATTCATCTGTAGCAACCTTCGATCTATCGATCAGTTTTTCAAGAGTTGCTATGCTCCTTCTTTCCCCTTGAGAATTAGAGGATGAGACTTTTATATCATTGATTGCTTTGACTATTTCAGTGTTGAGTAGCTTACTCTCCAGCCAGTAAGTATAAGCCTCGATTTGCTTAAGCGCCGTAACAATACGCTTATTCTCAAATGTGATCTTGGTCGGCACTAAATCTAAGTAAAGCTCTAATTCTTTGCGCAGCTCCTGCTTTAACCGAGCTTTCTCCCGATCCTTAAGCATTTCTACAAGGACGTCTTTTACCGCAAAAGCGGCGAAGATTGAGGCAACAGCAAACACGACAGGAAAAGAGATTTGGCTAAATAAGTCGCCTTTCAAATCCGCTTTTAAGCTGTTCACTTCAGCAGATGAAGCTCTCTCTGCCTGCACCTGCGCTTCTTGTCTAATTTTTTCATCAACGTACTCTTTTAGCAGAGCAGAGCGAAAAGCTTCAGAGCCTGCTTCCTGTGGCGATAGGGTTCCGGCTGAATTTCCAAGCTGATTGTTCAGCGTTTCGTCAATTTCTTCTTTTATTTTTTCTTCTATCTCTTTCGTTAAAGAAACAGTCGGCTGATCGATACTGGAAGATCTGTTAGCAAAATTAAAAATCAAGAAACTCAGACCCACCAGTATAAAAGCTGGAAAGTAGCAGGCCATTGAAGTTTTTAATGCTTTCCACACTGATATTGAGTTTTCTTCTGAGACGTTCCTTTTTCCAGTGCTTGTGGTAGGCTCATCCGTTAGACGATTGGGTTGGTTTGTCATTTTTACCTCAAATTGATTGCTCAAAAGAATGGACGATCTTTGTCAACATCTGCGCCTGTTCTAGATCAGCTTCTCGAATTTTTTTAGCAATCTTAGAGGCGGTTGCTCTGCTGACCTGAATTTCTTTAGCAAGCTGGCGATCGCTGATATTAGGATTCAACTTTCGAAGAATCAAAACCGCACCAAACCATTTTTGCAAGCCCAAATGCGTCTTGTGAAACAGCGTACCAACCGTCACACTATAGGACGTAAAGCACTCATTGCATCTGTATCTATGTTCGTTTTTGTACACAGTTGCTTTAACTGAGTCACAATATGGACAGACTGGCTTCCTACCCCAACGAATGTTTTCTAGACAAGCCAAACACTCTTCATGAGTCTTAAGCATGAGTATTATAGTCTGAGCTTGGTCAGTTCAGAGATAAATACTCAAACTTACAGGAAGCTTTAGACCATAAAGGACTTTTTAGACTAGATGCGAAAAGCATTTTAAGACGCGCTTAAACCTCTAGCCCGCTACTATCGCTTTTCTCATACTCAAGAGGTCTGTTGTACTAAAAACAGCTAAAAAGCCATCCTTACAAAGCAAAAGCCGAGCAAGGATGGCAAAGTCCATCGTTTTTTAAATTCAGCCATTAGACGAAAGCTGGTGACAAGACTCGAACTTGCGACCGGCTGATTACAAATCAGCTGCTCTACCAACTGAGCTACACCAGCAAAATTCGCAAAGTGGCCTGATTGGGTATCGGCTGCTTCGCAAGGAACTCAATTATATCAAAGGTTGCCGACATTTTAGAAAAGAATTATAAAATAGAGGAAGGTAGCTAAGAAACTTTTTTAGATCCGCTACCTTCCTCCTTTATTTTTTTCCCTACGCCTTGTTGTTTTCCACGGCCCAACGCGCTAGCTCCGTGCGGTTGTGCAGTCCCGTCTTCCCTAGCATGTTGCTCACGTGGCTTTCAATCGTGCGCTGGCTAACGTTTAGCTCGTCAGCGATTTGACGGTTTGCCATGCCGCGAGCTACAAACTGCACCACCTTTAGCTCGGTTGGCGTTAGCTCTACGTCGAAAGGAACCTGAATTGTTGGGATAGAATTGGGCCCTTTGTTTTGATGATGAATCAGGCGGGTGGCCTGCTTTAAAGAAGACTCTACTTGGGCAACTAGCTCTTCGGGCTCAAACGGCTTCACCATGTAAACATCAGCGCCTGTGGTTAGACCCTTTACCCGATCTTGGCTCTGTCCTTTGGCGGACAGAAATAGGATAGGAATCCAGCTTTTGCCCGGATCTTGACGAACCTGCTCAACAAAAGCATAGCCGTCCATTTCTGGCATCATTACATCGCAAATAATCATGTCGGGGGACAGATCGGAAAGGGCCAAGAGCGCTTCTCGTCCGTTGCCTGCTGTTACCACCTGATAGCCTCGGAACTCTAAATAGTCTTTTACTAACAGGATGAGATTAGGATCATCATCAATGAGTAAAAGCTTTTTTTGATCCCCTGTATTACCTTCTTTCATGCCGTATGCTCGCTCGTATGCGTCTCTTGAAAAGAGAATAATGGATACTGAATAAATAGAAACTGTGCCAAGGCAGCTTAACCAATAGGCTAGCTATTAGTGACAGGGCGCTCAGCGAAATTTATGTGAGGGGGTGAACACTGATTTTGATATATCAAGTATTCCCAAAATATCAATAACATCACTCAGCTCAAGCGTTTGGAAGATACGAAATGAGCGCAGGTGAATTAGGCTCAAGGCGTAGATTACCGATCAATTGAGGAGAGAGGGTGCTGCAAAAAACAATGCTCTGAAACTACTTTGCCTCCGATTAAGTGTTCTTGAATAATGCGCTCGATAACCTCTGGTGTGACGCTGTGATACCAAATACCGTCTGGATAAACCAGTAGAATTGGCCCTTTTTGACACACCCGTAAGCAGTTGGCTTTGGTTCTAAAAACAAAGGTAGAGTACTCGTTGATAGAAACATCTAGCTTTAGCGCTTTGAGTCGCTTTTTTAGGTAGTTCCAAGCAACTATACTTTCTGCCTTGTCGCAGCATTTCGGCACGGTTTGATCGGCGCATATGAAGATATGCCGTTGAATTTTATCTAGAGAAAGCGCCTTGATGCTCTGATCGAGGGTTGGGGCAGTTGACTCAGACTGATTCTCCGATTGGCTAATAGACATATCGAGCGCACCAAGTACATATTAAAGGCAAGTATTTGCGTACAATCAATGATCGCAATCACAGGTGTTGGGTATTAAATGACACTTGCTTTGGCTGATGAGAAGTAGGGAGGTTCTAAGCATGATTACATTACTCAGCGATTTTGGCAGTAAAGATGTCTATGTTGCTGTGATGAAGGGGGCGATCGCCTCGATTGTGCCTGATGTCGTTACGTGCGATTTAACACATGCGATTGCGCCGCAGGATGTGCTAGCGGCTAGATTTGCTTTGATGATGGCCTATCCATATTTTCCGGTGGGTACGGTTCATGTGGCGGTGGTGGATCCTGGCGTGGGCTCGGCGCGGCGGGCGGTGGCGGTGCAGTGGGCAGGCGGCTTTTTGGTCGGGCCAGATAATGGCTTGTTTAGCGGTGTTTTGGCGAGTGAGCCGATATTGGCGGCGGTGGCGCTGACGAATGCTGACTACTGGCGATCGCCTCTATCTAATCATTCTAGTCATTGGCCTAGTCTTCCTATCAGCCATACGTTTCACGGGCGAGATATTTTTGCGCCTGCAGCAGCGCATTTGGCTAGCGGGGTGCCGATAGATGCGTTGGGCGATCGCATCGATCCCAACACGCTAGTTCAACCGCAGCTACCGCCGTTCAGCCAGCTTCTACAGCCGTCATCCTACCCATTAAAGAGTGATCAAACGCTGTGCGCTGGCAGCATCCAATATATAGACGGCTTTGGCAACTTGATCAGCAATATTCCTCAGTCAGCCGTTCCGCCTGTGCCCTGGCAAATTGAGCTAGAAACGCCGCTTACAACTCATCGCCTGCCTGCTGCAAGCACCTACAGCGATGTTTCGGCTGGAGAACTCTTGGCGCTAGGAGGCAGTCACGGCTGGGTAGAGATTGCCTGTAGCTGTCGAAGCGCCGCTGCTGCTTTGGAAAACTCGGGCGGTGTCTGCGTGGGAACGCCTGTAAAAATGCTCATGGCAACTGATATGACTTAAGTTCAGTGCTTTTGCGGAGAGGGTTTTTCCGGACTGAAATGTCCGTGATGGAATACGTCAATAGCGAGGACACTTCGCTACCATCTTCTTCTACAGGCCATAAAACGATGACTATGCTGACTGGAATTAAAGCTTTTGAAGCCTGCTGGCAGTCTTTAAAGGGTACGACGGCTAGCGCTACCGACAGCCGTTTACTGATGCAGGCAATGGGACAGCTCATTGACAACTATGCAACGCACGATGAAATTATTCAGGCGCTGCCGACTGCCCTGGGAGAAGCTTTTGATTGCTTAGTCGATGCTTATTTGAATGGCTACTGGTTAGATGAGAGCCGTAAGGAGGTTCCGCAAAAGCCTCAGACAAAAATTCAAACATCTAGCTGTGCTGAAAGTTCTCCGGCTATGCTAGCAGCGGCTCAGCTCCGTCAGCGCCGCAAAATGCAGCCAACTGAGGCCAGTGAAGCGGCAACCTACATTGTTCGCGAGCCGTCTGAGCTGTATTCTGCGCGCGGGGCTTTTGGCGCTGCCTTTTAAGCGGCAGCGCGTGCTAACTAGCCGATGCGGAGCCTAGAGCAAAGGCGTTAGGGTGGAAATAATAGATGCTCAATCACCGAGTGAAGACGATATCTTATTAGCGGTAGCACATTTGGTTTAGCGCCCAAGTTTGCGACTCGCTGTTTGCTCTAGGTCAGCTCGTTTGTACGAACCTCTTCACCATAAATATAGGCCGCAAACGTTTGCGCAGCTCGTGGGTCAAGGGGCGATCGCCACAACCCTCACCAACGCCCTACAGCAAAATCGGATTGCCCCCGCCTATTTATTTTGCGGCCCGCGCGGTACGGGTAAAACGTCCAGCGCTCGCATTTTAGCCAAGTCGCTTAACTGCCTTCAGTCAGACTCTCCTACCGCAACGCCCTGCGGGGTTTGTGATGTATGCCGCTCAGTTACGCTTGGCAGTGCGTTAGATGTCGTTGAGATTGACGCGGCCAGCAATACTGGCGTTGATAATATTCGTGAGTTGATTGAGCGATCGCAGTTCGCCCCCGTCCAGTGTCGGTACAAAGCCTACGTTATTGACGAATGCCATATGCTCAGTACGGCGGCGTTCAATGCCCTATTAAAAACGTTAGAAGAGCCGCCTGATCGGGTGGTTTTTGTGCTGGCAACGACCGATCCGCAGCGCGTGCTGCCCACGATTATTTCTCGCTGTCAGCGGTTTGACTTTCGCCGCATTCCGCTGCCCGCGATGATTAAGCACCTGAGCTATATTGCCGAGCAAGAATCTATCCAGATTGCAGAGGCGGCTGTTCAGCTAGTCGCCCAAATTTCTCAGGGCGGACTGCGCGATGCCGAAAGCCTACTCGATCAGCTCAGCTTGCAGGCAGATGAAATTACGATAGAGGCGGTTTGGAACTTAGTGGGAGCAGTGCCTGAGCGGGACTTGCTGAATTTGGTGCGGGCGATCGCTGCCGACGACAGCACTGCCCTATTAGAGCGAACTCGTCACCTGATGGACAAAGGCCGCGAGCCGCTGATTGTGCTGCAAAGCCTGGTCGGTTTTTATCGCGACCTGCTGATTGCCAAAAGCGCGCCCGCCCGCATAGATATGGTCGCCATTACGCCTCCAACCTGGGCGGAAATGACGGCCTTTGCGCAAAAGCTATCGGCGGCTCAGCTACTCGCCAGTCAGCAAAAGCTGCAAACAGCAGAAGTACAGGTCAAAAACACAACTCAGCCCCGCCTATGGCTAGAAATTACTTTAACCGGGCTGCTGCCTAGTGCCTTGGGCGCACTCACGCAGCAGGCACAGCAGACAACAGGTAGCGCTAGCCCCGCCCGTTCTGTATTATCAGTGGCCAATCCACCCCCAATCGTTCCGACGATCCCGCCTTCAGCAAAAACCATTCGTCAACCGATTGATTTGCCTGCTGACCCGCCAACCCCTCAAACAGTGGATCAGCCTAATGAACAAATCAGTGAACCAACCAGCGAACCAGCCAGTGAACCAACCAGTGAACAAATAGAAAAGCAGGCTTCATCTTCTAGCAATGAGCCTTCCAATCCGCCTACTCAGCCTGCTGATGGCGATGCGAGTCCGGCTGAGCCAATTGAAGTTGCCTTTGGTACTTTAGATGACCTTTGGACAAAGATTTTAGCGGCGTTAGCGCCACGAGGCACTCAGATGCTGATGTCTCAGCAAGGGGTGCTCATCAGCTTTGATGGCGTTGGTGCGACCGTCGGATTTCGCTCGCCCACGCTGCAAAAAATGGCCCGAGAAAGAGTCCCTAACTTAGAGGCTGCCTTCAAGTCTATTTTTCAGCGTCCGATAAAAGTCTCTTTGGAGGTGCTAAAGGCAGAAGATTCCGATGGAAAAAAGCCTGAGTCGGGGCAGGTACAGCCACCCCATCAGCTCCACCGCGCTGCCCCGCCAGTCAAAGATTCTAAGCCTAGCGCCGCACATAGCCCGCCGCAAACTCATCTTACCCCTTCAAACTCGCCGGATAAAACGCCTTCTGCAGAACAAACTCCTCACAGCCCGTCTGCTGACGCTGCTTCCAACAATAATTCTGCTAATGGCCACATGCTCCCTGCGCCACCGGAAGCAGCTCATTCAAAGCCGTCCTCATCACCATCACCTCCACAGAAGTCAGGTTTGCCTGCTGCGGGGCTACCGACCGACCAGCGCCCTGATCGGTGGGCTGTTAATCAAGATCAGGACAACATTAAACGATTTGCCCAATTCTTCAACGGCCAGATTGTCGATTTAGATGACGCTGACGATCCAGCTAGCCGGTCAGATAGCTCATCAGAAGCGCAAAGGTCACAGC
>JBARVS010000228.1:0-6736 GCA_049646385.1 Phormidesmis sp. | reverse complement strand
GCGCCTGCCTTCCAGAGATTTCCTAGCGCTGTCATGAATGTGTGGATGTCGGCTTCTGTTGTTTTAGGATGTGGGAGAGATTGGATGACTGGGATGCGATCGCGAAGCCACTCCTGCGGAGTATCGCTCTCATCCTGCAAGCCTTCTCGTTCTGTAGATAAATGCTGTTGTGCTAGCTTCGTGAGCGTATGACCTGGCCCCACTTCCAACAAAATAGGATTCGGCAGCGTTAAAACTTCTGAAATGCCTTGGCTGAACTGCACCGTAGCGCGTAGCTGACGCACCCAGTAATCAGGATTAGTCGCTTCATCATCTTCGAGCCAGGTGCCTGTGACATTAGATATAATATCTATGCTAGGCGGTGAGAGCGTGATATGTGTGAGCGCTTCGGCAAAATCCCCTAGGGCCGCGTCCATCATCGCTGAATGAAAAGCGTGAGAGGTTGATAGCAAACGACAGGGAATGTTTTGACGCTCTAGCTGTTGTTGAACGGTTTCGATAACTGCGGTTGGCCCAGAGACAACGCAGTTTTGAGGGCCGTTGATGGCTGCAATCTCAGCGTTTGGCGGCAACAGGGGCTGTAGAGTTTCGGCGGCTTGCAAAACTGACAGCATAGAACCCGGCTCGCAGCGCTGCATGAGCTGGCCTCTTTGGGCAACGAGGGCGATCGCCGATTCCAAAGAGAAAACACCTGCCACACAAGCCGCCACATATTCACCAATGCTATGGCCGATGAGGGCTTGAGGCCGAATTCCCCAAGATAGCCATAGTTGACAGAGCGCATATTCAACGGCGAAAATAGCTGGCTGAGCGTAGCAGGTTGAATATAGAGGAAAATCCTCTTGTAGAATAGTCTCGCCTGTCTGCGCTAGCGGATACACAACCTTAAACAGATCAATGTCTTCACGCGCCAATATCTCAGAACATTGATCGAAGGAGCGCTTAAATACTGGCTCTGTCTCGTACAGTCCTTTGGCCATACCTATATGCTGAGAACCCTGTCCCGAGAACATAAATACAACAGATTTCTCGCTGCTGCTTGTTGCCTCTATCAAACCGCCGTTGGTTTGCTGTAATTGAGCGATCGCATCCCCTGTCGTCTGGCACAAACAAAACCACCTGTGAGCAAAAGAGCGCCTCCCAACTTGCAGCGTGTAGGCAACATCTGCTAGCGGTATTTCAGGATGGCGCTGTAGATAATCCGCTAAATTTTGAGCTGATTTATTCAAAGCCGTGGGTGTCTTGGCAGAAAGCATGATGAGCTGTAAGGAAGATACTTCCACAGCGGGATCGGCCAATCTCTCAGGAGCTTCTTCTACAATCGCATGAGCATTCGTGCCGCCCATTCCAAAAGAACTCACTCCCGTACGTCTGGGCGTTTCTCCTTTTGGCCAGTCAGTTCGCTGCTGACTCACTACAAAAGGGCCATTTTGAAAATCAATTTTAGGATTGGCTTGCTCGTAGTTGAGGCTAGCCGGAATTGTTTTGTGCTGAAGCGCTAAAACAGTTTTAATGAGGCCAGCTACGCCCGCCGCCGCGTCAAGATGGCCTAGATTTGTTTTCACTGAACCCAGGGCACAAGTGGATCGCTGGGTTTGAGGGGCTGATTGCAAGGTGCTAAAAGCCTTGTTTAGCGCTGCAACTTCAATGGGATCGCCCATAGGCGTAGCGGTGCCGTGACCTTCTATATAACTAATGGTGTTTGGATCGATGTTTGCTTGCGCGATCGCCTCTCTAATCACTGCCGCCTGACCAGAGACGCTAGGCGCAATCAAATTCACCTTATCAGCGCCGTCATTATTCACCGCCGAGCCTTTAATCACAGCGTAAATATAATCGCCATCTGCCTGTGCCTCTCTCAGCCTTTTAAGCACAACAATCCCCACGCCATTGCCAAAAACCGTGCCCTGCCCGTTTGCATCGAAAGCCCGACAAACACCGTCCGGCGAAGCGATGCTCTCAGTCTGATAAAAATATCCCGCAGGCGTGGCATTGTTAATAGTGACGCCACCCGCCAAAGCCACGTTGCACTCCTGCTTTAACAGACTTTGGCAAGCCGTATGGATGGCGACTAGGGCGGTAGAACAGCCGGTTTGAATGCCACAGCTTGGCCCCTTAAGATCAAGCTGATAGGAAACGCGGGTGGGCATCAGCCCCATCACATTACTGACGACTGCCTGAACCGGACTAATGGAGTCTCGAATTTCTGGATGGGAATGGAGATTTACAATGTAGCTGTTGAGCGCCGCACCGCCATACACGCCAATCCTGCCCTCATATTGTTGACTGTCGTAGCCCGCATTTTCCAAGGCGCTCCAGGCACATTCTAAAAAGACTCTGTGCTGTGGGTCGATGAGTTCGGCCTCTCGGGGCGCGTAGCCAAAAAACGGCGCATCAAACCCGGTTGGATCTGAAAAGCTAGCATAGGCTCGCACGTAGTTTGGCTGCTCAAAGGTATCAGAAGAAATGCCAGCAGCCAGCAGTTCCTCGTCAGATAGCATTCTAATACCCGATTTTCCCTGTTCGAGCAAATCCCAGAATTCTTCGAGATTATCTGCACCTGGAAAGCGTCCAGCCATGCCGATGATGGCAATTTTCTCACTGCGGTTTTGTTCAACGGCTGCTAGCTGCGATCGCGCCTCTTTTAACGCCTTAAGTACGCGCTCGGAAGTCTGGGAAGAATGGGACGAATTTTGAGAGACTTCAATCATGACGCTTTAGAAAGTTGGATAGAGGCTGAGCAGTTTAAGTTTTTGAGCGGTTATGTTTTTGAAAGCATGGTTTCGAGGGCGGCTAGCTCTGTTTCAATATCTGACGGTATTTCCGTAGAGATGTCTGCGCGATCGCCTGCTCTGTCGGGCGGTGGATCGGGTTCAGGTTCGCTAGGCTGACTGGTTGCAGCTACTAGGTAGTCAGCCAAAGATTGAACAGTGGGATACTCAAAAATGACGGTGGACGCGATGGGCTGTCCGAGCTTGATATCTAGCTGATTTTTTAACTCTACAGACATTAGTGAGTCCATGCCCATGTCGAAGAAACTTGCTGTCGGCTCTACCCGTTTGTGAGCAGGAAGGTCTAGTACCTTAGCAATTTCTGCCTGAAGTTTTTGCGTGAGAAAGGCAACGCGCCGTCTTTGCGGCAGTGCCGTGAGTTGAGGCAACCAGTTGTCACTATTGGTAAGATTGCTTTCAGATATATTCTTCTGAGACTGTTGATTGTTGTATTCTTCTACGCTCTTTTCTGCAAAATTCGAGAAGAACAAATCGTCTTTGATGCCCTGCTGCTGTAGCTGAGGCCAGTCGATAGGGATAACGCCGATTTGGGCGAGTTCTGGTTGGGCGAGTATTTTTGCCAGCGCTTGCAAGCCCTGTTTGGGAGCGATCGCGCCAATCCCTCTCTGCCGCATTTGCTCACTTACCTGCTGCCCCGCTGCCGAACCCACCTTAGACCAAGGCCCCCAGTTGATGCTGACCGCAGGCAGTCCCTGTCGGTGACGATAGCGGGCTAACGCATCTAAAAAGCTGTTTGCGGCTACGTGGCTTCCTTGTCCGGGCGAACCTAGCAAAGATGCGGCTGAAGAATACAGCACGAAAAAGTCCAAAGCACAATCCGCTGTAAGCTGATGCAGGTTCCACGCACCCCAAACTTTCGGCGCTAAGACTTTCTCCATCTGCGGCCAGTCAAGCTGCTGCAAAACGCCGTCTGCCAAAACGCCTGCGGCATGAACGATGCCTTTTAAAGGAGGGAGCGTTGCTTTAGCGGTGGCGATCGCCGATGCTAACTGCTCTCGATTAGCCACATCTGCTGCTATAACAGAAACTTCTACACCTGTTTCAGCACATTGTTCAATCCAGCTATCTACTGCGGAATTCTTTGCCAGTCCTCGGCGGCTTAGCAAAGCCAGATGGCGAGCGCCTTGTTCAACCAGCCATTCAGCGGTAGCTAGCCCCAAACCGCCCGTGCCGCCGGTAATGAGGTAGGTGCCATCGGCGGTTACTACTGGCGATTCTGCGTTTAGAGCAGACGGTTCTGTAGATCGAGCAACGTCTAGCACAATCTTACCGATATGCTGGGCCTGCTGCATGTAGCGGAAGGCGCTAGGAGCTTTTGAGATGGGGAAGGTGCGATCGCAATTCGGCAATAGCTGCCCTGCTTCAAACTGTTCTTTTAGCCGCTGCAACATGGTCTGAATCTGCTGAGGCTGACGCTCGGCAAGCGATAGCAGGTCAATAACGTGATAGCCCACATCTGGCCTGAGCGTATCTACCTGCTGCGATGTCCAAATATCGCGCTTACCAATCTCCACAAAGCGCCCACCATCCGACAATACCGATAAGCTTTTCTCAATAAACTCACCCGATAGCGCGTTCAGTACAACATCTACCCCTTGCCCGTGGGTGCTAGTCATAATGTCATCGGCAAAATCCAAAGTGCGAGAGTTTAGGATGTGTCGAATGCCCATTTCTCGAATGCCCATTTCTCTAAGAGCGTCCCACTTTTTGGGGCTAGCCGTTGCGTATACTTCTGCGCCTACCTGCTGGGCAATTTTGACCGCTGCCATGCCCGTACCGCCTGCGGCTGAATGGATTAAGATGCGATCGCCCTGCTTTAGCTCAGTCACCACCTGCAAAGCGTAGTGAGCCGTCAAAAAGTTTGCAGGAATAGTGGCCGCTTCCCGAGCGCTCAGGTTCTGCGGCTGTCCCACCACCCGTTCTACCGGCACCGTCACATACTCGCTAAAGCTACCGGCGGCTAGGGCCATCACCGCATCGCCCACCGCAAACTGTTCAACGTTAGCACCGACTGCCACCACCTCTCCCGCGCACTCTACCCCCAGCCAGTCGCGCTCAAACGGCAACAGCGCCAGCGCATCTAGCACGTCAATAAAGTTGAGTCCTGCCGCCAGTACGCGAATCTCAACCTCTCCCGCTTGAGGCTGTTGCCGAGCATGTGGCACTAGCTGCAAGTTGTCAGGGCTTCCTTTACTAGGTAGAGCAAGCTTAAAAGGACTGTTTGGAAATATTAGCAAATTGTTCTTTCTATCTTCGTTTTCAGAACTGGTGACTAATCGAGCGACTCTACGTTTGCCGTGGCGATAGGAAACGGCTTTTTCTTGTTCAAGAGACTGTAGTTCTTTAATGAGTAGTTCTGCTTGCTGCGTTGTTGAAGTTTCTTCAAGGTCAATACGGCGACACTTCAGCGCAGGATATTCCATCTCTACAACCCGTGCCAATCCCCATATTGGAGACTGAGCAAAGCCGTTTTGTCCATCGACCGCACCTCTGGTCACAATGGTTAGCTGAGGCACTGAGTTAGTTCGAGAAGTCAGTAATTTTACTAGCGTCAGTATCTCTACAGATGCTTTCTGAATGGCTGATATAAAGGCGCTTTCAGATATTTCAATTGAGTTAGTTCGATCCGTAAGATAAACTATTTTCTCTGGCCACATATCGTTGTCCAATATTTCTTGGAGCGCCGTGGAGAAAGTATCTTCTTTGGGTAGAAATCGGCTGTTTGTTGTCTTTGCTAGCTGTATACCCAAATCGTCAGTAGAGTCGGTTAGGACTATCCAGCTATCGGCAGAGTGTGTTTCTGGCGGCGCACTTGCAACAATAATAGACTGAGGTAGATTTTGTGAGGCAGATGGGTCTGAGGCGGCTGGCGCGATCGCTCGCTCGAATCCAGCGGACTGTAGGTGTTGCTGCCATTGCGCGACAGAAAGTAGTGGATGGCCAGAGCGTTTCCACCAGCCTGCGGTCATGCCGAAGATGAGATCGAGCCAGATGAGGGGCTGGGTGCCTTCTAAAAGGATGAGATTGCCTTTGGGGGTGAGGAGCGATCGCACCCGTTCCAATACGGCTGCGATATCCGCCGTTGCATGTAGCACGTTTGAGGCCACAATTAAATCGTAGCCGCCTGCCTTAAAGCCCTGAGACTCGATAGATTGCTCAATATTTAGTTTCTGATAGGTGATGTTGGCATAGTTAGCAAAACGATCTTTAGCCTTGGCTAAAAATATGGGAGAAATATCTGTGAATACATAGCTTGACTGGTTTAAATGGGGAAATAAGTGAGCAGTTGTCCCGCCTGTGCCTGCGCCAATTTCTAAGATGCGCAGCGGACGGGCAGCGCTGCCTATCAGCTTTTCTACTATCTGCTGAATCTGTTTATTCATTAGACGCGCCCCTGGTGAGGCTTGATATAGCTGAGTCAAGTCGGTTAAGTCGCCATTTGGGGCCAAAAGCGTTAGCGGATCGACTGTGCCTTTGAGAACAGCCGTTAAGTTCTCTCCGCAGCGGCGGATTAAGGATAGTTCGGATTGCGCTTCGGGATGTTGTTTTAGAAGATTTTCAAAAACAGCTTGAGGGGCTAGTTGGTCGGTTTGGATGCTAGTAGATTCTATCTCTATCAATCGGTGAAATAGATTTTGATGAGAAGGGTCTACTTCTCTGGCTTCTGCTTCACTATGAAAGCTATCTAGCGCCGCTTTAATATAGCTTAGGCTTAGCCGCTCAAGCTGAGGCAGCAATTCAAGATATGACTGGGTTTGTGGGGTAGCGATCGCCTCCAAAAAACCATCAGCCATCTGCTGAACAATCCCTTGTACATTGGCCCTCTTGAGTAAAGGTAGAGGTTGCCAATCTACGGTGTAGAACCAGTCCTCTATAGCAGATTGAGGAGAAGCAAGCTGAGGCGAAGCATTCAACACTCTCGCTTTACTCGCGGGCTGTAGCCG
>JBARVS010000227.1:0-4198 GCA_049646385.1 Phormidesmis sp. | reverse complement strand
TAGCAGGGCTGTATCGTTCGCAGGGTCGCTATGGGGAAGCCGAACCGCTGTTTCTCAAAGCGCTCGAAATTAGGAAAGCCGAGCTGGGCGATCGCCATCCCTACACCGCTACCAGTCTGAATAACTTAGCAGGGCTGTACGATTCGCAGGGTCGCTATGGGGAAGCCGAACCGCTGTATGTAGAAGCGCTCGAAATTAGGAAAGCCGAGCTGGGCGATCAACATCCTGACACCGCTACCAGTCTGTTTAATCTCGCCGCGCTCTATCACCAAACCCAAAGACATCAAAAAGCCTTATCCTATATTCAGCAAGCCCTAAACATCTATATCCCAACACTAGGCATAGACCATCCCAATACTCAAGCCGCTATGAGCTGGCAAAATGCCATTCAGCCAGCCATTGATAGTCCATCCAGCGCGTAAAGCAAACTGCGCCGCTGGCTGTGTCTCGCCTAGCGCGGCCAAAATTGCCTGTTATTCTTGCGTCGCCTCTGTGATTTCTCTTAATTCTCGTGCAGCTTTTTCTAACGCTGGTAAATAGTTGACAATGGCGTCCCACACTCTCTCCATGTCAACACCGTTGAGATAATCGTGAACCAATATATTCCGAAAACCTGCTAGCGCCCTCCAATCAACTTCTGGTGCTTTTGCTTTCAAGTTCTCAGAAAGTCTTTGAGTCGATTCTGCCATTGTCTGTAGGCGACGCAACACCGCATCTTGGAGCAGCACGTTACTCATAAATTCAGACTCACCGCCGCTAGTATAGTCTCGAATCAGCGCAGCACAGTCTGAAATATACTCCAAATAGACAGCATCTCTCTCATCCGTCATAACGGCTTCGCTTCCAACAAAATTCGCTCTCGAATTAAAGGACTGATGCCCCCTTCTGTCAGCACATCTACCTTTCGATTCAATAAATCCTGCCAGTCCATCAGCAGTCCGCCTGGAAACCAAGGCGTGGTTTTCTCCCGGTCGTAATCAATCAAAAAATCAATATCACTTTCTGCGGTTTCCTCACCGCGCACCACCGAGCCAAACACCCGCACGTTAAAAGCCCCATGCTTGGCGGCAATCTGCAAAATCTCTTCTCGCCTTTCTCGCAGTGTATCTAATAGCATAACGTATCTATCGCTTTCAAAAGTTTGGATTTACCGCCGCTGTATTTGCCACCGCTGCACTTTAGACCCGTGCTTTAGCACTCTGTACCTGTGCTTTAGCACTTTGTATTCGCTACCATAATAAAACATCCTACACAAAAGCTAATGCTCACCCTCAACAGAATCGACGAAATCCTACAGCAAGACAATACAACTGCGGCAGAAGCTCTAGCACTGTTCGACCAGTTAGAAACCGTAGATATTGACTTTATGCTAGGTCGATGGCAGGGCTCGGGCTTTGCTACCGCGCACCCGATGGATGGACTGCTAGAAGTTGCTAACTGGTACGGCAAAGAATTTGTTAGCGAAGAGTGCGTTCATCCGCTGCTGTTCTTAAACGGGAATCATGAAATTTATAAGATTTCACCGAACCCACAAATGATGAAGCTGGCCCTGCGCCTGCCCATTCCTAAAAATGATGCTGCCAAACCTCTATACACTCTGTTCAGTCCGCTGCTGAAAACCGAGAAGAGTCAGGCAAGGCTGCGAATGACGGAGTACAGAGGGAAAATCAGCGCCACTATGATTTATGATCATCTGCCGATTCATGACGTATTTAGAAGAATCGACGAGAATACTCTATTTGGCTTAATGGACTACAAAGAATCGCAGCAGCCCTTCTTTTTTATCTTAAAAAGAGAAATACAAGACACTGCTGAGGGACGTGCGCTTAAATGACGGCCCAACGCATTAGCATCTTGTTGCCCTCATCCCCCAACCCTTTAAAGACACAGTTTAGCAACACCTGGGTGGCATAGTGCGTTTTCCCAAAGGGAGAAGGGGGGCCAGATCAAAGTCCTTCTCCCCTCGGGAGAAGGATTTAGGATGAGGGATTTCCGGTACATTATTTGCTGGCAAGTCTTTGAGAGAAAGTGATTCAGCAGTTCTAGGACAATTTGCTATGTTTTAACGCATAAGGAATATGACAAGGGAAAGTGGAAAGTGGAAAGTACGATAACTATTGCACCCGATGTTTAAAAGCAGTGGAGTGCGATCGCTCCTCACCATCCGCAATGAGCAGGACTGTGTGAGCCCTACTTTTCAGGTAGCTTGTACTGGCTAACAATTCGCTTGGCAAATTCAGGCACGTGCGCTTCTAGCTTGTCGGGATGGTTGCGCTGGGTGTATAGGTAGTTGCGGGTAAAGTGCGAGTCGATAGAAAAGCGGGCGTATTCTAATCCTTTGGGGCCGATTTTTTCGATGACGACGCCCATCAGCTTGGCCGCCCACATCGGCAGGGTGACGCCTTTGTCATAGGCGGGGATGCTGTTTTGTACGGCTTGGGTGCGATCGCCCCCACTCATCACTGGCTGCGTCTCAATAATCCCCTCTAGCAAGTCAAACATTTCTGCGCCCGTGTCATTGCGCACCACAATCCACTGCCAGCCAAAGGGCGCACCCATATAGCCCACCACAATATCTGCCAAAGCGTTGGTATAGTCGAAGCAGCTCATGCAGGAGGGCGCGAATACGTCTTTGAGCTGGTTAGTCTTTAGGCCAAAAAAGGGCACTTTCTCTTCTGAGCCATCTTCGTGCTTAAAGTGCACCTGAAAGTCCTGCATAAATTCGTAGGCAACGACGGTTTCGGGTGAGCGGCTGGTGGTGTCTAAAAACTTTTGCAGGCCCGCGCGCGTTACGTTGTCTACGCAGGGCATTCCTAGTACGTACAGCTTTTCAAGGCCGAGGCTGTCTTGCACGGTGCGAAGGGCCTGAATTTGACAGCCGACGCCAATCACGAGCAGGCGCTTCATGCCGGAGCGCTCTACCTGATCGAGTACGGACAGATTCGGCGATAGGGTGGGCTTATTTACTCGCGCCGCCAAAATATCTGCTGGGGTACGAGCGATGACGGGCAAGGGCTGAAAGCGATCGTCTTCGGTGTTTTGTACGCAGATGACGCCTTCTACTAAGCCCCGGTTGAGCATTTCAATGGCCAGGGTACTGACGATGCCCGTCCACTGTGCGCCGTCTATCGGGGCAAGCTTGCGGGCGGCAACCATCTTTTGCTGTACGCCAAAATACAGCTCATCTTCGTTTTCTAGCTGGCGGCTGCGGCCATGGTTGGCAGATTCTAACTGGCTAATCTGCTGGTTTAAAAAGGCGCAGGCGTCTTTAACGTAGTGAATGTATGAGGTGTCGCACAGGCCGCACTCGCTGCATCGCTCTTTGGCGGGTTTGGCTGCGCCCGGTTTAAGGGGTCTGGCTTTGGCGTGGGCTTTGGGATGAGCGTCAGAGTGGGGCTGGGCTAGCGGCATGATGTTTGAATTTAACTTATGATTACGATACCGTACGGATTTGTCGGGCTGCTTTGTAAACGACTATTTTGTAATCTTTCTATTTCCATGCCTGAAGGCCCTGAAATTCGGATCGCTGCTGATAAAATTGAGCGCGCTATCTGCCCGTATCCTACTACTGAAATCTTTTTTGCGTTTGAGCATCTTAAGCACTTTGAGGCTGACTTGACAGGCTGCCGGGTGAGTGAGGTAGAAACTCGGGGCAAGGCAATGCTAATACATTTTGACAATGGCCTGAGCGTGTACAGCCATAATCAGCTTTATGGTAAATGGATGGTGCGCAAGGCCCATGACCTGCCTGAAACCAACCGTCAGCTTCGGTTTGCGATTCACAATGCTAAAAAGTCGGCGCTGCTGTATAGCGCCTCAGATATTCAAATACTCAGCAGTCAGTCTGAAATAGACGGCCATCCTTTTTTGAGTAAGCTTGGCCCCGATGTTTTAAGCGCGGGGCTAAAGCCAAAAACGCTGCAGACATCTTTAAAGTCTAAAAAACATTACCGCCGCCGCCTATCGTCGCTCTATCTCGATCAGCACTTTTTGGCTGGGATCGGTAACTATTTGCGCAGCGAAATTTTGTTTGTCGCTAGGCTGCATCCTCAGCTTAGGCCCGTAGACTGTACGGACGAGCAGCTACTTAGCCTAGCAAAGGCTTCTATCGAGGTGTCTTACCAGTCATATAAATACAAAGGCATTACCAACGACCTCGACTTGGCTAACAAGCTAAAGGCCAACGGCGCTCAGTACC
>JBARVS010000226.1:0-7120 GCA_049646385.1 Phormidesmis sp. | reverse complement strand
GGGCAGGCAAGCGAGAGTTTTGGTATGACGAAACGCTTTCCCTATTATTTTCGTCAGGTCAAAAAAACAGCTATCAGCTACCCGAAAACGTTCCCTTTGCGCTAAGCGATATTTCAACGCTGCTCACCATTCCGGCTGAACGTGGCTTAGGAGATGCGATAGAAAATATAAAAGCCGTCATCACGAGCGACTTAAGCGAACCTCATCCGCCTCTACTTTATCTCATTGGCAATATGTGGATGCGGCTGTTTGGCACCAGTGAAAGCGCAATCCGAAGCTCTTTGGTGCTGATGAGCTTGGCAACACTCTGCATGGCTTACTTTTTGGGTCGGCGGATTTTAGGGACGCGAGGCGGGCTAATTTTCGCGGCGTTGCTGGCGTTAAATCCCTTCTTTCTCTCTCATTCTCTGAACTTTCGCATGTACTCGCCTCTGTTGCTTTGGGTCAGCATCAGCACGCTGTGTTTGTTGGTGCTCATGCGAGTAGATAAATCGATTGAGCCTGTTGTTGAAACATCTGTTGCCGTCAATAGTTTTGTCGCGAATAGTTTTGTCGTCGGCAGACAGCCGAAAAACTGGCAGCGCTGGCTGCTGCGAGGGGGCGTTGCCATCTCTTTAGCGGCTGGGCTAATGACCCAATACTTGTTCGGGTACTGGTTTTTTGCGCTAGCGGCGTTAGCGCTGTTTTTAGACCGCAAGCATTGGCTGCAAAATGGTTTAACGTTGGGCTGTGGGGCCGCCTTATTTATGCCATGGGGAATATGGGGCACGCTACAGCAGCTAGCCAATCGGCAAGACGTGTTAGAACGCCTTTCTCCTTCGGGCAATCTATTGCAAACGACATTGCAGCATGGTCAAGATTTGGCGCAGACGCTGGCAAATTATCTATTGCTAGGTCATTTGACTACCAGTATGCTGCCCATGGATGCACCGATTAAGCCAGCAGCGATCGCAATCGGCTGTGGTGCGATTGGTTTTGTCGTAATGTGCGTGGCTAGCCTATATCGAAGGCGGCAGTATTGGGTGCTGGTAACCTGCGCTTTGCTGGGCCTATTTCCTTTGCTGCTGGCTTTGAGTGTAGATATCGTGGCCAACAAAAATACGCTTGGGTTTGGCTGGGGGCGAGCGACGATTGTGGTTTTGCCCGGTTGCCTGCTGCTGATAGCGGCCTGGTTGGAGAAAACTACGGGGCGATGGCGTGAGGTGCTAACCGCCGGAATATTGGCGACGTATTTAGCTGTGAATATTGGTGATTTTGAGGGGCGCGATCGCCAAATGTTTCATGCTGTAAACACCGCGCTTTTGGCTGACAATGGCCCAACGCTCGTGGTGATGAACTCTAGAGCCTGGGGCCATGTTACTCGGCTGGCATACTATCTAGACGAAGCCGCTAATCCAGACGTTTTAGCAACCGCGCCTGCTGACGTGACAGCCGCGCTAGCCGCCGCGTTAAATCAGCAAAGCTATGCGCGAATATTATGGCTACAGTCAAACTTTCCGCTCTGGGATGCGCCTGAAACCTCTGCTGAGCTTAACGGCCTAGCGAACGGGACTGAGCAGCTTCTACGCAGTCGCTATCGTTTAGCGGAGCAACAGTCCTTGAGAGGGACAATGAACCTAGATAGCTTTGAGCTAAGTGTTTATGAGCGTCCAACGCTACAAAGTTCGGCTTTGTGAAAACAGAGGGCTTTAAGTACGCCAGCTAAGTTTAAGGTTGAGCCAAAAGTTCCAGAGCGTGACTAGCACAATCGCTAGCACCTTCGCAAAATACTCATCTGCATTGTGTGTCCAGGCGGCGGTAATGAGTCTACCTGCGAGTTCTGTGAGTTGGCTCACGGCTGGAACTGCCAAAATCATCGCCATAATCCCAATTTGCAGGGCAGCGCCTGTTAAGCAAACTAGATTGAATCTGTAAAATCTTGTGAGCCGAGCGCCCCAGCCCTTTTGCTTTTGAGCTAAGTCGGCAAATGTCCAAGCGTCATTCCATAAAAAGTTATTGACAATAGCAACTTCAATAGAGACTGCCGTACTGAGATACAAAGGCAGGCCGATTAGCTCACGCAGCAGATAAAATATCGCCATATCTACAAACAAGCCGCTGAAGCCCACGATGCCAAACCGCAGCAAACGCCTGATCGGTAATTTTTGCAGTCGCTCAATTAAGGAATTATCTGCCCTCACGATGTCTTTCTCTACTTTTGCAAAAATGTAGGGTCGCCCTTGGCTCGGTGACCCAGCAAGATATTACCCGCAGCAGCGCCTTCAACAAACCGATAGCCAGCTTTTATATTCCCCGGCAACCAGACCGGGCAAATCTGCTTTTGCATAATTTGTCATACATTTGTAATACGATAGAACCCCTAACCCAATCGATAGCCAAAGCCGCGCACTGTTTTAAGATACTGAGGGCTGCTAGGGTTTTCTTCTAACTTTTCGCGCAGCCAGCGAATATGAACATCCACCGTTTTGTTGTCACCCATAAAATCGTAGCCCCACACCTGATCAATAATTTGATCGCGAGACCACACGCGCTTTGGCTGGCTCATGAGCAGCTCTAATATTTTGAATTCTTTGGGCGACAGGCTTACTTCTTTGTCTGACAAAAATACGCGACATTCGTCAATATGCAAAGCGATATCTTCAAACTTGCGAACGGATCGCTCAGCCTGCTGGTTTTTAGATCGGTATCGCCGCAGCAAGGCTCGGCAGCGGGCAATTAGCTCTTTCATGCCGAAAGGCTTGGTGAGATAGTCATCAGCACCAACTTCTAAGCCTAGTACCCGGTCGGTCTCGGTGCCTTTTGCGCTTAAAATCAAAATGGGAATGTTCAGCCCTCGATGGCGGATTAACCGACATAGGTCTAGGCCATTCATACCAGGCAGCATGAGGTCTAGGATTATTAAGTTGATGTCTGCGATCGCCGCTTTAGCCCCCTCTTTTTTACCGCCAGGGCTCCCTATGAGCATTTCTAACGCCTGCTGACCGTTACTCGCAACCAGCACCTCAAATCCCTCATCGGCCAAAGATAAAGCGACGGTTTCCCGAATGAGTGCTTCGTCTTCAACTAGCAGAACCTTACCCAGCCCAACTCGGACATCTGAGCGAGGATCTGACGGTACAGATGCTTGCTTTAGAGAACCTGTCGATAAAGAAGGCATTTTAAGAAACCTTGTGTCTTTTTACCGAAATTCTATCAGGGATGGCCTCGGCTTAGAAGCTTAGTTTTTCCATCCCTTGATAACTTGGTGTTTTCGCCTAGTGGTCTTAGCTCCTTACGGGCTACGCCACTACAAAATTGACCAGCTTGCCAGGGACAACAATGACTTTCTTAATCTGCTTGCCTTCTAAGTACCGCTGAGCTACTTCTGACTGACGTGCGTAAGCTTCTAAGGCAGCCTTATCAGCACCTGAAGGAACTTGCAGGGTACCTCTGGTTTTGCCCATGATTTGAACCACCAGCGTAATCTCGTCGGCAACCAGTGCGGCCTCATCTACCACGGGCCAAGGCTGCTGATGTACCGATGATGCAGGCTCGGATGAGCGATCGCCCATTTGCGACCATAGCTCATCGGCAATGTGAGGAGCAAAGGGCGCAAGTAGCAATACTAAGGTCTGGACGCTCTCTGCAAACGCCAGCGTGGTTTTATCTGGCGTGTCGTTGATGGCGTTGCTGAGTTTCATCAATTCAGAAACAGCGGTATTGAACTGATAGTCGCCTTCAATGTCTTCTGTAACTTCTTTGATAGCCGTGTGTGTGGCTCGGCGCAGCGTTTTATCCTCCTTACTCAGATCGCTTTGAGGGAGGCTATTAATGTTCTGGATCAGACTAACGCTAGCCGACTGAGAGAACCCAATAACCGCTCGCCACACTCTGTTCAAAAAGCGATATTGCCCCTCTACATCGGCGTCATCCCACTCTAAATCTTTTTCAGGGGGAGACTTAAAGAGAATAAACATGCGAGCAGTATCAGCTCCGTATTTTGCCAACACCTGCGAAGGCGCAACGCCGTTGAACTTCGACTTTGACATTTTCTCGTAAGAGACTTGCAACAGTTCTCCGGTTACCGGATCGGCAGGGCTGTTTAAGTCTGAAATTTTTTCAGGAACAATAAATTGGCCCTCAGCGTTTTTGTAGGTGATTGCCTGCACCATGCCTTGAGTAAGCAACCGCTCGAAGGGTTCATCGAAGTTCAAGAGATTGCGATCTCTTAAAACTTTCGTAAAAAAGCGAGAGTAGAGCAGGTGTAAAATTGCGTGCTCAATGCCTCCCACATACTGATCAACCGGGAGCCATTCGTTCACGCGCTCAGGCGAGAAAACTTCTGATTCATTATTAGCATCGGCGTAGCGTAAAAAGTACCAAGACGAGTCTAAAAAGGTGTCCATGGTATCGGTTTCCCGCTTGGCAGCGCCGTTGCAGCCAGGACAAGAAACATTAACCCAATCGCTGACTTTAGCTAAGGGAGATGCGCCCTTGCCGCTGAACGCTACGTTTTCGGGAAGCTTTACTGGTAGGTCTTGCTCGGGAACGGGAACGGTACCACAGGTGGGACAGTGGATGATAGGAATAGGGGCTCCCCAGTAGCGCTGGCGGGAGACGAGCCAGTCGCGCAGGCGGTAGTTGGTGGTGCCTTGTCCTAAAGACTTTTCTTCGAGGTAGGCGATCGCCCGCCTCACACTTTCCCCTTCACCCTTACCCGCCGCCACCCCGTCCAAAGGCCCAGAATTCACCATCATGCCATCGCCCGCATAGGCAACTGCCATAGTCTCAGCGTTCAAGGTTTTTCCTGCCGACTGAATCACAGCCTTAATCGGCAGCTCAAACTTACGAGCAAATTCAAAGTCCCTTTGGTCATGAGCGGGCACTGCCATAATCGCGCCCGTGCCATATTCCATCATCACGTAGTCGGCCATCCACACGGGAACTTTCTCATCATTCACCGGATTAATGGCGTAGCTACCTGTCCATACGCCGGTTTTCTCGCGCCCTTCAGCCGTCCGATCAATCGTGCTGAGATTAGCGGCGGCTTCCTGATAGGCTTTCACCACATCAGACTGATCTGAAGTCGTCAACAAATCTGCCAGTGGATGCTCGGGAGAGATCACCATAAAGGTTGCTCCCCACAAGGTATCTGGGCGAGTAGTATAAATGACCAAATCGCCTGCTGCTTCGGTGTTAAAGATGACCTGAGCACCCTTAGATTTGCCAATCCAGTTGGCCTGCATGGTCTTTACCCGCTCTGGCCAGCCTGAAAGCTGATCTAAATCATTAAGCAATTGTTCAGCGTAGTCAGTAATCTTAAAGAACCACTGGCGGAGAAGCTTACGCTCTACTTCTGCGCCCGAACGCCAAGATCTCCCCTCACTGTCTACCTGTTCGTTGGCTAAGACCGTTTGATCAATGGGATCCCAGTTGACGGCGGCTTCTTTTTGGTAGGCCAGACCAGCCTCAAAAAACTGAAGGAAAATCCACTGTGTCCAGCGATAGTAGTTGGGCAAGCAGGTAGCCACTTCACGATCCCAATCGTAGGAAAGGCCCAGAGTCTTAAGCTGCTCGCGCATTTGGGCGATATTTTTAAGCGTCCATTCAGCCGGGGGTACGCCTCGCTTAATTGCGGCATTCTCAGCAGGTAGACCAAAGGCATCCCAGCCCATGGGATGAAGCACACGGTATCCCTGCATCCGCCGAACGCGAGCAATAACATCTGTAATGGTGTAGTTGCGCACATGGCCCATATGCAAGTCGCCCGAAGGATAGGGAAACATCGACAGGGCGTAGAACTTTTTGCCTTTTGATTGGGAGCCGTTTTCGGTACGCTCAGGCGTTTTGTTCAGCTTGTGCTCAGCCCAGTACCGCTGCCATTTTGGTTCTATATCTGCTGGGCTGTATCGCAATTCCACGCCTTAATCCTCTTGTGCTCAGTGCTGACTACCAGATTTTAACTATATATAGAGCTGTATTTTAGTAGAAAGTAAAAAGTTGAGACCAGAAAGCAATGGGTTTTAGCACTGGTTTTGGGTGTAGATCAGATGTTTTGGAGCTGAGCGTTTTTGTATATGGCACGCTCAAGCCGGGTGGGCGCTACCATCAGCGGTACTGTAGTCGGGCTTTGGCTCAGTCGCTGCCTGCGGTGGTGAAAGGGTGCCTTTATGATTTTCCTCGGTGGGGCTATCCGGCCATGACATCAGGAGAAGACTGGGTGAAGGGTTATTTGCTTGTGTTTTGCGGCACTGCTGCTGTTTGTGGCGATATTTTAAGGCAGTTGGATACTTTGGAGGGTGTTGCTGTCGATGCCAATACCCATGAACCCGCTCAGAATGATGGCTATCAACGCTGCCGACAATGGGTTTTCGCGCCAAACCATCAACCTTTACAAAAAGCCTGGACTTATCAAATGAAAAGGGAGCAGATTTGTCAGTTTGGCGGCGTCTATCTATCTAAAGGAGATTGGTCGATTCCTTATCTGTGAGAATTACGCGCTCTGGCGGCTTGTCGGCATCGGCATCGCACCGGGAATTCTATTAGATAATTGACTCTAGTAGGAAAATGCAGATGACGTGCACCTGGAAATACTTGGTAGCCAGTTGGTTAGGTGCAGGTATGGTCAGCAGCACTATGCCGATGGCTGCTAAGGCGTCTCTAGCTGGTGATGTTTATGCTCTTAATCAACAGGCCGCTGCATCTAACCAAACTTCTCAGCATAAGGTTGAGACAGATCCTATCAGCAAGGGACGAGAATACTACGAACAAGGTCAGTTTGCGCGGGCGATCGCCACTTGGCAAACGGCGGTTCAAGCGTCAGTCAAACGTGGCGACCAGCTGACAGAGGCGATCGCCCATAGCTACCTATCTTCAGCCTACCAAGCACTCAACCAGTGGGACGAAGCCCAACGGTCAATCGACGCCAGCGTAAAGCTATTAGAAGAATATACGGCGGGGGCGGTTGATCCTATGCTGCAAGCCCAAGTTATCAACACCCAAGCAGGGCTGACCTATCAGCTCGGGCAGGCTGAAGCGGCCCTGGAACTATGGCAGCAGGCAGAGAGTTTCTATCATCAGGCCAAAGATGACTCAGGCGTTTTAGGCGCTCAGATCAATCAGGCTCAAGCACTGCAAAGCC
>JBARVS010000225.1:0-9821 GCA_049646385.1 Phormidesmis sp. | reverse complement strand
GACTGCTCCATTCAGCGGCGGCACCAAAAGCTATTAGAAGAAGCGCCTAGCGCCGTGTTAGACGCTGATTTGCGCCGTCAGATGGGAGCTGCTGCCGTCAGAGCCGCTCAGTCTATTAACTATGTGGGCGCTGGTACCGTGGAATTTTTGGTTGACCACAGCGGCGGCTTTTACTTTATGGAAATGAATACCCGCATTCAAGTAGAGCATCCGGTCACCGAAATGATCACGGGCATTGATTTAATCGCGCAGCAAATTCGAGTTGCGCAGGGCGATCGCCTCCCCTTCACTCAAGACGACATCGTTTTGCGCGGCCATGCCATTGAATGCCGCATTAACGCCGAAGATCCTGACCATAACTTTAGGCCGCATCCTGGCCGGATCAGCGGCTACCTCGCGCCCGGTGGCCTCGGCGTTCGCATGGATTCTCACGTATATACCGACTACGAAATTCCGCCTTATTACGACTCGCTCATCGGCAAGCTCATTGTGTGGGGCCCAGATCGCATGACGGCCATCAGCCGCATGAAAAGAGCCCTACGCGAATGTGCGATTACTGGCGTGCCGACGACGATTGGCTTTCATCAAAAAGTGCTAGAGCACCCCATGTTTTTAAAAGGAGAGGTCTATACCAATTTTGTGGCGATGATGATGGAATAGGCTGATGGAACAGTCAGCCCGCCCCTAGCTCACACCTAGCTCACCCTATGGGCCATCATCATTTCATCTTCAGTAAACGTCACCTGGTAAAGCTCCACTAGGGCCGCGCCCTCAACCGTATTAGCCAAACTCACCAGGCGGGTGAGCAGGCGACGTGAGGAAATAACGCCCGTCAAAATGACGACACAGCCGCGCTGCCGAACCTTTAGCTGAGCGACTTCGTCTCCAACATGCTCACGGAAGCACTGCATCACTCGCTTAGCTAAGCCGTTGTAGTCGTATTCGCCACAGACGCCAATTCGTTCAGGCGGACTACTGCAAAAGCTGCTGATAAAGCACCCTGTCGTTACAGCGCCAAATGGCTTGTTGACCGCCGGAATTAAGATTACTGAAGACTCGCCCAACACACCCATTTTTTTTAAATCCCAAGTCAATGTGCCACTTTAACTAACTGCTTTGTATCTCAGTTTTGCAATCTCGATACGCAAGCTTTGAAACAGGCCGATACATTCCCAAGCAACCCTTTAGCAGAGAGCCTAAGCAAACAACTTTAATGAACTGCTAGTAATTACTACGGACTACTGCACATAAAAGATGCACGCTGACGGCAAGTCGTTACGGGAGGTATTTGTCAGAAATGCGTACTAGCTGTGATTCTCTTTATAAAGTTGGTAAGAATTGTATAAATAATACAGGAGGAATTGCGTATCTTTTGATACGCCATTTGTCCGTATTTCTAAATTGCCGTATTTCCGCTGAGACTTGGCGTACTTTTGAACAATATTTGGCATCTACTGTAAAGGTACAGTAAAGCTTTACACATGCATAGGCTATGGTTATTACCCTAAATCCTTTTGCAGTAGCGCAATAGCATAGGCTGCAATGCCTTCTTCTCGACCTAGCGGGCCTAGCTTTTCGTGGGTGGTGGCTTTTATACCAATTTGGTCGGGGTCGAGCCGTAGAGTGCTTGCTAGGCGATCGCGCATTGCCTGGATATGCGGCTTTAGCTTAGGCTGCTCGGCAATCACCACGCTGTCGATATTGCCAATATGCCAGCCGCGATCTAACACGAGCTGATGCACCTGCTCTAATAAAACCTGGCTGTCGGCCCCGGCCCACTGCGCCTCGCTCGGGGGAAAATACAGGCCAATGTCTCCTAAGCTCAAGGCGCCGAGCAGTGCATCCATAATTGCGTGGGTGAGCGCGTCGGCGTCGCTGTGGCCCAGCAGCCCCTTGTGGTGAGGAATGGTAATGCCGCCGAGGATAAGCGGGCGGTTTTTGGCGAGCTGGTGAATGTCGTAGCCGTTGCCGATGCGAATGTTCATAAGGGTCTTTAGCGCGAACAGGTCTTCTTAAAGCGTATCGCCCTGCTGCCACTGCTCAAATAAGTCGGGGCGGCGCTGCTGGGTGCGTTCGACTTGCTGCTGATGTCTCCATCGGGCGATCGCGCCATGATCCCCCGAGCGCAAAACATCCGGCACGGCCCAGTCGCGAAACTGAGCGGGCCGCGTATATTGCGGGTAGTCAAGCAGGGGCGTTTCAAAGCTTTCGTACTTGAGCGAATCAGACTTGCCCACCGTGCCTGGGATCAGCCGAACCACGCCGTTTATTAAGGTTAAAGCCGGAATTTCTCCACAGGTGAGTACAAAATCTCCCAAAGACACCTCCCGAGACACCAAATTAAGCACCCGCTCATCTACGCCTTCGTAATGGCCACAAATCAGCACGAGCTGGTCGTACTCAGTAGAAAGCTCTTTGAACAAAGGCTGGTTCATCGTTTGGCCCTGAGGCGTCATCAAAATCACCTCGCGTCGCGGCAGCCGAGGCAGTGACTCAATCGCGGCAAAAATGGGCTCTGGCTTCATCACCATGCCAACGCCGCCGCCGTAGGGAATATCGTCTACCTTATGATGCTTATCGGTCGTGAAGTCGCGCGGATTGGTGATGTGAACCGAGGCAATGTTGTCGCTGAGGGCGCGGCCGATTAGCCCCGAGCTGAGCGGCGAGGTAAAAAAGTCGGGGAAAAGCGTGATTAGATCGAAGCGAGGGGCAGAAAATGAGCTGGCAGAATCCATAAAATGTGAGGAAAAGTTAGGCGTTGAAGCACCCAGAAGTCTCACAAAAATAATACATGCTCTTTGGCTAGAAGCCCTTCGCTGAACAAAATCAATCGGCAAGCTGCAGGGATAGCCTGCGAACTCGGTTAGAAAGCTCGCCTTGAACCTGTTTTCGATCTAGCTGGGTAGCTATCTGTAATGCCCGCTGGTACGATTCGTAAGCTTCTCTTAAATTGCCGTTTTCTTCGTTGATTTCGCCGATTGTGCGCAGCGTTAACAGCCGCTGCCAGTCGTCTCCGGTACTGGCCGTTAGCTCAATACGGCTATTGAGATAAGCCATCAGCTCGCTCGGCTCGTTTAGCTTTCTATAAACAGAGATCAGGCCATCAAGGGCGCGAAGCTGAATGTAGGGCTCGTTGACTTCTTTGGCCAAAGATAGAGAAAGTCGATAGGCTCCAACGGCCTCTCGCAGGCGATCCGTGGCGAGGTAGACATCGCCTAAATTGCTGTCGGTGTTAGCTTGTCCGGCGTAGTCGCGGGCGCGGGCGCGATAGTTTGCGGCGACTTCGTAGTATTTGCGGGCGTCGTTGGTTTGGCCATTGCTAACGGCAATCAGCCCCAGGTTAGAGAGCGATAGGCCAATACCACTTTGACTCTCTACGCTTTGAGCGATCGCCAACCCTTCGGTAAAGGCAGCTTGGGCAGTGGCCAAATCACCGGCTTGCAGGCTCAGCGTGCCTAAGTTGTTGTAGGCCAAAATTTGGTCGCTATAGTTATTGTTGCTGCGGGCGATCGCCAGCTGACTGCGCACCACCTGCGTGGCCTCGTCATATCGGCCCAGACCGCTGTACACCTTAGCGAGCTGCTCATAAGCCTCGCCCATGCCCGCAAAGTCGCCAAGGTAGTGATAGGCGTTAGCCGCTTCGCCCAGCGCCGCGATCGCCTGCTCATGGTTGCCTGCATTTATCTGGGCTTGGCCCACCAGCAAAAACTGATCGGCGACATCACGCTGGGCGCGGATGGTTTGGGAGGGCGCTCTATGCAGCTGCTCGGTCAAGCTAGGAGCGGCCTGAGCAGGCAGACCGTTAACTGGCAGACCGTTAACTATGGCTACGCCAGCTGGCACAGCGATGGACAGCCCGATAAAGTGCGACCAATGCCTGTGCCAACGACCCATGAATAATTCTCTCACTACGGAGATAAGATACCCAAATTGGCGAATTTTCAAGCTTGACTAATTTTCAAGCGCCTAGCCAAGCTGCGCGTCAACCTCATCGAACTCAATCGTCATCATTCCGCTCATCTCTGCGGCCATGTCTGCAGATCTTCCGGTAGATCTTTCAGACATCGCCTGATTTATTTCCTGATTGGCAGAGGGCGCAAGCAGCGGCGCACAGTCTAAATAAATGGCTCGAATATCTGCTGGAAGAGCCTGTTCTAAAGCTTGATAGGCAGCTTTTAGCTCGGCATTCAGGTCAGATGGAGAGATTTGTTCGCCTTCGGCCTGCAGGTAGGCAGCAATGCGGGTATTACTCCAGGCAAAAGTCTGGGCCATGAGGATAATCAGGCGATGCCGGGGTAAGAGGCTCTCTAGCGCGCGTTCGGTGTAGCACCATAGCGGCGGTGGGGCGTCTTGCAGGGCGTAGTGAATGTCGGCAACATCAGGGAGTACGGCTTGGTTAATATGAGCTGCTGTTAAACCGATTAGCCAAGCCTGTAAGGAAAATGCTTTGGGAGTAGAAGATCGCTGAGGGATTTCACTATCTACTTCACTATCTGAGGGCTGGACTGGGGAATGATCTAAGGGCTGCGCGATAGATTGAAAAGAGGCTAAATCAATGCCGCCTAGTTCGTTTAGGATATGCCGCCAGGTAAGGGCAAATAGGTAGTCGGCCTGGACGGGCGATCGCGCTGAGTGACGAATTAGCGAATAAACGACCGGGCTGTATCGGCAAAAAAGCGCCGTAAAGTACCTGCCGTCAGTCGGTAGCTTTTGCAGTTTATCAACTAGATCGTAGTCGCTGAGGTGAATGAGAGGCTTTAATAAAGCGCGATCGCATTCAGGAAAAGTAGGAATTTTCACAGGATTTAAGCTTGATAAAATGAGCGTCTCGCCATTAAGAGGGCAAGCCCTCTGCTATGAGAAAGTTGAGGACTCATCAGGTTTCATTGCTCTAACGGTGAATAGAATGCCCACAATCGCGCGTAAATACTAAAACAAACGCTAAATTAGCGTTACTATGCTGCAAAGCTGAGCGGGCTATATTATAGTTTGCGGCAATTAGCAAGTCCGCTATCCTAAACGATGAGCTTCACTTTTACCCACGTTCCTAATATGCTTTTTGCTAGCATTTTTCAAGGTCTCCCACTAGACGCACTGGTCTCCACGCAAGGCATCATGGTGATGCTGCTGGTGGCCTATGCCGGCGCGATGTGGGCGTTTTTAAGCTCAGCGCCTAAGGTTCATACCGTGATGGTCTCCGATTTGGATCTAGCGCGCCGCTTTTATGAAGGGGTGCTGAGCCTGTCTGCGGCAGAGGTGCCGCTGCACTATTACTATAACTACGAGCAAACGCTGGGTACCGCTGGGCTTGATCCGATGTTTGGCGCGTCGTCGTTCGGAGCCTCCAACTTAAGCGCTTCTAGCTTAGGGGGCGCGGGCAGCTCATATGGTGCGCCCGACGGTCTGTGGTATCAGCTCAAAAAGAATACTCAGCTGCATGTGATTGCGGGCGCTAGCTTAGGCAATCGCAACCGTCAGCGGCATGTGTGCTTCGATCATGCCTGCCTGGAATACTTGCTAATGCAGGTACAAACGCGAGGGATGCGCTATAAGCTCAGGCGCGATCAGCCGCTGAACTTTTTGGTAAAAGATTTTGATGGCGAGGTGATTGAAATGGCTGAAGTTGAAAATTAGGCTGGGCGATCGCTGGCACAATAGAAAAGTGATCGCATTTAATAAGGATTTTCCTGTGCAGGTATATTCGTCGTCGCTCCTTGCACCTATCATCAGCGCGTCCCTCATTAGCCGATTTCAATCACCTGGGCCAGACATCGTTAGCATCGGGCCCATTACCCTGCGCTGGTATGGCCTGCTCATCGCCTCAGCCGTGCTCATTGGCGTTGCCCTATCACAGTATTTGGCCAAAAAGCAAGGCATCGATCCTGAAAAAATAGGCGACATGGTGATTTGGCTGGTCATTGCGGCCATTCCCTGCGCCCGACTATACTACGTTGCCTTTGAGTGGTCATCTTATGCTGGCCGCCCCGGTGACATTATCGCCATTTGGAAAGGCGGTATCGCCATTCATGGGGCAGTGCTGGGCGGTACCCTAGCCGCCTGGATCTTTGCCAAGCTCAACCGACTTTCATTTTGGCAAATTAGTGATATCGTCGCGCCGTCGCTGATTTTGGGTCAGGCGATTGGCCGCTGGGGTAATTTTTTCAACTCTGAAGCCTTCGGAGCACCGACCAATCTGCCCTGGAAGCTTTTCATTCCGCTAGCGAATCGGCCCGCTGGCTACCGTGAGTTTGAATATTTTCATCCTACTTTTTTGTACGAATCGCTGTGGAATCTAGGCGTTTTCGGTTTGCTGCTAAGCCTGTTTTTTTGGGGCCAAAGGCATCCCGGCAAGCTCAGAGCAGGCACGCTGTTTTTGGTGTATATGATTGCCTACAGCACAGGCCGCCTGTGGATTGAAGGCTTGCGCACTGATAGCCTAATGATTGGGCCGCTGCGCATGGCTCAAATAGTGAGCTTGGTGGGGATTACGCTGGGCTGGATTGGCATCATTTGGACGTACGGACTAGGCAAGCGCCTGCCCGACACGGTAGCGCCCGTAGCAAAGAGCCGTAGTAGCTCTAATCAATCAGCCTCTCAGTCAGAGAGCCAGTCAGACAGCTCGCCAGATAGTCGAGCCAGATAGTCGAACCAGACAGCAAAGCTATGTAGAGCCGCCAAAGAAAAAGCCCCGGCGGTCGTAAAACCTTCGAGGCTCGGAATCAGGGTGCATCTACATACCAACATGCAGCATTCTTTTGCAGTATCTTAAGTTTCACAGACGGCTTTATTTACTCTTCAAAGAAAAGACCGTAATAATAGTGAATTGATAAACATTGGAACCTAATTTATCAATCTCATTTGATGTATAAAATAGCTCGCTTTAGCAATCCTAAAGTCACATCCAAGTCACATCCTTAACAACGAACTTATTTTTATCTGGTATATTTTTAGACCCCGCTATCAGAGGTTTTCATGAATTCTGACAAGTTGCCTGCTGCTGCTTCTCGACCTATTGAAGCGACCGTTAAAGAAGGCATTTTCCCAGCCGTGTATATCGTAGGTGCAGGCCCAGGCGATCCGGAGTTACTAACAGTAAAGGCCCTTAAATTGATACAGCGAGCCGATGTTTTGGTATACGCCAATTCACTGGTTCCTCAGCAAATTCTTTCGGCTATTCGACCCGACGCAGAGAAAATTGCGACGGCTAATATGACCTTGGAGGACATTGTGCCGCTGATGATTGAACGGGTGCGCGCGGGCAAGTCAGTGGTACGCCTGCATTCGGGTGACCCTAGCTTGTATAGCGCCATCCATGAGCAAATGATGCGCCTGAGTGAGGCTGAGGTGCCGTTTGAGGTGATTCCTGGCATCAGCGCGTTTCAGGCCGCCGCCGCCAAGCTAAACGTGGAGCTGACGATTCCAGCGCAGGTGCAAAGCATTATTTTGACGCGCATTAGCGGTCGAACTCAGGTGCCTGAGGCTGAGGAGCTAGCAGGGCTAGCGGCGCATCAGGCGAGCCTGTGTTTGTATTTAAGCGCTCGCCACGTGCAAGATGCTCAAGCTCAGCTGCTCAAGCACTATCCAGCCGAAACGCCAGTAGCTATTTGCTTTAGGGTGGGGTGGCCTGATGAGAAAATTGTGGTGGTGCCTTTAGCGAAAATGGCAGAGGTGACTGAGTCCCAGAACCTCGTGCGAACGACGCTTTATATTGTGTCATCTGCGCTGGCTGGATCACAGCTAAGTTCGCAAAGTGCTGCCGTTAGCCGATCGCGCCTTTACAATCCTACTCATGACCACCTGTTTAGGCCCAAGCCCTCACAGCAAAAGCTTTCAGAAACTATCGAACAAGAACAGGAGAGTGCAAAAAAATGAATTATTTAGTGGCCGTATGGAGCGATCGCATTCAAGCCGAAGAAGCCTACACTGCCCTCGAAAAAGCCGACATTGCGCTTAATAAAGTCAGCATTTTAGGCAGAGGCTTTCAGTCTGCCGATGAATATGGCCTGATTGATCCAGCAGAGGAAGCCTGGAAACAAATTAAGCGGCTGGCCCTTTGGACGATTCCCTTTGGCTTTGTCAGCGGATTTTCTTTCAACGCCATTACCGGACTTGATACCTTTCCTTGGGCAGGCACCCTGGGCAACCAAATTATCGGCGGACTGCTAGGGGCCGGGGCCGGGGCTATGGGCGGATTCTTTATCGGCGGGGGCGCAGGCATTGGGCTCGGTAGCGGCGACGCCGTTTCGTACCGTAATCGGCTAAATGCGGGTAAATATCTGGTCGTTGTTAAGGGCTCAGAAGGTTTGATTGCTCAGGCAACTCGGGTTATGCGTCCGCTGCGGCCTGAGAATATTCAGGGATATACTGAACCCGGTACTTGAGCAAATGCTAAGAACTGCATTTTAGACGTATGATGAGGAGAAACTCATAATGGGTATGAGTTAGCTTTTTCTTCTTTCATTTGCAGGGCATTTATGAGCGCCGCATCATCACCGACCAAAGCATCTGCTGAATTCGCTGCTAATCCTCTGCTGATTGGCAGGGGACTGCCTCCTTTTAGCGAAATTAAGCCTGAGCATATCGTTCCTGGTATTGAGCGGCTTCTCAAAACCCTTGAGCAGGATCTGCAAGCCCTAGAAATGCAGCTAGAATCACAGCTAGAGACGACGCTTCAGTCACCGCCTAAGTCACCGCCTGAGTCATCTCCTAGCTGGTCAGAGCTAGTTGAGCCATTGACGAATATTACTGAGCGGCTGGGCTGGAGCTGGGGCGTAATTAGCCATTTGATGGGCGTAAAAAACAGCCCTGAGCTGCGCAGCGCCTATGAAAGCGTACAGCCTGCGCTGGTGCAGTTTGCCAATCGCATCAGCCAAAGCCAGGTGATTTACGACGCGCTGAAGCGTTTGAGAAAGGGCGATCGCTGGGCGGGATTAGACTCGGCCCAACAGCGCATTGTAGAGGCTGCCCTGCGGGATGCCGAACTCTCGGGCGTGGGCCTTACCGGAGAGGCCAAGGTCAAGTTTAATGACACTCAGCAGTCACTCGCTGAGCTGTCTAATCAGTTTTCTAACCATGTATTAGACGCTACAAAAGCTTTTAGCCTCACGCTCACTCAAAAAGACGACGTTGCAGGTTTACCGCCTAGCCTGCTGAGCTTAACGGCTCAGTCTGCTCGTGAGGCGGGTGCTAATGAGGCTACGCCTGAGTCGGGGCCGTGGCGAATCACGTTAGACATGCCCTGCTACACGCCTTTTTTGCGTCATGCCGAGCGCCGCGACCTCAGAGAAAAGCTGTATCGCGCTTTTATTACTCGTGCTTCGTCGGGTGAGTGGGATAACACGCCTTTGATTGAGCAAATTTTGGCATTGCGATCGCACCAAGCCGCTTTATTAGGGTTTGAAAACTATGCAGAGCTGAGCCTAGCGCGAAAAATGGCGTCGTCGGTATCGGCGGTAGAAACGCTGATGGAAGAGCTGCGCGCCGCTAGCTACGAGGCCGCAAAACGTGAGCTAGAGGCGATTGAGAAATTCGCACATCACTCAGATATTAAGCAGTGGGATTTGCCCTATTGGACAGAGCGAATGCGGGAGAGCGAATTTGACCTCAACGATGAAGCCCTGCGCCCCTACTTTCCGTTACCTAGAGTGCTAGAAGGACTGTTTGGCTTAGCTGAGCGGCTGTTTGGCATTAGCATTTCAGCAGCAGATGGTCAGGCTCCTACTTGGCATCCTGACGTGCGCTATTTTCAGGTGAGCGATGCTGATAGTGGAGATAGGCTGGCACACTTTTATCTAGATCCCTACAGTCGTCCGGCTGAAAAG
>JBARVS010000224.1:0-16187 GCA_049646385.1 Phormidesmis sp. | reverse complement strand
AACCGAGCCAACTTGGGCATGGAAGTAATGCATGAGCGCAATGCTCACAACTTCCCGCTTGACTTGGCTGCTGGCGAAGCTGCCCCTGTCGCTTTGACGGCTCCTTCTATCAACGCATAGTCATCGGGTGATTGTTCCTTGATTGATTCAACTTAGCTGTTGACTTGAAGCCCCTCGCATTTTATGTGAGGGGCTTTTTGTTTGGATATCTTTATCGTTGAGTTTTAAGACGTTACTTTTAGCTTCTAGACGATGAGGAGTTGGTATTTGTAAGGTGCGTAGTGGCGATCGCTTTCCATCTTCCTACCTATTCAAAACGCTATAGCTTCAAGATTAAAGAGAGGCAATAGCCTTTAATCTCTTCCCCTGCCTTTGTTCCCCATACAGCTCGAATGCCCTGCACCATGGCTTATCAGAAAACATAGTGCAGGGCATTCAAGAAGTGTAGTGAGTCGCGAGCCTTGTAAGAAAAACCTACAGAAGGGCTTCTTCTTGGTGGGTTTGGATGGTGCAGTCGGAGGTGGGGTAGGCGACGCAAGTGAGCACAAAGCCCGCTTCAATCTGATCGTCTTCTAAAAACACCTGATCGGACTGATCGACGGTGCCTGAAATCATTTTGCCTGTGCAGCTAGAGCAGGAACCCGCGCGGCAAGAAGCAGGCAAGTCTATACCAGCGTCTTCTGCGGCTTCGATGATGTATGTGTCATCAGCACATTCGATGGTTTCGTTGATACCTTCATCTTCGTTGATGAGTGTGACTTTGTAAGTCGCCATGGCGGGCTTTCTCCTGAAAAAATTGATTTATAAACTAAGAACTATTAGAGAAATAGTTAAGCTTCCTTAACAATACACCGAGAGCTGCGCAGGCGAAATAGTCCAAAAGAGCCAGTTTTATCGTTGGTTAGCAGCGGTTTAGCGACAGGGCAATATTCCGCAGGGCGATAGAATAGATAGCTGTTTCCCTGTTCGCCTCTCACCGTAAAACATATGGCTACTGCTGCTTGCTCGCCTGAAGATATTGCATCAGAAGGGCTTAAGCCCGATGAGTATGATGAGATTGTGAGGCGGCTAGGTCGCCATCCGAACCGGGCTGAGCTGGGCATGTTTGGGGTGATGTGGTCAGAGCACTGCTGCTATAAGAATTCGCGGCCTTTGCTGAGTCAGTTTCCGACTGAGGGGCCTCGCATCCTCGTTGGCCCCGGCGAAAACGCAGGCGTGATCGATGTCGGCAACGGAATGCAGGTTGCTTTCAAACTTGAATCTCACAATCATCCTTCCGCCATTGAGCCATTTCAGGGCGCAGCTACGGGCATGGGTGGCATCTTGCGAGACATTTTTACTATGGGCGCTCGGCCTATTGCCGCACTGAACTCACTTCGCTTTGGCAATTTAGAAGATGCGCGCACTCGGCAAATTTTTACGGGCGTTGTCTCGGGCATTGCTCACTATGGCAACTGCTTTGGCGTGCCGACTATCGGCGGCGAAGTGTTTTTTGATGAGGCTTACAGCGGTAATCCATTGGTGAACGCAATGGCGATTGGCCTGATGGAAACCGATGAGATCGTTAAGTCTGGGGCGGTGGGCATTGGCAATCCGGTGCTGTATGTGGGCTCTACGACGGGGCGAGATGGCATGGGCGGGGCGAGCTTTGCCAGCGCTGAGCTAAGCGATGAGTCGGAGGCGAATCGGCCTGCGGTGCAGGTGGGCGATCCGTTTTTAGAAAAGTCTTTGGTGGAAGCTTGCCTGGAGGCTTTTAAGACGGGCGGTGTGGCGGCAGCTCAAGACATGGGCGCGGCAGGAATTACCTGCTCTACGGCTGAGATGGCGGCTAATGGTGGCGTTGGTATTGAGCTGGATCTTGATTTAATCCCGGAGCGGGAGCCGGGAATGGTGCCCTACGAATATTTGCTCTCAGAGTCGCAGGAGAGAATGCTGTTTGTGGCTCATGCGGGCCGTGAGCAGGAGCTGATTGAGATTTTTCATCGCTGGGGGTTGCAGGCGGTGGTAGCGGGTTCTGTGATTGAAGAGCCGATTGTGCGAATTTTGTTTGAAGGGGCGATCGCTGCCGAAATTCCAGCCACGGCGCTCTCTGATAATACGCCCATTTACCAGCGGGAGCTGATGCAAGAGCCGCCCGACTATGCGCAAAATGCCTGGGCTTGGGCCGAAAGTTCTTTGCCAGAGGCGACGGCTGAGGGCATTGATGGCAGGTCTTGGAATCAGATCGTGATGGATTTGTTAGCGACGCCTACGATTGCGTCTAAACGATGGGTGTACCGACAGTATGACCATCAGGTGCAAAACAATACGGTGATAATGCCGGGGGGCGCTGATGCAGCGGTTATTAGGCTTCGTTCTCAAGTGCATCCTGATCCAAACGCTAATGCGGGCTTAGCCGCGACGGTAGACTGTAACGCTCGCTACGTGTATTTGAACCCGTATGAAGGGGCATTGGCCGCAGTTGCTGAAGCCGCGCGTAACCTTAGCTGCGTAGGCGCAGAGCCTGTGGCGGTGACCGATAACCTGAACTTTGGCAGTCCTGAAAAGCCAGTTGGCTACTGGCAGCTCGCCGAAGCCTGTCGGGGACTAGCCGAAGGCTGTCGGCAGTTCTCAACGCCTGTAACGGGTGGAAATGTATCGCTCTACAACGAAACCTTAGACAGTGATGGCAAGCCTCAGCCGATTTATCCTACGCCTGTGGTCGGCATGGTGGGCCTGATTGACGATCTTTCTAAGGTGTGCGGTCAGGGGTGGCTGGCTGAGGGCGATTTGATTTATTTGCTAGGCGTGGGTACCGATAGCGACGGTGATGGGGCGGTGACATTAGGCGGCTCTGAGTACCTCAAGCAAATTCACGATACGGTCGCTGGCCAGCCGCCAAAGGTAAATGTGACGCTAGAGCTGGCGGTGCAGGCGGTGTGTCGTGAGGGGATTCGCCAGGGATGGATTCGCTCTGCGCACGATTGCTCGGAAGGGGGGCTGGCGATCGCCCTGGCCGAATCCTGCATCAGCGGCGAAAAAGGAGCTGATATCACGCTTTCTCAGGGTCAGCTCAGGCTAGATGCTTTGCTTTTTGGAGAAGGCGGGGCGCGTATTTTGGTGGCGATCGCGCCTGAACACAAAGCCGATTGGGAGCGCTACTGCCAAACGCGCTTAGAGCATATGCAGCTCATTGGCACAGTGGGTTCGGCAAATGCGCCGTTGACCATAAAGCGTTCTTTCCAGAAGCCCAGTGATGAAATGGTCTCGTTATCCGTTCAGCATATGGCCGATCAGTGGGGCAACGCTATTGAGCGCGTCCTGGCAAATTAAGGTTAATCAAATCAAAGCTGAGGTAGGAAGAGAGCCTGTAGAGAAAGTCAAGAACCGCAGCACCGCCCAGAGAATGCTAGGATTTAAGCGAGAAGTTTAACAAAACATTAAATTTAGCTTTTGTCGGCGTTTATTTTCTTTGTCCCCCAAGCCCTTGTATAGAAGCCTCTAAGCTAATTCAGTCAAAAAATAATGAATGCAGTTGACGGCATGTTGGCAATAAACATTAAGCAATAAGAGCTACTAGACTTAGTAAGTGACGAGCGTTGTAAGTGACGAGCGTTCACACTTTAAATAGCATTAAGCGTTGGAAACTGGCTCAAACCCTTTGTCAAGAGCCCGTCGCCAATAATTTGTAATGATTGCATTGGAGTTTTCCCCGAGCATGTCTCAGTCCCCTAGCTCTGCTGTGAATTTTAAAATGTCGGTAGGTTTTGATGAACGACCCGATAAGCCGGAAGAAGCCTGCGGCGTATTTGGCGTTTATGCGCCGACTGAAGCGGTGGCTACGCTGACTTATTTTGGGCTATATGCGCTTCAGCACCGAGGGCAAGAGTCGGCGGGGATTGCTTCTTTTGATAATGGCAAAGTGCATCAGCACAAAGGGATGGGCTTAGTCTCTCAGGTGTTTACTGACGACGTGCTTAAAAACATTCCAGGCCAGTGGGCCGTTGGGCATACGCGCTATTCCACCACGGGATCGAGTCAGGCGGCTAATGCTCAGCCTGCTGTGCTAGAGACGCGGTTAGGGCAGATGGCGCTGGCTCACAATGGCAATATTGTGAATGTAAACAGCTTGAGAGCTGAGCTGTTGGCCCGCGCCGACTATAACCTTGTGACGACTTCTGATTCTGAGCTGATTGCTTTTGCAATGATGGAAGCGGTGAATGATGGCAAGGGCTGGGTTGAAGGGGCGATCGCTGCCTTCAAACGCTGCGAAGGAGCCTTTAGCCTGGTCATTGGCACGCCAGAGGGCATCATTGCCGCTCGCGATCCCCATGGCATTCGCCCCCTAGTGCTGGGTCGATTAGGCTCCGAACCGCTGACTTCTAACCCGTTAGACAGCGGCAACGCCAGCTATGGCCCCGGCAAGTTTGTTGTGGCCTCTGAGACCTGCGGGCTCGACATTGTAGGCGCTAATTACCTGCGAGATATTACCCCCGGCGAGATGGTTTTGATCAATGACGACGGGGTGCAATCCATTCAGTGGGCGGATAAAACTGAGCGAAAGCTATGCGTTTTTGAAATGATTTACTTCGCTAGACCTGACAGCGTGTTTCATGGAGAGAGCCTGTATAGCTATCGCAAACGCATCGGCCAGCGCCTAGCCCAAGAATCTCCAGCCGATGTCGATTTGATCATGGCGGTACCTGATTCGGGCGTACCTGCTGCAATTGGCTATTCAGAAGCCTCAGGCATTCCTTACGCTGAGGGGCTCATCAAAAATCGCTACGTGGGCCGCACTTTCATTCAGCCAACCCAAGCCATGCGAGAAACGGGCATTCGGATGAAGCTCAATCCCATGCGCGACGTGCTAGAGGGCAAGCGAATTTTAATTGTAGATGACTCAATTGTGCGCGGCACCACTAGCCGCAAGCTTGTGCAAATGCTCTACGACGCTGGAGCTACAGAAGTACACATGCGCATTTCTTCACCGCCCGTCACTCATCCCTGCTTTTACGGCATTGATACCGACAATCAGGACAATTTGATTGCGGCTACAAAAACGGTGAAAGAAATCGAGCAGCAGCTCGGGGCGGATTCACTTGCCTATCTAAGCTGGGAAGGTATGTTAGAAGCTACGAATGTGAGTACGGAGAGCTTTTGCTCTGCTTGCTTTACGGGCGACTATCCGATTGATATTCCCAAGCAAGTGAAAAGTTCTAAGCTGATGCTAGAAAAAGTGCCCGCTGGTGTTGGCTAGTGTCTGAGCTGTTGAGAGCCCGAGAGAAGCAGGGAGCTGGTGTTAAAGTCCTTCTCCCGAGGGGAGAAGGATTTAGGATGAGGAATTTTCGGTACATTATTTGCTGGCAAGTCCCTTATGCATTTAAAAAGCGGTTGAACAGATTGCTCATAGATCGCTTTACCTGCTGGCGGCGCTGCCACTTTTCAAAGTCCTTTTGGTAGCGGTAGCCTTCTGACTGATAGGCTTGCCATGCGTGAAGCGATAGGCCAATGCCCCAAGCAAGCGCCACAAACAGCGCAAAACCATAGCCGCCCGCTAGGAGATTAAGCAGCAGCAAAAAGCTGTTAAATATGCTGTAGCGAATAAGATGGTGCTGAAACTTTTGGCGGCGCTGCTGGTTGAATATGGCCTGCTGCGTCGATGTGCTTTTAAGGTCGATCCATTCTCGCTCGGCTGACCACAGGGTTTCGGGGGCGATGTTTAGCTCGGCGGCGATTTCGGCTAGCTGCGATCGCGTCAGCTCACCCGATTCAGTTTCTTTGGCGATCGCAATTTGCAATATTTGCTGAGCTTCTTCGCTGGCGTAAAGATCGACCATGGTAGGAATAGGGCTAGATAGTGGGAAGGATTGAAGGCTAGCGCAGATCCATAGCGCACAGATCCATAGCGCGGTGACTTCTCGTATTTTTACTTATAGCGTAATTTTTTGCGATCGCGCAGTAGGGAAATCCGGTCTCATCAGCTTGTCTAGCAGCAGTGAAATTTGATGCTTGTGAGGTCAGTCGGGGAATGCTGAGCCTAGCGACTAACACTGTCAACCGCATCTAAACTCAAGGATTCATCATGGCTCAGCTCGTTCCTATTCAGTTAGAAGACGGCACTGAAATTTATATTGAAGCGACTGAAAACGTCGATGTAGTGCCACCCGTTGAGGCGGATGGCGACGATGAGCCTGAAGAAGAAGAAGTGCGCCGGGGGCAAAAAGGCTGGGGCGGCGGCGGTGGCTCTCGCGGGATGGTTGGGTTCCCGGCAGATCAGGGAAGCACTGGAATGAGTCTTCAGGAAAGGGGCATCGCTAACGCCGCTCAAAGTTTTAAGGCAATTGAAAGCACTATTCGCGCCTATACCACTCATACGCTGAGCGCTTTCAAAAATATGCCTCAGGGCAACGTAGACAGGGTAACCTTACAGTTTGGCATTCGAGTTGGCGGGGAGGCTGGCGTGCCTTATGTGACGAAGGGCACCGCAGAAAGCAATTTGAGCATTACGGTAGAGTGCTCTTTTGATAAGGAAGAGTAGGCGTTTTAGCGCTTCAACGGATAAACAATAAGGGCAAATCGCTTGATCAGAAATAGCGGCTTACCCTTGTTATAAGATCTCTAGAGATTTGCGCTTTATTCTACGGCCATGGGGCGGGAGCCGACAGCATGGCGATCAATTACTTTGTCTACAAGGCCATATTCAACGGCTTCTTCGGGAGACATAAAGAAATCGCGCTCGGTGTCTTCTTTGATTTTCTCTAGCGGCTGGTCGGTATGATCCGCAAGGGCTTTATTCAGCATTCCTTTGAGATACAAAATCTCTTTGGCCTGAATTTCGATATCGGTTGCCTGACCTTGCGCGCCGCCTGAAGGCTGGTGAATCATTACCCTTGCGTTAGGCAAAATCATGCGTTTGCCCTTAGTGCCTGCGCTGAGTAAAAACGCGCCCATGCTGGCGGCAAGCCCCATGCAGATAGTCGCGACATCTGGGCGGATGTGTCTCATGGTGTCATAAAGCCCTAGCCCCGCCGACACCGATCCGCCTGGGGAGTTGATATAGAGGTAAATATCTTTTTCAGGATCTTCAGCTTCTAAAAAGAGCATTTGGGCAACGATAAGATTCATAGAGTCAGCGGTGACCTGCCCGTGCAAAAAGATAATGCGCTCTCTGAGCAAGCGAGAGTAAATATCAAAGGCGCGTTCACCGCGACCCGATTGCTCAATAACGGTAGGAATCATAGAATCTGCTTGAGGATCGTTTATGCGTTCACCTGAAATTGTACAGACTTCTCTTGCCCTTTGGCAGAGTGTGGATAACCCGAAAAGGCTTCTATTGTGAATGCTGTTGGTACTTTCGTAAGCTCAACAAGTCGCTGTAAACTTTAGTCAGCCCTTATCTTTATCGTGATTTATATTTATGACCTGTATTTTTTTAGCGGGCGCTAGCCGAGGCGTTGGACGTGAAATTGCCAAGCAGCTTGTTGCTAAGGGCCATCAGGTGGTGGCCTTATTGCGCAGTGACAAATCTAAGGCTGAGCTAACGGGGATGGGCATAACCACTGTTAAAGGCGATGCTTTGGACGGTGAAGCGATGAAGCAGGCGATCGCAGCCCATTCCCCTGAAGCAGTCATTAGCACCATCGGCGGCCTGCCTGAAGAAGGCGGCACCCGCGCTGATTTTTTAGGCAATAAGCACCTGATCGATGCGGCGGTGGCTGCTCAGGCAAAGCGCTTTATTTTGATCAGCTCTATTGGCAGCGGGGACAGCGAACAGGCCCTAGCTGACAATGTTCTAGAAGTGCTTGGCCCAGTTTTAAAGGAAAAAGCACAGGCTGAAGCGCATTTGATCGATAGCGGCTTGGCTTACACGGTCATTCGTCCTGGTGGTCTACTATCTGAATCGGCTACGGGGCAGGAGGTGCTTACCGAAGATGCGAAGGTGGCAGGCTCTATTCCTCGGGCGGCAGTGGCTAGGCTGGCGGTTCGCTGCTTAGATAGCGATAAAGCTCTCAACAAAGTGTTTTCGGCGATTGATATGTCTATGCAGCGTTCGGGTGGAGAGTTTGAGGTCGTTGAGCTGTAGTTGGTTGAAGATTGTTTGGCTCAGTCGAGGGGCTTTACGATCTGGCGGCTGATGGCCCAGTCGAGGGCATAGCGAGCGGTGGCAAACCACAGGAAGCTTTCACCGATGATGAGTAGCCAGGTGAGGGGCATAAAAGTGTCGTTCCAGGTGGCTTCTATTTGGGCGAGCGATCGCACAAATCCAAACGCACCCACCGCCCCGCTGCCCAAGTGCAAATTGTCGTCCTGACGAATGATGTAGCGATAGCTCACGCCAAAAAAGAACCCCGAACACAGCGCCACGGCCAGATTCACCAGCCATTCTAAACCGCTTTTGGGTAAAGCAATTGGGAGATTGAGGGCGATCGCGCTAAGCCAAGCTAAACAAGCCACTAGGCCGACTGTTAACAAGCCTAAAAGCCCTGCTTTAATAGATTCTAGTCGCACCTCGGCAGTGGACATCTCTGCTGCGCTAACTTTTGACATGCTCACGTAGATTGCCGATCCCGTTCTTTGACTACTTCTTTGACTACAGAGTGCCTTGAGCAAAATGCCTGCCCAAATCAGCATAACTTTACCGTATGATGAGAGACGAAGAACTTCTGCTTTAAAGCTTTTCTATGGATATTTTGACGCTGGGTTGGGTTTCGCTGCTGGTCTGCTTTACGTTTTCTATTTCAATGGTGGTTTGGGGTCGCAACGGCTTCTAAAGCTTTGCAGGTTCGCTAATATTTGAGTGATGAGTTTGAGTAATAAGTTTTGGATTCTTCTCTACTAAGTGCAGCCTCAGAAAATCGGCTGCTGGCTATTTTAGCGGTGCTTTCATTCATGCTTTTGATTGTGGTGACGATAGGCGTGGCCTATTTGACGGCGGTTGAGTGGCGCGATCGCCGTCGTCGGGGCAGAGAAGCTGCGGCCATTCCCACCCCCCAAGGCACACGTAAAGTAGACAAACGTAAAGTAGACAAACGTAAGTAGACTGCAAGTAGACTAATGAGACGAAACGATTGAGTCAGCAGCGCCGGGATATAGCTAAGCAGCCCTTTGATCAGCATGAGGGCCAAGCGAGTCCAAACCAATCAAGACAAATAGCGTTTGCAGCGCTCCGAGCTATTGACCGGGGCGCTTTTGCTGATGTCATGCTAGATCGAAAGCTCAATCAGTCTCAGCTCAGCGCCCAAGATAGGGGCCTAGTGACTGAGCTAGTGTATGGCACCGTCCGCCGCCAGCGCACCCTAGATGCCCTGATCGAGCAGTTTGGTCAGCGCGAGGCGAGCAAACAGCAGGCCGATCTGCTACAAATTTTGCGGCTGGGATTCTATCAGCTACGCTACTTGAGCCAGGTTCCCGATCATGCCGTGGTAGATACGAGCGTTCAACTTGCCAAGGCTCAGCGACTAGGTAAGCTCAGCGGCGTAGTCAACGGGATGCTGCGTGAGTATATTCGCCAAAGCCAAGGCAGGTCTGTTGATCCGCTGAGGCTGCCGACTGACCCTGCGAAGCGATTGGGCGTGCTGCACAGCTACCCCGATTGGATTATTCAGGTGTGGCTTTCTATGCTGCCTGAGGCGGAAGCGGCGGCGCTGTGCGAATGGTTTAATCAGTCGCCTCGGGTGGACTTGCGGATTAATCTAACGCGCTATTCACTGGCGGCGGCGGCGGATATTTTTCAGGCGGCGGGCGTTGAGACTGAGCAGGTTGCAGGCGTGCCGTCTGCTTTGCGGATTAAAGGGCATGTTGGGGCGATCGCTCATCTCCCAGGCTATACAGAAGGCTGGTGGGCCGTGCAAGACAGCAGCGCTCAGCTAGTAGGCTACCTGCTCGATCCTCAGCCGGGAGAAATTATCATTGACGCCTGCGCTGCACCGGGCGGCAAAAGTATGCACATTGCTGAGCTAATGGGCAACACAGGCACGGTGTGGAGCTGTGATAAAACGGCCTCTCGCACTCAAAAGATCCAGCAAAACATTGATAGATTAGACGCCAGTATCGTCCGTCCGCTGATGTGCGATAGCCGCGATCAAGCCGCTTTTGTCGGCAAAGCTGACCGGGTGCTGCTAGATGTGCCCTGTTCGGGATTAGGCACATTAAACCGCCATGCCGACGCTCGCTGGCGGCAAACGCCTGATTCTGTAAAAGGGCTAGTGACGCTGCAACGAGAGCTGCTGAGCCATGCCTCTACTTGGGTAAAGCCGACAGGCGTCATGGTATATGCAACCTGTACGCTGCATCCGGCTGAGAACGAAGCGCAAATTCAGTGGTTTTTAAGCGAGCATCCGGGCTGGGCTATAGAGCCGCCACCTGCTGAATTTAAGCCGTTTACAGCCGATAACGGCGGGATAAAGGTGTGGCCTCACCAGCAAAAGATGGATGGATTTTTCATGATAAAGCTGCAACGTCTGGCAGCCTAACGCGCTTCTCTACGCTGCTTTTTCGGGATGCTTTACGACCGCAAAACCAGCCAAAAAAGTTGGCATCGTTAGCCATGGCCGCAGCTTCTGCCTGCGTTTGCTGCACCATATCGGCATACCACTGACAGTATTTTTCTTCAAGCTGGCGATGCTCTACTTCCCGGCGAAAGTCTTGAGCAGCCTGCTGAAGCATCAGGGCTTCTTCTATCCATTCAACTTCGGCTGACTTCGGTAATAAGTATTCAAACATGTGGCCTAAAGAAGTCTGCTTTTTGAAAGGGTGGTTGCTCCTTATCCTAGCGGCTACACCCAGCCACGCAGCCGATAGATTGCAAAACCCACATATTCTTTAAGCGCACGGGTAAAGTTGGCTTGGGCTGTGGCATCGGGGAGCCCAGAAAGAATGCGTCCTTGCCAAGTTGTGTTAATGCTCTCGTATAGTTCGGTGGGCACGAGATAGTCAGTAGGGGCCGGGATAACGTTAATTCCTAGCTTTTTGAAAATAGCGACCGAGCGGGGCATATGCATGGCTGAGGTGACCAGCAAAATAGATTTTACAGACTGCGCCTCCATTATTTTCTTAACATTTACAGCGTTTTGCCGGGTGTTGAGCGAGTCGCCTTCTAGGACGATGGCTGAGGCGGGTACGTTCATCGCCATGGCAAATTCTTTCATATCATCGGCTTCCGAAGGAGCTGCATTTTCTGAGCTGCCGCCGCGCCAGGTGACTCTGCCGCCGCTAAGGATGAGCTTAGGGGCTCGGCGTTGGTTGTATAGGCGAGCGCCGTAAAGGATGCGATCGCCCTGTTCTCTCACTTCTACCCAGGGCCGAGGTGCTAAAGCGGGCTCGGTGGCACCGCCTAACACCACAATGGCATCGGCAGTGGGCATTGTCTTGGGGGGGAAATAGCGCCATTCTAAGGTGCTTACCAACTTGGCCGCGATGATGGGATTGCTGGTGAGAAAAAGAATGAGGAGGGAAAGGGCGATCGCCCAGGTGGATTTTTGGGGCGATCGCCATAGCCACAATAGCCCGACGACCATCAGTAAGCTGCTGAGCCCCAAGGGATAGATGAAAAGCGGCAGCAGCTTAGACAGAAAGAACATGGGGCTTTTACTTCATCCTGCGGTTGCGGGCTCTGCGGACGCGGGCAACGTAGCGCGCTTTTGCTTGGTTTCGCTTCAAAAAAGGGATTTCCCATCTCGATGTCATTTCTTCATCGTTAACAACGGTTGGCTCTATTTGATCAAGCGGTATGCGCTCTTTGGGGCCAGCCGGAGCGCCACCTTTGACCTGCCACCAGGCGGTAGCAATTCCACCTGCAAGGCCACCAATGCCGCCAAATACGATGCTAAACGGCACCGGATACCTTAACAGAACAAACACCAGTAAAAATATCAGCCAAATCCGCAAGGTCGCTGGAATGATTAAATCAGCCAAGGCACTCTATCCTAATTTCTGACAGTCTTATTTTTTGACAGCCCTACTTTTTGACAGTCCTATTTTTTGACAGCCTACCGCAGACCCATTCTGATTAAAAGATGTCATTCAACATAGTTTGAATATCATCCATACTGCGCGTTGTGTCCACTGTTTCTACTATCGTATCCGAGGCAAAGGGCTCCATGAACTGCTGTTCTAAAATGGCAGCGTTGGCATCGGCAATATCGCCTGAGCGAGCGGTAACGCGGGCTTCCAATATATCAGCAGGCGCGGTGCAGTGTAAAAATGTAATAGGAATACTGTGCGATTGAGCCGTCCTAACAGCTTCCTGTCGCTTGGCTCGCCGATCAAACTTGGCATCTAAAATCACTCGATAGCCCTGGCTAGCTAGCTGCACCCCTAGCTCAATCAGTCGCGTATAGGTTGCATCCGTCATCGCGGCTGTGTATACCTCACTGCCTGCCTTTTCGTGAAGTGGCACACCTGCCAAATGCTTACGAACCGCGTCTGATCGCAGGCGAATCGCGCCCGCTTGCACTGCGAGTCGCTGAGCCGTCGTGCTTTTCCCCGATCCCGACAAACCTGCCATGGCAATTAGGCTACCGTTTTTTTTTGCACGTAAGCCCAGGCCAACTGATAGTATTTAGCCGCTTTTTGACTAGCAGCCTGCTTGTCTGCCTCTGATACGGACGGGTCGCCCAGCGTAAAAGACGTGACCTTTGCCCGCACGTAAGACTGACGGCTTACGTACAGCGGCAAAATCTCCAACCCTTCGTAGTCGCCCGTTTCTTCTACATACTGGTTAAGGAAAATTTTGCTCAGGTCGCTTCTGCCTGCCACTTCCAAATCCATCACGATGTAGGCAACGTCGTACATGGTATCGACAAAGCGAAAAGGCTCGTTAAATTCTATGCAGTCAAATAAATAAATCTGGTCTTCCCATTCGCAGATGTTGCCCAGGTGCAAATCACCGTGACAGGCGCGAATGCGATCTTGATCTAGCCGCTTTTGAAACAGCGCCTGCTGAGTCTCAAAAAAGTGATCGGTATAGGCTTTAGTTTCGTCAAACTGCTTTTGAGTCTGAGGCTTTTCAACCGAGTCGCCGCCGATAAAATCTACGGTCTGGTCGTAGTTTTCATCAATGGACTGACGAATTGAAGGGATAGTGCCAAAGGTGCGGATGCGATCGCTGGTCTCTGCTTTGGCATGAAACTGCGCGACAACAGTAGCAAGCTCTCGAACCTTGACTTCATCCAATAGCCCTTGCTCAAACTGATTGCTCAGCAGCGCCGACTGCGGAAACTGACGCATTTTAACTGCGTATTCAACCGCTTCGCCATCGCCATCAAGCGCAAACGTATCGCCCGCCTGGGTGAGCGGCACCACCCCTAAATATAAGCTGCCTGCTCCGCGCTGATTGAGCCTGACTTCTTCTTCGCAAAAGTGCTTGCGCTTCGCTAGCGTGGAATAATCTAAAAAGCCAAAATTGACGGGTTTTTTGAGCTTATACACATAGTCGCCTGTCAGCAATACCTGAGAAACATGAGTTTGCATCAGGCGAATCGGCTCGGCGACTGAGTGAGGATAAAAGTCGGCCTTGAGCATTTGTTGAACGATAGCAAACAGCGCAGAGTCAGGCATAGCAGTTCATAGGTTAAGCCCAGCTATTATGCCAGCTAGTGAGTACATCGCCGTATGCATAAATTGAATAGGAATGTATTTACGAAAAAAGCCCAGGAAACAGCTCCTGAGCTTCTTTCTAATTTTAGTTGGAAGATAACGCGAGCAGCTATGGAGCAGCTTCTGCGGCAGGTGCTTCGCCTTCAGCCGTTTCAGGTGCTTCGCCAATAGTCTCGTCTGCGGTCTCCTCTTCTCCTTCAGCGGCGATCGTACGAGGTGCCAGCACAGAGACCACCAGCAGCTTATCATCGGCTGCAATAGAGCTTCCCTTCGGCAGCGTAATTTCGCCCACGTGCAGGGCATCGCCAATATTTAGCTCAGAAACATCGACATCTAACGACTGAGGAATCGCGTCGGGCGGGCATTTTAGCTGAACTTCGGTCATGACCATATCTAGCGTACCGCCGTCGTTGGTAACGCCGATGGCCTCGCCGACGAAGTTAATCGGCATACTCACTTCAATGAATTCCTGCGAGGCAATCGAGAAAAAGCTGAGATGGTGAATCTTATTCTTCCAGGGGTGCTTTTGCACTTCGCGCAAAATGACCTTGCCGCTCCAAGGCAGGTCAGGCACGTTGACGGTAATCACCGATTTGTTGACGGATGCCTTGCGCAATAGGGCCTCAGCTTCGTAGTTGCTGAGCTTTAGCGCGACTGAATTGTTGCCGTCGTGACCGTAGAGTACGGCGGGCAGGGTGCCTTCTCTGCGAAGTTTTTTGGGCTTTTCGTCTGAGGCTCGCTGGGCGCAGTCAATTGTTAAATCCATGGGAGGTGTTGGTTTGTCTTTCTTCGGGGTGGTTATCAAGCGCCAGAGTAAACACCAAAGCGCAGGGTCGGATCACAGTTTTCAATTAGCTCTGGCAATCAGCCCGGAGAGCTATTCTACCTGATCTTGGGTCTAGACGACTTAAGTTAGGCAACCGTTAGGCAACCGTTAGACAGCAGTTAGGCAACTTTGAAAGCGCTGGTGTTTTCTTTGAGCAGCGCTCGCTTAGGGCCGTGAATGGGGTCTTCGACGATGATGGTTTGATCGCGGCTAGCGCCCAAAGACACAATCGCAATCGGGGCTTCGGTCAGCTTGGCTAAAAACTCTAGATAGTCTAAAGCGGCTTTGGGCAAGTCTGCTAGGGTGCGGCAGTGTTCGGTGGACTGTTTCCAACCGGGCAGCGTTTCGTAAATGGGCTTACAGCGACCAAACTGGCGGGCGCTGCTGGGCATTTCGGTGCAGCGATCGCCATCTAGCTCATAGGCAACGCACACTTTAATTTCATCTAGGCCGTCTAGTACGTCTAGCTTAGTAACTGCCAAACAGTCGAGGCCGTTGATGCGCACTGCGTAGCGGCTAATAACGCCATCAAACCAGCCGCAGCGACGGCGACGACCCGTAGTGGTGCCAAATTCTGCGCCTACTTCGCAAATCATGTTGCCTACCTCATCGTCTAGCTCGGTGGGAAAAGGGCCTTCGCCCACGCGGGTGGTATAGGCTTTGGCCACGCCAATTACCCGGTCAATAGTGGTGGGGCCAACGCCTGAACCGATGCAGGCTCCCCCGGCAACGGGGTTGGAGGAAGTGACGTAAGGATAGGTGCCGTGATCGAGATCTAGCAGAGTGCCCTGTGCGCCTTCAAAGAGAATGTTCTTTTTTTGCTGGGCGGCTTTGTAGATGTGCAAAGCGCTGTCGGTGATGTGCGATCGCAGCCGATCAGCATAAGCCGTATACTCCTCTAGCACTTCCTTGGCATCTAGCGGCTTCAGGTCATACAGCTTTTCGAGCACGACATTTTTATAGTCAATCGTCCACCGCAATTGCTCAGCAAACTCGTCGGTGTCCATCATATCGATCACGCGAATGCCCGTACGCTCAGACTTGTCTGCGTAGGTCGGGCCAATGCCGCGCTTGGTCGTCCCGATTTTTTTACTGCCGCGCCTTTCTTCCGTCGCCTGGTCGATCAAGCGGTGGTAGGGCATGGTGACATGCGCAGTCTGAGAGATAAAAAGGTTGTCAGAAGAAACGTTTAGCGCCTCTACTTTGTCTAACTCATCGATGAGTTCCTTGGGATCTATCACTGTACCGCTGCCGATGATGCATTCAGTCTCGGGATACAAAATGCCTGAGGGAATCAGGTGTAGCTTAAAGGTTTGGTCTTTGACGACAACGGTGTGGCCAGCGTTAACGCCGCCCTGATATCGCACAACCACATCTGCTGATTTGCTGAGCAAATCTGTGATTTTGCCTTTACCTTCATCGCCCCACTGAGCGCCGATAACAATAACGTTAGCCAAGGGAATACATTTCTAGAGTTCAACCAAACAACCATTATCAACAAGCTGTGAGCGTAGTGTCAACAACAAAAGTTGGCGGCTAGCCATGTTTGAGGGCTAAGTGAAGGGATTAATTGACGACAACTTGACAACGCTTGCGCGGACTGAGTGAGCGAGCTGATTGCGCGAACTGTGTGGATGCGATCGCCCTCAATTTGAATTGCTTCGCTATGATAGACACTAATGAAATTAGTCGCTTGTCTGTGATCTCTAGCTTTCCTATCTTTATCTTTTCATCTGTTCAAAGTGAGCCAGCACGCGAGAGTATCAGTGCTAGCAACCTTTGAAAT
>JBARVS010000223.1:0-13637 GCA_049646385.1 Phormidesmis sp. | reverse complement strand
TCTAGCGCTAGACAGGTGATTGAGCAGGTTTGTGTCGTGGGTTTGGCCGAGCCAGACTCTAATCAGATTGGCGCTGATGGGATTAGGGACGTGCTAATTGAAGCGGGGTTGATTGTAGCGATCGCCCCCATTCTCACCGATCTTCCTGCCAACACTCAGGTCATTGACGGGCGCGGCCAGTTCTTAGGCCCCGGCTTGATTGACCTATATAGCCAAAGCGGTCAGCCCGGTCATGAGTCACGCGAAACTTATGAATCGCTAAGGCAGGCGGCAGCAGCAGGCGGCTTTACTCGCGTGGGGCTACTGCCAAATACGCAGCCTGCTGTCGATAATGTGGGCGCGATCGCCGCCATTCAAACGTTCAATCAGTCGGCTAATCAGTCGGCTAATCAGTCGGCTAATCAGTTAGCTGAGCAGCCGATTGCTCAGACAACGCTAATGCCTTGGGCAACGCTGACATTAGGCGCAGCAGGCAAACAGCTTACCGAACTTGCCGAACTTGCCGAAGCGGGGGCGCTAGGGTTCACCGATGGGTTGCCGATTGCGAATCCGATGCTGCTGCGGCGATCGCTCGAATACAGCCAGCCTTTACACAAGCCGATTGCGCTGTGGCCCTGTGATCCTCAGCTAGCAGGTGATGGCGTTGCTAGAGAAGGCGTGCAGGCGCTGCGGCTAGGACTTGCGGGGGTAAGTGCGATCGCTGAAACCACCGCCCTTACCACCCTCTTAGAATGCGTGGCTGAAATCGGCACGCCGATCCATGTGATGCGAGTCTCTGCCGCTCGCAGCGTTGCCCTTTTGCGTCAGGCCAAAGCCCAAGGACTGCCCGTAAGCGCCAGCGTGCCCTGGCATCATCTCATAGTCGATACGCAAGATTTGGATAGCTACGATCCGAGCTTGCGGCACGATCCGCCGTTGGGAAATCCGGCTGATCGGCAGGCTTTGATTGCAGGCGTGGTAGAAGGGGTGATTGATGCGATCGCCATTGACCACAGCCCCTACACCTACGAAGAAAAAACCGTCGCTTTTGACCAGGCACCACCGGGCGCGATTGGCCTAGAGCTAGCGCTGCCGATGCTATGGCAAACCTTTGTAGCTAATGTAGATAATGTCGCTGAGGGCGTCACCGAGGGCATAAAGTCAGCAGGGCAAAACCGGGCGCAATCGTGGCGTCCAGACCAGCTATGGTATGCCCTTAGCGCAGGCCCAGCTAAATGCCTCGGCCTTGAGCCTGCTCAAATAGAAGTGGGCAAGCCTGCGGAGCTGACGCTATTTGACCCGCGCATTCGCTGGCAGGCAACGCCCGAAAATCTATGCTCTTTGGCGAGTAATACGCCCTGGGAAAATCAAACTATTCAAGGCAAGGTGACGGCAATTTGGGCGTAGAACGCTTGACTGACTCTAGTTCAAACCCCCAATTCGACTCGGTGGCCAAAATCGACCAGCGGCCTTGCCAATAATAGTTTCCTCTGGCAAAAATCCCCACACGTGGCCGTCTAAGCTGCCGTTACGATTATCGCCTAACACCAGGTATTGGCCTTTAGGCACTACTTTAGGCTCCCAAACATAGTTGGGCGGCGCTTTGATATAGCTCTCCGCTAAGGCTTTACCGTTGATTAGCACCTTGCCATCAGCGACCTCAACGGTTTCACCCGGTAAGCCAATCACCCGCTTAAGATAAGCATCTTTGGTAATTGAGCCAGATAAAACCAGTGCCTTCTCAGGTGCTTGAAAAACAATGATATCGCCGCGCTCAGGGGCGTGAAATCGATAGCTAATTTTCTCAACCACAAGGCGGTCGTTGATTTGTATCGTCGGCTCCATTGACCCGGTTGGCACAACTCTGGCCTCGGCCACAAACTGACGCATTCCCAACGCAATGACCAGGCTCAACCCTACAGTTTGCAGCGCCTCAACCCAAAGGCTCGGCTGTTTTTTAGGCATATCAGCTCTAAATGAAACGGATGGACGAACGAAAAAATCAGCAACAGCACTTAGGGACAGGCAAATAGATAACGTACCGCTTTCCCCTCACCCTAAATCCCTCTCCCTGGGGGCGAGGGACTTTGAATCTAGGCTCCCTTCTCCCTCAGAAAGAAGGACTTTGAATCTAGGCTCCCTTCTCCCTCAGAAAGAAGGGCTGGGGATGAGGGCTCCGGCAATGATAGCGGCTGTGACACTATTAAAGCCACTTCCCTTACTTGTATCAGCGCCAGCTTATCCTTCGACGGTAGCCGCCTATCGATGGACTGTGACAATTGCGGACTTGTCAAGCTTTAATCTTGCCCAGATAGCGCAAACAATCGAACAAGCAACCGTCTGAATTTTTCGCGCCCAAGCAAGGCTCTGACAAATCGTACCCAAACTAGCCTTTTCGCCTAATGGGTCAAGCCTTCAGATTGTTTGTGTAAGCCTTCAGATTGTTTGTGTAAGCCTTCAGATTGTTTGTGTGAGCCTTCAGACTGTTTGTGTGAGCCTTCAGACTATTTGTGTGAGCCTTCAGACTATTTGTGTAAGCCTTCAGACTGTTTGTAGAAGCCTTTCAGCTTTCACGGATGTCTTTAATTGCGGCTTGCACTGCGCTAATGCTGCCAAACATCATCAGGCGTACGGGTGCTGTATGGGTGACTGGTTTTGCGGCAGGTGGAAGGGTCGGCACAAAAGCGCCTTGGGGAAGAAGGGTAAATATAGTGAGTCTCTGGGTTCCTGGTTGTTAGGGTGAGGAAACCCAGAACCCTCGAATCCTTAGCCGCCCCAAAAATGAAATGCAAAAGAGGCAGCTAGAGGGTACATTTACCCTGAGCGACCGGGATTGCTTCGGAATCCTGGGAGTTAGCGATTAGTCGGTGTTGGAGCATCGACTGATCGCGCTAAGTCATGTTGAGTTCTGAGCGATCGCGTGCGATAGGTACCGCAACTATAGAAGCGATAGGCGCATTTCTACGTAGAATCAGGTTAAATCTTACGCAGCGGGCGACCCGTGATGACTATGACGCATACTCCCCTAATTATTCAAAATGCACAGGTGCTGCTGCCTTCGGGTGAGATAGAGCCGAGAGAGGTGGCGATCGCCGATGGCAAAATTACCGCTGTGGGCACTCGCCTCGACGTTGCCGCCAACACCCGTACGATTAACGGCGAAGGGCTAACCTTGCTACCGGGTGTGATCGATCCGCAGGTGCACTTTCGCGATCCTGGACTAGAGCATAAAGAAGATTTGTTTACGGCCAGCCGTGCCTGTGCGCGAGGGGGCGTGACTTCTTTTTTAGAGATGCCTAACACGCTGCCGCTGACCATTACGCAGGCTATTTTGACCGATAAGCTGGCGATCGCTGCCTCAAAGTGCTTGGTAAACTACGGCTTTTTCATCGGTGCAACTAAAGAAAACCTGCCCGACCTGCGCGAAGCCAACCCTACCTGCGGCATCAAAATATTTATGGGCTCTGCTCACGGCCCTCTCTCAGTAGATACGGCTGAAACGATTGAGCCTATTTTTGCAGTAGGCCGCCGTTTGATTGCCGTTCACGCCGAAGACCAGGCCCGAATTATCGAGCGCCGCAAGCTGTTTGAAGGCGAAACCGACCCGGCCACCCACACCAAAGTTCAGGACAATGAAACCGCCCTGAACGCAACCAAGCTCGCCCTAGCCCTCTCTAAAAAATATCAAAGGCGGCTGCATATTTTGCATATGTCTACTGGCGACGAGGCCGAACTGCTCCGGCGCGATAAGCCGAGCTGGGTAACCGCCGAGGTCACGCCTCAGCACCTATTGCTAGACGTAAGCGCCTATGAAAAAATCGGCACCCTAGCGCAGATGAATCCGCCGCTGAAGTACGAGCAAGATAGAGAGGTGCTGTGGCAGGCTTTGCTAGACGGCGTGATTGACTTTATTGCCACCGACCACGCCCCGCATACTTTAGAAGAAAAAGCCAAAGGCTACCCTAACAGCCCTTCGGGAATGCCGGGGGTAGAAACCTCGCTGCCGCTGATGCTCACTCAGGCTAAGAGCGATCGCTGTACCGTCGCCCAGGTATCCAACTGGATGTCTACCGCTGTGGCCAGAGCCTACAACATTCCTAACAAAGGACTAATTGAGCCCGGTTACGATGCCGATCTTGTCCTGGTTGATCTGCTGACCTATCGCCCGGTACTGCGTGAAGAGCTACAAACCAAGTGCGGCTGGAGCCCGTTTGAAGGCTGGACGCTCACGGGCTGGCCAGCAGTCACCATCGTGGGCGGGCAGGTTGTGTACGACCATGGTGACATTGACGCTAGCGTGCGTGGTCAGGCGCTACGGTTTGATGGTTAAATGTTTTTCATGCCTAACCCCTTTCGCTCATTTCAACATTTGCCGTGGTCTGCCCTGCTGCTGAGTGCGGGGCTTACCGTTTTAGTGGCAACGGCAATAGATATTTTGATTGAGATGGCGATCGCCTTCATCCCCGCTGTCGGTAGGATAGTTCTTAGCGTCCCCCTAATAAGTCCGCTACTCACCTTTGCGGCCCCCTTCGGCGTAGGCGCACTGGCCATTTATCTAACCCTGCAATTCTTCGACCAAATTCTTTTACGAGCAGACACCATTTGGTCACTCGTGGGCTGCGTCTTACTCATCTTGCTAATCAAAAACTGGCTCCCTATCCCGGCGCTATTTTTACGCGGCTTTGATATTGTCACCGTGATGATGGTCACCGTCGGCAGCTTTACAGCAGGTCGCCGCTACTGGCGATAAGGCACAGCGATGGGCAGTCACTTATTCGAGAGAATGCAGGACTGATGAAGGGTGCACTGCAACAAAAGATACGAGCAAGCCCAGCTATTAATCTTCAACAGAATTGCTACTGAGAATTTTCTTCGTCATCGAACGCAATGGCCTCGTAGAGGTCTGCTAGCGCGATCGCCACGTTCACTGATGAGAGCGTAAAGCAAGCCTCTAGTCCAGCATGTTCTGTAAACAACCACTGGTTTTCCGTCTGTTTCACATAATGCTCGACCCGAGGCTGATATTGATGAACTAAGATGTATTCTCGAAAGGTCTCAATCGTGCGGTAGTGGGCAAACTTATCACCCCGGTCATAGCCCGCCGTTGAGTCAGAAAGCGTCTCAGCAATCAGTATCGGATTCATTACTGTGTCCTTACGACCCGGCTTTAGCGTTACCGGATCAGCCACGACCATCACATCAGGATAGGTATGAATATTCGCTTTCGGTATCCAAAGTCGCTGGTCGGTCACGAATACACTGAAAGATTGCTTGCGAAGTGCAAACCACAGCAGCGCATTCAAAGCGCTTGAAAGTCTGTTATGGTCAGGCGTTCCTCCGGTCATTGGCACAATTTTCCCATTGCGAAATTCGCTGCGAACATCAGAGTCTACCTCTAGCGCCAGATATTCCTCAGCCGTATAGGTTTTTGGTTCGTCTAGCTTTACATCAGGCGATAGAGATATAGTCATAACAGGATCATGTCTCATAAGTCTATTCAGCTTAATTATAGAGAGAATTCTCGTAAACCCTGGAAACCCCCGCTAAATCTCTAAAGACATCCACTTTGCCTGCGACTGATAGCCCAGCTTTGCGTATAGCTTCAGCGCCGCCTCATTATCTTCAAACACCTGCAGGCTAATCTGCTGGTAGCCCTGCGCTTTGGCCCAGCTTTGAGCCTGTTGCATCAGCGCTGTTCCTAGCCCTTTATGACGATGCAAAGGCGCAACATATAGTAAAAAAACATAGGCTTGCTTATTGCCAGTGCGCTGATCAATGGCTTCTCCTATCCACAAGCAGCCGACGGGCTCTAAAGTATGAATGCCCGGTAGCCCCACAGAGAGCGCTGCGGACTGAGTATCAATTAGCCACCACAGCTTAGACTGTGGCAATAGGTGGCGCTGTACAGTGTCGGCTAAGTGCGCGCCCGTATCAGAGGTGCCCGAGGCGTGACCCATTTCCCGGTAGGCCCGCTGCATAAACTTAACGAGGCGAGCCCTTTGTAAAGAAGAACCCGCCTCTAGGCGATAGTTGGCAATGGGAAAAGGAATAGCCACCAAAGAACAGTCATTAGAGAAGTGCGTTAGCTCAGCGTATTTGCAGCGCTAAATATGAAAGAGACAGGCTCTTCAATTGGGGCGGGGGCCATCATGTCGCTAGGGAGAAAAATGCGAGCGCTAACGGCAATCAAGGCTACTGCAAACAAAAGCGTCACAATCAGCGGTGCAACGTACTGGCGAAAAAATGACATGGCTAAAGTTATTAAGGAATATCTTTTATCTTACCGTTTCTGATTCCTCGCTCGCTGCTCGTTCGCTCTGGCGTGATCAACCATCTTCTATGCCAGGGCGAGCCATTGGAAAGGTGGGCCTTTTGTTGAGCTGCTGAAGCCAGAAGCCGCCGCCGACTGCTGCGATTAAGGAAATCCAGCCAGTGAGCGACTGAAGCAGCAGAAAGCCGCCAAGGGTGAACATTGCGCCAAATAGTAAAAGAAGTGATGCGCAAACGCGCTGAAGGTCTAGGGCTAAGTTTTGCTGTGGTCTGAGGTGGGTGCGCGATCGCTGCTGCTTCCACCCTGGCCCGCCGGGACGCACCTTAGCGTAAAAAGCATCTAGCGTTTCATCATTTTCGGGCGCGGTGAATAGCATCGCCGCCACCCAGCAAACGGTGGTAATCACAGAGATAGTCAGCAGCCGAATACCAAAGGCTGCGGTATCCAGCCCAAAAATGGCAAAGAACGCCTGCCCAGTCGGTACGCTCACCAAAAAGCCGAGGACAAAGCCCACTATCATGGCGGTCAGCTCCGCAGCGGCGTTGATGCGCCACCAAAACCAGCGCAAAATGAACACTAGGCCAGGGCCAGTGCCAATGGCGATCGCCAGCCGAAACATCGTGGCAATATCAGTGGAAATGAAAGCCGCGATCGCCCCCAAAAAAGTAATCACAATCGCCGCTAGCCGACCGACAAACGCCAGCTCGCCCGCCGTGGCAACCGGGGCAATAAACCGCCCGTACAAATCATTCGTAAGATAAGAAGCGCCCCAGTTTACCAGGGTAGAAACCGTGCTTAGGTAGGCGGCAATCAGCGAAGCCACGACCAGCCCTAGCAAAATAGGCGGCAGATAGTCGAGCATGAGTAACGGGTAGCCAAGTTCGCGATCGCCCAAATCGGGATACAGCACCACAGCAGCTAGCGCCACCACAATCCAAGGCCAGGTGCGAATTACATAGTGCAAAATATTGAACAGCCAAGCCGCTTTTTCGGCCTCGCCTTCGGTTTTCGCAGCGGCCAAACGCTGCACAAATTCACCACCGCCATCGCTGCGACGAAACGACCACCACTGCAACATCACATAGGCCAAAAACGTGCCTGAGGGAATGCCAGCCAGCGTATTCCAGCCAATGCCATTGCTCAGACTAAACGGAACCATGCTGAGGGCGTCAGGCTGAGTCGCGGCAGTAAACTGTTCTATCAGCGCGTCCATACCGCCGACTGCGCTGACGGCTGCGATCGCCACAATGATAGAGCCGACCAGGGCGATCGCAAACTGAGATAAGTCAGTAGAGACCACGCCCCAAAGCCCCGAAAAGCCCACCGATACGATCACCAGCGTACTAATCGTAATCACGCTCCACAGCTTAGTATTCGTGCCCGGATCAAACCCTAAGCTTTGCCATAGCTGCAAGGCATCAATCACCTTGGTCATCGCTAGCGTGGCATAGCCAACGCCAATGCAGTTGATCGGCACCGCATACAAAAACGCCTTTACCCCGCGCAAAATTGCCGCTCTGTCGCCGCCATAGCGCAGCTCACTCAGCTCAGCATCGGTGACAATTTCAGAGCGTCGCCACAGCCGAGCAAACACATAAATCATCACCACATGGGCAAAGCCAAAGCTCCACCACTCCCAGTTGCCCGCCAGCCCCCTGCTGCCCACAATGCCTGCAATATACAGCGGCGTATCTACCGAAAATGTCGTCGCCGCCATGCTCACGCCCGCCAGCCACCAGGGTAGCTGCCGCCCAGCCGTAAAAAAGTTCACCAAGCCAATATCCGGCCTGCGTGAAAGATAAGCTCCCAAGCCCAAGGTCAAGCCCAGATAGCCAAAGACAATCACCCAATCGATTCTTTCCATAAAAGTCCAAAACAAGCTGTTTTTAGGGACTCGCCAGCAAATAATGTATCGGAAGTCCCTCATCCTAAATCCTTCTCCCGAGAGGAGAAGGACTTTGATGCTAACTCCCTTCTCCCCTCGGGAGAAGGGCTGGGGATGAGGGCAACAGAATACTAACGCATCGGCATGTTATTCAAGTACCTGTTTTTAGGGCAATCCCCATTTCAAGATGGCCGCGCCCCAAGAGAGCCCTGCGCCAAAGCCAGAAAGCGCCAGCGTATCGCCTGACTTTATTTTTCCAGCCTGAATCCATTCATCTATCGCAATTGGGATAGAGGCCGCGTCGGTATTGCCATGCTCGGCCATGTTGCTGACTACTTTTTCGGCAGGAATGCCCAAGCGCTTAGCAGCCGCGTCTAAAATGCGCTGATTGGCCTGATGCAAAATCAGCCAGTCAATATCATCTACAGTAAGGCCCGCGTAAAAAAGAGACTTTTCGAGCACTTCGGGAACGCGATTCACGGCAAACCGATAGACCTCACGGCCATTCATCGTTACTGGGTTGAACTGACCTTTTTGCACGGTGACCTCATCCGTCAGCGGTACAGACTGGTGCACGTAGGCGGCGTTAAGACAGTCGTTCATGGTGCCGTCGCTGTGCATGTCGAAGCTAAGCAGGCGATCGCGCCCTTCCATTCGCTGCATTACAATCGCCCCGGCCCCATCGCCAAAGAGAACGCAGGTCGTGCGATCGCCCCAGTCAGTCAGCCGCGATAAAATATCTGCGCCCACTACCACCACATTTTTGTAAGCGCCCGTGCGAATGAACTGCGCAGCGGTGACTAGAGCAAACACAAATCCTGAGCAGGCGGCGGTAATGTCAAAAGCAACGGCCTTAGTCGCGCCAATTTCGGCCTGAATTTGACAGGCAGAGCCAAACAGATCGTCTGGGGTGGAGGTGGCTAGGATGATTAGGTCGATGTCTGCGGGGGTGAGGTTTGACCGGGCGATCGCCCGCTTTGCCGCCTCACCACCCACTGAACGAATCGAGTCAGCCGCTGTCGCAATATGCCGCTGCCGAATACCCGTACGCGCGGCAATCCACTCATCTGATGTATCTACAACGTTAGAGAGCTGATCGTTGCTGAGTGCCACCGTTAACTTCGCTGAACCACTGCCTGTAAAAGCAACCCCGTAAGACTGGCTATCAGGCCGATCTGGTAGCCGATCAGTCAGTGGACTAAAAGCATCTACTGGCTGAGTCATCAGTTTGGTTCGCTCGTATTAGAAACGACATCAGTAGCTTTGGCCGTCGCCGCTACCTTTTGATACTTGCCCTCAATCCGATCTAGCACCTGATTGTCTACAGCGTCTTTAGCCAGACGAATCGCGTTAAAAATAGAAGGTGCCTTTGAGCTACCGTGGCTAATCACCGCAATTCCTGCCACGCCCAACAGCAATCCGCCGCCGTGCTCCGCATGATCAACCCGCTGCTTAATGCGCTTAAGATTGCCCTTAAGCAGCGTGCAGCCAACCTTTCCAGCCACGCCCTGGGGCAGCTCCTCACGCAAAATTTGCAGCACCGACTCGCCCACTGCCTCAGCAAACTTCAGCAGCACGTTGCCCGTAAAGCCATCGCACACAATCACATCAAAGTCGCCTGAGAGCACATCTCGCCCTTCGGCATTGCCCACAAAGTTGATTTTGTTCGGCGAACCCTCAGGCTGGGCGCTTAGCTCGCTCAGGGTTTTGTGCACCTGCACAACCACCTCGTTGCCCTTGCTCTTTTCTTCCCCGATGCTGAGCAATCCTACTTTAGGCAAGTCAGTGCCTAAGACGTACTGAGAATAAATGCTGCCCATTACCGCAAACTGCTCAAGATACTTGGGCCGACAGTCTACATTTGCGCCCACATCCAAAATTAGCACGGGCTTACCAGCAATCACCGTGGGAAACACCGCCCCAATCGCAGGCCGATCAATGCCCTTAATGCGACCTAGCCGCAGCAGCGCCGCCGCCATCGCCGCGCCCGAATGCCCCGCTGAGACCACGCCATCGGCTCGCTTTTTCTTGACCAAATCCATCGATACGTTGATCGAAGCCTTGGGCTTGCGACGCAGCGCACTCAAAGGCTCTTCGTGCATTTCCACGGTGCCTTCAGCGGGCACAATTTCAATTTGCCCCAAGCGTTCCGGCTGCGACACCGAAGCTTTAATTTGCTCGGGGTCACCGACCAAAATTATCTCAACGCCTAGCTCTTCCTTCGCTCTGATAGCGCCCGCGATAACTTCAGCAGGGGCATAATCGCCACCCGTTGCGTCTACTGCAATGCGTACCTGCGGTGAATCCATTGAAGCTATATCCCAACAAGGTTATTTTGAATAGAAACTTTAAGAATTCTATCAGACTAATTAACCTTGCTTACTTTTCGCTTACTCTCCGCTCGGTTCTATTTTCCGTCTGACTCTATTCTTCGCCCGGTTCCACAATGCGCTGAAACAGGTAGCCCGTGCCACGAGCCGTTAAAATTAGCTCCGGGTTGCTAGGATCGTCTTCTAGCTTGGCGCGCAGCCGAGAAATATGAACATCTACCACGCGAGTATCCACATGTCGCTCAGGCGTATAGCCCCACACTTCTTGCAAAATTTCTGAGCGGGAAAAGGGCTCACCCGAGCGGCTCACCAGCAGTTCGAGCAGGCTGAACTCCATCCCAGTGAGGCGGATGCGCTCATCGCCTTTGTATACCTGACGTTTGTTGGTATCGATGCGGATATTGTTAATCGTGATTACGCCGGAGCTAGGAATGCCCGAAGCGCCTGTTTTTTCGACCCGGCGCAGCACTGAGCGAATCCGCGCCTCTAGCTCTTTGGGCGAAAAGGGCTTAACAACATAATCATCGGCGCCTAGCTCTAGGCCGGTGATGCGATCGGCAACATCACCCAGCGCGGTGAGCATAATGATGGGAATATCGGACTCTTTGCGCAGCTCCTGACAAACGCCGTAGCCGTCTAGCTTGGGCATCATCACGTCTAACACAACGAGATCAGGAATAGTGTTGCGAAAGGTTTCTAAGGCTTCTTCACCGTCAGCAGCGGTTACGACATCGTAACCAATCATAGAAAGGCGAGTTTCAAGGATGCGGCGAATGCTGGCTTCGTCGTCAACCACCAAGATTTTTTCTTTAATGATGTCCAAGGTTATATGAACTCATAAATATGTATCGTGACGGGATATTGCTGAAGTAAAGCTTAATCATATGCTGTATCACCGCCCTTAAACCCATTCGCGCTATTGGCTTTCAAGGTTTCTTAAGGTTTGTAAGGGCAAACACAAACCGACATAAATCGCTACAACATAGGACAGACAAAGGGTTTAGATTTAAAAAAGTTAGCATTTGAGGACAATTCCTAACAGGTTCTCTCATTTTTTTTAGGGCAATTATTGGGCCCGTAATTGCGAAGAAATGTATCGAACTGACTAGAACCGCAGGGCTTGCCCAGGCTCAATAGATGAACCTGTAGGTGAATACTATTGGCATAGTATTTTTATACTAAAGATGCTGCTATTTTTTGCTGGTGCGATCGCTATGGCTAAAACTCGATCTATCTACGTGTGCAACGCTTGCGGGGCCGAGTCTCGGCAATACTTTGGCAAGTGTCCTACCTGTAATAGCTGGAACTGCATGGTAGAGCAAAAGCTAGCGCCCAAAGAAGATAGCACTACGCGGCCCAGCATGAAGTCGCGCGCTAGCACGAGTCGTAAAAGCAAAACCCCGGCCCAGCCGCGCCTGTCGCTGACCTTTAAGCAAATTCAAGACCATCCACAGGCGCGGATTCCCTCTGGCTATCTTGAGCTTGATCGGGTGTTGGGCGGCGGCATCGTACCGGGTTCACTCGTTTTGCTGGGCGGCGATCCGGGCATTGGCAAATCGACGTTGCTGCTGCAAACGGCCAATCAGCTAGCCAGAGAAACGCCGATTTTGTACGTATGTGCAGAAGAGTCGGGGCAGCAGGTAAAGCTGCGATCGCTACGGCTTGGCATTGGCGATAATGAACAAACGGGCAGCAAAGCGCAAGACATTCACGAGAATCTTTATTTGCTGCCGGAGACTAACTTAGAGACTATTTTAGAAGAGCTGGAGTCTTTACGCCCGCAGGTGGCCGTGATTGACAGTATTCAAGCTTTGTTCTATTCGGCGCTAACTTCTGCGCCGGGTTCGGTAGCGCAGGTAAGAGAATGCACCTCGGCGCTGATGCAGCTCGCGAAAAAAGAGAATATTTCTCTGTTCATTGTGGGTCATGTGACTAAGGAAGGGGCGATCGCAGGCCCAAAAGTATTAGAACATCTCGTCGATACCGTTCTGTATTTTGAGGGCGATCGCTTTGCTAGCCATCGGCTGCTGCGCTCGGTGAAAAACCGCTTTGGCGCAACCCATGAGCTAGGCGTATTTGAAATGGTGGACAAGGGCTTAGAGGAAGTGTTAAATCCTTCTGAATTGTTCATGAGCAGCCAAGAAGAGAACGTGCCAGGGGTGGCGACGATTGTGGCTTGTGAGGGCACCCGTCCGCTCGTTGTAGAGTTGCAGTCGCTGGTGAGCCCGACTAGCTACAGCTCTCCGCGCCGCACCGCAACTGGTATTGAATACAACAGACTGCTACAGATTTTGGCGGTGTTAGAGAAAAGAGTGGGCATTCCGCTCTCTAAACTAGATGCTTATGTGGCCTCATCGGGTGGGCTAAACGTGAGCGAACCTGCGGCGGATTTGGGCGTGGCGGTAGCGGTGGCAGCTAGCTTTCGCGATCGCATCATCGATCCCGAACTTGTCCTCATCGGTGAAGTGGGCTTAGGCGGACAAATCCGCCCCGTTTCCCAGATGGAGCTACGGCTAAAAGAAGCGGCAAAGCTAGGCTTTAAGCGGGCGCTGGTGCCGAAGGGCCAAAAGCGCGCAGATGTAGGACTGGAGGTCATTGAAGTGGGGCGAGTGGTGGATGCGATCGCCACAGCCTTAGCCAACTCCACTCAACATGATCCAGTGGAAGATTCAGCAGCAGATTCAGCAGCAGACTTTGAGCAGTAGCAGCATCACTCGTCATGCCTCAGTCGTTTGCCCAGCGGCTGGCTCGGCATCGCTGGCACCGCGCCCGCTTGATCGGGAGGTACTGGCGGACTGGAGCCATTTCCGCTGTTTCCGTTATTTCCTTGGTAAGCAAGCTGATTTCCATTGTGATGAGGGCCAGATCTAGACTCTGAGCGATCGCTCAGCTGCTTGATAATAATGTACAAAATTGGCACGACGAAAAGGCTCAAAAATGTGGCCACTAACATGCCGCCAAACACGGCAGTGCCTAACGACTGTCGGCTACCTGCGCCCGCACCTGAGGCAATCACCAGCGGAAAAATACTGCTAAGCGTAGAAATAGCCGTCATCAAAATAGGCCGCATCCGCTGTTGCGCAGCTTCTAAGGCCGCTTTGGTAATAGAGTAGCCTTGATCTCTAAGCTGGTTGGCAAACTCCACAATCAAAATGGAGTTTTTGCTAGACAG
>JBARVS010000222.1:0-1902 GCA_049646385.1 Phormidesmis sp. | reverse complement strand
GGCAACGAAACAAAGAAAAACAGATACTACCGAGCAGATGACATCAACACAAACGAGAATCGGTAGGCTAAGAACCTAACGTTGCTCACATGGGAGTTCTTTGAGCCAACCTGCTCGCTATTTAGGGATAGTCACTTCCATCTTATAGTTTTGACCAGAATTATTGAAGAGAAAAATTGATTCGAGTCCGTCAGAAAGCGAGAAGTCAGACATCACGATACAAGGTCGATTGATACAAGGAGGCTGCTGATTATGGCAAAGCACTAGAACTTGACCCAACATTAGTAGCTTCTGAACAATTTCAACAAATTGCCCTTTGTAAGCTGAATGAAAAGGAAACCAGCAAGGGCAAGTAGATGTGATTGGACTGTCTGCGACGTCGGTGAAGCACTTCCGTTGGTCAACATAAACTTTTGCGGTATCAACATCAGCATGGTGCAACAGTCTTTTAATAGCGGCTAGCGATTTATCCGACTTAGTGAGGTTCATGACAAAGCTCCGACGAAAGCTATGAGCTTAGACGGACGTGGTTGACTGAAGCAGTTGGTGCGCTTCCTCCTTAGCAATCCGCCTCCACTGCGGGTCGGCCAGCCTTCCTGAATCAAAGCTGAAGGTCACCCGGTCAAAGGTTTCCTCATGGGTTGGTTCCTCAGGGTAGTGCTCAATCCAAATCAGCTTCTGGGGCTCAATCTCGTAATACTGACAGACTTGCATGGCCAGTGCGCCTGCGGCGTTGGTAACACTCATGCCGGGATTGTCCGGCAATTCCGACACCATGACGGCATTGCCGCTAACACGGACTCGGCAGCGGGCGTTCCCCTGTAGCTGAGCAGTCTGGCCAGCCAGATCACGGACGTGGCAACCAGCCGCGTAGTTGAATATCTCATCAATCATTGTTCAAGTCCTGAAAGCAGTGGCACTTAATAAAAAATAGATTAGAACGGTGGCAGTATTTCAGACCAGTTAACAGTAGCAACGCTGTCGCCTAGCAAGAGAGGGCCAAAGCGCGTGACGCCTGCGAACTGATAGAGGCCAGCGCAGCATCCAGGCACGTCAGCATAGACAAGATCCCCTGGGGCGATCGCTCGTAACACCGTCTTTCTTTGGCTCACCTTCATCGACTTGGCTCCTCAGGTGTAGTAGTAATCACTGTTGCTCTCCTTTTGAAGGAAATTCGATTTACTGCTGTGGGCGCTCACTCTCAGGGCGTATAATCCCCTGGATTAGGTTATAAAGCCACCATACCAGAGCACTAGAAGAAAAATAACGCTAACACCTGCTGAGCCAAGCCATAATCCGTGCATGAAAGGGCTCTCTAGTGGCTAGGGGTCTTCTAAGTCCAGCTTTCTCATGTTGAGTTTCTCATGGGTTAGGCTCAATCGTGAGCTGTCCGGTGGCATCATATAAGTTTAGAGAAACATTGCGCGGGTGTTCATCGCCGTAGTATTCGCCGTTCACGAGCATCTGAGTAGTTAAAATTTCTACTACGATGCCGTACGCAAAGCCGCTCCAGTCTGGATTCTGCGCCTGGGGAAAGTCGGCGGGCTTGTAGGGCTCTTTGAGCTTAACGATGTCGCCAGTTGTCAAGATGTGAGTGGTCATAGTTTGGCTCCTAAAGTGTTGCTTCTGCTTAGTTTTGGGTGCAGGCGCTTTCTTAACCATGTGAAAGGGCTAACAAATTTTACGCCCCTAGCCTACGTAGCGGGTTTTTCCTGCGGATCGCCCTATCTGATAGGTCTAGATATTATCGTTCTCAATGGCTCGCTCCACTATCAGCCAAGCGGCATCGTAAATCGATTCGCCTGTCGCCCATGCCGGTCGTGCATGAGCTGAGCACCAATCGCACAAGGCCAACATCGTCCGCTCATCTACATCGGCCTGGGCGTAAAAGGGTGCTAGCTC
>JBARVS010000221.1:0-14500 GCA_049646385.1 Phormidesmis sp. | reverse complement strand
GTTACCGTCACTTTGTTTTTATCCCCGTAGCTGCTCTCAGGTGCACCTTCAACCTTCTTCATTCTAAAGCTGAGCGTTTGTGCACCGCGATGCACCTTCTCATTTCGAGCAACCTGACCAACAAAGCCGTTCCATCCGCCCGGTTTAGAAAGCTGGGCCACGCCATCCGTAATTTTAGAATCTCCATGAACATACCAGCCTTCATCAGAATATTCACTTGAGCTTTTCCAGGGCTCTAAAACAGGCATATCACTATTGAAGTCGCCTCCTGCAAAAGCGTTGCCATAAGCAGAGGGCTGAACATCAATGGTTTGCTTGACGGTGGTTGCTTGCCCCTGATCGTCTACAACCGTCAGCGAGATTTCTTTACGCCCTGCGCTGTCAAACACATGGTTAAGAACGCGCCCAAATCTGTCTATCGTGCCGTCGTTGTTGAGATCCCATCCATAGGCTGCAATGCCTTTACTCGCCAAATCTCTAGGTGTGCCGTCTTCTGGCAGCAGTGGATCAGCATCAGATGAAGCGCTAGCATCTAGGGTAACGGCTAGCCCACCAGCGGCTTGGCTATCAACCTGAGCAGTCGGCGCACGGTTGCTGTTAGGTGCTGCAAACTGGTTGTTGTCCAGCTTTAAAAAAGAGCCAAAATCATCTGGCCTGCTGTCGTTATCGTTCTCGTCACCGACTGCGTTTAAGTTGTAGCTATTGCCTTCAAAGGTGCTGTTCTTGAGGGTGGTTGCAATAAAGTCTTTATCAGAATTGGGATACTCAATCTGCGCGCCCTGTCTAAATCCGGCAATGCTCAAGTTGTCATACACCGCATTAAAGGCCGCATGATTGCTAAACAGCCCACTGCCACCCGTAACCTTTTCGTTGCCAGCGCCTAAAATAAGGCCGTTTTTAAGATCTACATTGCTGCTGTACTGCACTTTGGCTCCGATCCAACGGTTGCCCCATAGCTTGAAGTCTTTGACTTGCGATCGCCCCAAATGAGCCGTATCCGGCAGCGGCCCATCGCCATCGCTGCTAAAGTACACCTCTCCATCAAAATTAGTGCTATGCCCCCACACATCTAATCCATAAAGATTGTTGTAAGCTTGAAAGCCCTCCACCGTCGCCATCGGGATATCTCGGATATCAACTTCGGTTTGGCCTGCGGGAAACAGCTTCTGGATCTCTGTAGGTAGCTGAGAGATTTTAACGGTGCTAATCGGACGGAAAAAGGACGGATCGTCAATATCCAATGCGCCGCCGAAAAGAGACATGCCCGTATCGTTAGAGCTAATAGCCGTATTGCCTTTGTTCTCAATCATGGCTGCGCCCTGAATCCAAAAGCCTTCTCCCTTAAAGCCAAGATCAAACCTTTGTTCACGCGCCGTTTCTTGAGCGGCAATAGATTCTTGCTTTATGCCAGTCGTTTTAATCACAATGTTGTCAGTCCACGATCCCAATTCATTACCCGACTCGGCAACAATTCCAGATCCAACCACGTCAAAAACCACGTTATCTTTAAGATCAGCTTTGCTTTCGTGCTGTACGATGCCCCAGCCAGGACTACCCGAAACAACATTCCCCTCCACCAAAGAAGCCGGACTGCTTGAATCCTCTACGCCTGTTTTGTGCAGATGCAGGGCATAGCGACCTCGGACGTTAGTACCGTTACCGTTAGAGCCATCTACGTTTTTGCCAATGTCATCAACTAGCTTGGTTTTGTCGGAGCGGCCTAAGTCATAAAACCCCGCGTTGACCACTTTTACGTTGGGATTATGCATCAGCATGACGTGAGCCCGATGATCGATAGGCACTGCCTTGCCGTTCTCAGTTTCAAAGCTGACGTTGCGAGTGAGGTTAGCGGCGTAAAGGCTGGTTTCGCTAGCTTCTGCAAGCGGGCTCCGAAGATGATCAAAGCGCAGTACGTCGCGATTCTCTCCTTTAATATCGTCATTTACAAAGCTTACCTGATTACCACTAATGCTGGTAATGGTGAGCACTTCATCTTGCAGCCTAGAGTTGTCTTGGTCGTTACCGTTCCAGCCGTAGCTTGTGCCCCCTAAAACAATCTTATCTCCCACTTGCCAGCCGCTGGGTGATTGCTTGAAAGTCAAACTGTTGCTGCCTGCTGTGGCATCGCCCGTCAGCTCAATTTTATCGAGCTTGTCTGCGCCAAAAATATTGACTTCACCATGGCTCACCAGTCCTTTGCTGAGCTGAGTAGGATCCCACTGGGTATCGATACTGCTGTCGCTGGTAAAGATAATCCGCGTGATTTTATCAGCGGCAATCGGCTGATTAGCCGACCCAATGTCTAGCTTGCCTTTTTCACTATTTAAGATAGTTTCAACATAGAGCTGAGTGTCTTGGTCGGCAGCGAACTTGAGATCGCCTTCAATCGCGATTGTTTTCAAGCGATCCATGCCGATTTGGTCATAGGTGACCGTAAATCCTTCACCGATGAAAACTTTGGCATCATTGCCAGGAACTTTGCCGCTGCTCCAAGTAGTAGGATCTGACCAAGCACCGCTTTTAACAGCGGTATGAGTGGGCGTAGCCCCAGCAATCAGCTTATCTAGGGCTGCATGGTCAGGTGAATGAGCCATTCTGGACATACCGTGTTTTGCAGGCTCCTCGCTGCTAGATATATGATCAGGGCCCATGTCATCCATAAGCTTCATAGGCTTCGTGCCATCCATCGCGGCAGGCTGGGGTGATTCTGTTTCTGACAGTTGAAGAACTTCTTCTGAAAAAGTATCATTCATAACTTTTGATATTCCCTGAAGGTGATGGAGATAAATCAACGCAGCTTTAAGGCGTTGTTGAATATATTGTTGAAAGCGCTGTTGAAGGCATTATCGCGAGCGTTTTTTAGGCGAACGAATCTAGCTACCAGGCCATTACCATGACAGATGAAGTTTGTGTCCAAAGGAGCAGGCGCTTGCGCTTGCACAGCAAAAAACACCTGCCGTAAAAGCCTGCGATTAAACCGGGGGGCTTGCGGCTATGTAGCCTACTTGTATTTCATAGGTTGAGCCCGCTTGTGCGCTCTAGCGCTGGGCTCCAATTTTTAAGAATCTCGCGAATAAAACGAAGCTGCTAACAGGAACTTATACTGGCTTCGAGAGTTTCATCCAAAAGAGACATAATCTCTTCGGCATAACAACTTTGACAGATGCACTCAATCAGTGACGATGATCGAGTCGGCAAGTTTTTATGCCTTGTGCTTTAACCTGTCTTTATATAAACGAAGAATTTTATTGATGTCAACTTTAACACCACCGGAATGCGATAGGTATCACAAATGTGAATCAGCGATCGCACTATCATGAGTTTTTTGTGATACAAGTCTGCTGTTATTACTCCGGATAGCTCGTTCTTTCCTGATGAGCAAAATATTCTGTGAATACTGCTTAAATAAACTGCTGAGCTAACAGCAGCGCTGCGCACCAAAGCTGTGACTCTAAAGGGCAAGTAAGCATTATTCAGATAGCTGCTGCTTTAAAGACGACAGCGCCGCCCAACGATGGTCGATAGAGTCGTCTACGCCGACAGGATTGTTAAAAGCAATGCCTTCGCAGTCGGGGCGGCAAATTTTCTTTTGAGGAATAGCTAAGCACATTTGCTCATACAGCCAGCTATCTGGCTTAAAGTTCCCCTGAGGCGGAATTGGCTCAATCAGATCTTCCAAGTCGACTTCTTTTTCTAGCGCGGCTTCAGAAGTCGGCTCCTCTAGCCACACCATTTCTGAGGTGTCTACCTGCACGCGGGTATTGTAGCTTTGCAGGCAGCGATCGCACTCTAGTGTCATAATCGCACTCGCTTTGCCCTTCACTTCTAAATAAGTGCCCTGATGGGTAATGCTCATCTCTCCTTTAACCGGGGTGAGCGTCTCTAAATTAGGCAAATGCTCGGCAACATCAAGCGAGATTGTTTTATTCGGCGCACTCAAAAGCTGCGGAATGTGGATAGCTCTCATTGCTATGAATCGGGGCTGTAGATTGGGTAATAAAATACGTAAAAGGCGAAAACAAAAGTCAACGGTTACGCTTCTTCGGCGGTTTCTTCGGTGGTTTCTTCGGCTTCGGCTTCGGCTTCGGCGCTTTCAGTAGCCATTTTAACGACCAGGTGGCGCTCAGGCTCGCGGCCTCGGCTAAAGGTTTCTAGCTGCTCGTATTCACCTAGTAAGCCATGCACATGACGCCGCTCAGCCGCAGAGAGTCCCTTAATTTCTTGCGACTGGCCGCTGGCAATGACCTGCTCAGCCGCTGCCTCAGCCAGCGTTTTTAGCTCAGCCTGACGCTTTTCGCGATAGCCGTTAATTTCAATAGTGTAGGCTCGCTGCTCGTCCTCGCTTTGACCCGTATTGAGCGTGATATTCGCTAGGTATTGAATAGAATCGAGCACCTGGCCTCGCTCGCCAATCAGACTATCGACCTCTGCGGGCGATAGCGAGTCTGTCCCTATTGTGAGCCAGTAGCTATCATCCTCATCTCCGGTCATCTGCTCACCGCTAACGCTGGCTTTGAGCCCCTGAAGCGTCAACAGTTTTTCTAACCAGCTAGTGCTCTTTTCCATGAATTTACTCTGTTCTGCCTACGCACGTTCGTCGTCTTGGCCTTGTTTTCTACTGCTTTAGTGTTTTTGTGTACCTGTGAAGCTGATTCTATAACGTTAGTGGCTCACCCGTCATGTAAAGACCGATGAGCCACCTAATGTAGAGTCAGTTTTGCTATGGTTATGACTTCTTTTTAGAAACCTTCTTTGCGTCAGAACTAGCTTTAGAACCGTTAGACTTTGCGCTTTTTTTACCTTTACTGGTAGCTTCCTTGGCAGCTCTTTTAGCTGCGCCCGGTTCAAACGCAAGGGGGCCTCTATCGCCGTCTATTGCCTTGCTCTTTGTCTTTTCCTGAGCATCTACCAGCTTTTGCAAATTTTCAGGCAGCGGCTCTTTAGAAAGAATAAATGACTGCGCAGTTTGAAAAACGTTGGCAATCACCATGTACATGAGTACGCCCGCTGGCAGGGGGAAAAACAGGAACATGCCAGAGAAGATAATCGGGGTAAACTTGGCGATCGCCTGCTGCTGATCGTTCGAGTCACCGCCAGGACTACCGCCCTGCGTAATCTGCTGGCTCACGTACAAACTGATGCCAAAGAATATAATCATCCCGAGGATATCCCAGTGAATTTCCCCGTTTTCACCCGTCACGCCAATTTGACCGAGCTTTTCAATAAACAAAAAGCCTTTATCAGCCGCCAGCCCAGGCACCTCAGCTTGAACCGTAATCTCGCCCGGAGCGATCGCCTTAATCGTGCCGTCGGGCTGCACCTCAGCTAGCTCTTGTCCCTTGGTAATTTCCCATTTTGGGGTAATATCAACGCCTTCTTCGGCATACTCAACTCTCAAATCGTCCAATGACTTATTGTCAACGGAGCGCAGATCAATTCTGGTGGTATCGCCAACGCCAATTTTGCCGCCAGCCGGAACCACCGCGCTCACCCGAAAGTGCTCGCCATCAGCCACAAAAATATTGGTAGGCTTAGTTATTAAAGGCGCTTGCTCTACCTGCTCAATGGCAGCTTGAGGCACAATTTCAATGTTGACTGGCAGATTGGTCTCAGCGAACGGCGATCCTCGCAGCGTGGCAAATAGCGCAAACAAAATCGGCATTTGCAGCACCACCGGGAAACAGCCCGCCAGCGGGTTGCCGAACTCCGAATAGATGCCCTTAATTTCTTCCTGCTGCTTAACAGGGTCGTCCTTATAGCGCTCTTTTACTTCCGCCATGCGCTTTTGCATGAGGGGATTGGCAACCTTCATTTTTCGCATGTTGCGAATAGAACCCGCATTGAGCGGATAGAGCGCAAAGCGAATTACTAAGGTGAGGGCAATAATAGCTAGCCCATAGCTGGGCACAATCCCGTAGAAAAAATCTAGGATTGGCAGCATTATATTGTTTGAAAGGAAGCCGATTCCGAAGTCCATGCGCGCGCTCTATTGAGTTAGTGATGAGTTGAGTGAGTGGAGTTAAAAGATGAGTAGGGAGCTAAGCTAGTTGAAAAATAGATGAGCTAAAGGCTTCTATATTAAAAAGCATTTAACTTTAATTTATCTGAATATTGCGATTGTTGGCGATGGGTTAACCGAACTTTTCGGCCTGCCCGCACGCTTCACTTTCGTACTATGAAACGCCAACCGCGCCGCTAGCCACTTTAGCCTTGGGCGAAATTCGCTCGGTAATGTAGTCAAACACGTCTCTAAACTTGGGCACAGCGCGCATTTCAATACGGCTACCATCTTTAAGGGTGACAACCATATCGCCCCATGCGCCCAAGCCTCTAGGCACTGTGACAATTTTGGCGACTTCCGAGTAGATGATGTCAGTGCGATCGCGCCCCATCCATCCTCCCATAATCGAAATTCGTCGGCTAGTAATCCGATAGCGCAGCCACAGCGATCGCACAATCGCACCCACCGTCAGCGGAATGCAAATAATGGTAAAAGCCAAAGCGATATTGAAAATAAGATCGCCAACGTGGGGGCCACCTTCGTAATAAACCTCTTCGCTAATAGCCATAAAATTTGCCTCAGTTACGAATGTCAGTGCAGATGTTCAGTGCGGATAAAATGAGCTAAAAAGTGTGGGCACTGCGAAAAGCGCCTCAGCTCAAAATTTTTAACTTTTTCAGCAGGTATTCTAATTCTCGCAAAAAGTCGTCAAATTCGCACTCTACTGCAGCGGCACGAACCACAATTGCAACCTGCCAACCGGGTTCAGTATTGGGTAAATAGCGCCTAATCGCCGCCTTAATCTGCCGCTTTATCCGATTGCGCACCACTGCCCGCTTGCTGACCTTACGGCTAATAGAAATGCCAAAACACGACGAAAGCGCCGATGAATTGCCATCGACGCTTCTATCTTGTGTGGCAAGCGCCCTAATAGCCATATTTTGAGTCGCAGCTCGTGATCCTTTGCGATGGACTTGGCTAAAATCTTGAGACGAACGCAGCCGATTTTGCTTGGGTAGCGCCACAGCAATTTCTTAACCGCTGACAGAAAGACGAGCCCGACCCTTGCTGCGACGCGCCTTAATCACATTACGGCCATTTTTGGTACGCATTCTAGCGCGAAATCCAGATACTCTCTTACGTTTGCGGGAAGTTCCGCCTAATGTGCGCTTGGTCATGGGTTAAATTTCTCCTGCTGCTGCGGTCTCTTATGCTTTTTCTGCTTTTTCCAAAGCGATTTGCGCTTGCTTGCTGCTTAGGTAAAGAAATATTTGCAAAAAATATTCATAGCTATAAACAGGAAACAAGCACAGATCAAGCATTTTAGCGGTTACCCCTCTCTTCTGCAACCAGCAATTCCCAAGTACCCAAATAGCGAGGTAGCACATCGCCCCGCCCTTCGGCCTGCAGGTTAACGCGGTGCATCCCAAACCGATCAGGATTGCGAATGCCGTCCATTTCAATTACAAAGCTTGTGTCAGCCGGGATATCTTCAGTCAAAAAGATATTGATTTGGCTCGAAGCAGGATCCCAAGTCACTTCGTCCACCGGAATTTCAGAGCCGCCTGTACCTCTTCCTCGGCGAACCTTAATCTGGTCGGGGTCAAAAGTGCCGTTGCGGTTAGTAAAGGCTTCAGGATAGGTAATGCGCAGGCTAGAGGCGGCTCTATCCATACGGGTACCGGGAACACGCAGATAATAGATAGCGCGAGTGCTACGAGGCTGGTTATTGCGTAGCGTGTAGGGCAGGCGATATTCAGAATCGACGCCACCAAAAAGCGTCAAACCTTGATTGGTCTGCGCGATGCTGGCCTGAATAGGCATTGCCGATAGGGTAGTGGCGACAGCGACGCCAGAGAGAAAAAATCCTGACAGTAAACGAGACATAGAACGCTTCGCAGACATTTTGCTACAACTCCTCAAACAGGTGTGACTTTACTTCATGAAGTTAAGCGCAGCACCTCTTAAAGATACGGCTTTAAGATGCAGCGCTGTTTCTATATTACGTCTAACACTGCCTGAACTAGGCTGCATAACTCAGGTGGACGCTTTCTAAAGTGAATTGCTATTCCCAAATTAAGCGATCGCCTTAGAACCGAGGCTTAGGCCGAAATATTAATATCCGACAAATTCCTTCAAAAACTTTTACTACTGGAGGTCAATCTTTGTGTCAACCACTGCATTGCCCTTTCGTTAGGATTTCTCTTCTGCCAATATTTAATCTCACATTTATGAACAGTCAATTTCCAAACTCATTCACAAAACTCATTCACAGTGGAGATGCCAATGACGCTTTCAGTTGAGAAAGATGCTAGTAAAGTCGATCTCAAAAACAATGCTGCCGCTGCCCCTGCTACAGTTGCCCGCACAGAAGCCCAGAAAAAAGTAGGTATTCCCAAAGAAATTGCAGCAGGTGAGCGGCGAGTCGCAGCCACGCCAGACACAGTGAAAAAGCTGCAAAAGCTGGGCTTTGATGTGCTAGTTGAGCGCTCAGCCGGTGAGGGAGCAAAGTTTAGCGATGAAGCATACCGAGCCGCCGGGTGCAAGATTATCGAGACGGCGGCTGAGCTGTGGTCTCAAGCGGATATTGTGTTAAAGGTGCAGCCGCCTCAAGCAAATGCTGACGGCCAGCATGAGGCAGATAAGCTATCAGCCCACCAGTCGTTGATTAGCTTTATCTGGCCTGCTCAAAGTAAAGCCTTAGTAGACCAGCTGTCGAACCGTCAGGCGACCGTGCTAGCAATGGATGCGATTCCCCGTATCAGCCGCGCTCAAAAGATGGACGCGCTTAGCTCTATGGCGAATATTGCTGGCTATCGGGCTGTCATTGAGGCGGCGAACCAGTTTGGCCGATTTTTTACAGGGCAGATTACGGCGGCGGGCAAAGTGCCACCCTGTAAGGTCATGGTAATTGGCGCGGGCGTAGCCGGCTTAGCAGCGATTGGAGCCGCTAAAAGCCTGGGCGCAATCGTGCGGGCATTCGATACTCGTTTGGTGGTTAAGGAGCAGGTAGAGAGCTTAGGAGCTGAGTTTTTAGAGCTGAGCTTTGAGGAAGATGGATCGGGCGCGGGTGGCTATGCGAAAACGATGAGCCCCGAGTTTATTGAGGCTGAGATGGCGCTGTTTGCTGAGCAGGCTAAAGAGGTAGATATTATCATCACCACGGCGCTGATCCCCGGTAAGCAGGCACCGCTGTTGATTACGCAGGCCATGGTAGAGAGCATGAAGCCGGGTTCAGTGGTGGTAGATATGGCCGCTGAGCAGGGGGGGAATTGCGCGGTGACTAAACCGGGTGAAATTTATAGCTATCACGATGTCACGATTGTGGGCATTACTGATTTTCCGAGCCGGATGGCGAGCCAGTCGAGTCAGCTATATGGCACGAATCTTTACCATTTGCTCAGCGACATGGGCGGCTCAGATGAGTACAAGGTGGATTTGGCTGATGAGGTCGTGCGCGGCGCGCTAATTACCTATGCAGGTGAGGTAACTTGGCCTGCGCCGAGGCCAGAGCAGCCTTCTGTGCCACCCGTGCAGCCGCAGGCTTTAGCTGAGCAGATTGTGATTGAAAAGAAAACGGCTTCTCCAGTGGTTAAATGGCTGGGCTATGGGGCACTGGCTGCGGGTGCGATCGCCCTTGGCCTCAGCGCGCCGCCTTCTTTCCTCTCGCACTTCACGGTGTTTATTTTGGCCTGCTTTGTGGGCTGGCAGGTGATTTGGAACGTCAGCCCTTCGCTGCACACGCCGCTGATGAGCGTGACGAATGCGATTAGCGGCATCATTATTATCGGCGGGCTGCTGCAGCTACAGCCTAATAGTGGCGGCAATTGGACGGCGACGGCTGTGCTGGGGGCGATCGCCATCCTCGTCGGCACCATTAATATCTCAGGCGGCTTCTTGGTTACGCAGCGAATGCTAAAGATGTTCCGCAAGTAACCTAATAAGTAGCTTTTAAGTAGCTTTGAGTCTTCTAAAACTGGCAATTCAGGAATTAATTTATGTCTCATAACTTGGTGACGGTCGCCTACATTGCGGCCATCGTGTTGTTTATTTTGAGCCTGGGCGGACTGTCCAATCAGGAGACGGCCAAGCGCGGTAATCTGTATGGAATTATCGGCATGGGGCTGGCGATCGCGGCAACGGCCTTTGGCGCTGGCATTACTAACTACACGGCGCTGGTCGCGGTGATTGTGCCAGGAGTGGTGATCGGGGCGCTGCTGGCCTCACGGGTAGAAATGACCGAAATGCCCGAGCTGGTCGCGGTGCTGCATAGCTTTGTGGGGCTTGCTGCTGTGCTAGTGGGCGTAGGCAACTATTTGCAGCCTGAGTCAGGCTTGGCTGGCGCAGAAGAAACCATTCACATGATTGAAATTTATGTGGGTGTGTTTATCGGCGCAGTGACCTTTACCGGCTCGGTGATTGCGTTTGGCAAGCTCAAGGCAATTATCAGCAGTAAGCCGCTGATGCTGCCCGCCAGACATTTGTTAAATATTGGCTTGCTGGTTGGCACGGTGGCACTAGGCTTTGTATTCATGGGCGCAGAAGGCACAAGCGGACTGCCTGCTTTGCTGGGTATGTGTGGCTTGGCTGGGCTGCTGGGCGCTCATTTGGTAGCGGCCATCGGCGGCGCAGATATGCCAGTGGTCATTTCAATGCTAAACAGCTATTCGGGCTGGGCGGCGGCGGCGGCAGGCTTTATGCTCTCGAACGATCTGCTGATTGTGACGGGCGCATTAGTGGGCAGCAGCGGCGCGATTTTGAGCATTATTATGTGTCAGGCGATGAATCGCTCTTTTATCAGCGTGATTTTGGGCGGCTTTGGCCAAGGGGCTAAGTCTGCAGGTGCTAGTAGTGCGCCCGGTGGAACGGCAGCTTCTACCACGGTAGAAGAAACGGTGGAGCTGTTGAACGAGGCCAGCAGCGTGATTATTACACCCGGTTATGGCATGGCGGTGGCTCAGGCGCAGCACGCGGTGGCAGATATTACGAAAATTTTGCGCGATCGCGGTACCACCGTTCGATTTGGCATTCACCCGGTCGCAGGTCGCCTGCCGGGGCATATGAATGTGCTGCTAGCCGAAGCCAATGTGCCCTACGATATCGTTCTAGAAATGGACGAAATTAATGAGGACTTTAGTGATACTGACGTAGTGCTAGTCATTGGCGCGAATGACACGGTTAACCCGAGCGCACTGGATGATCCCACCAGCCCAATTGCGGGAATGCCCGTGCTAGAGGTGTGGCGCTCGGCCAACGTGGTGGTCATGAAGCGCAGCATGTCTGTAGGCTATGCCGGGGTGGATAATCCGCTGTTTTACAAGGACAATTCGCTGATGCTCTTTGGCGATGCCAAGGCTAATGTATCGGCAATTTTAGCCCAAATGCAGACAGCCGATACCAAAGTGCCTGCTATGGTGGGTAGCCGATAGGGACACTCTTTCGATTGTGCCCCTGCCAAAAGCAGATGTCGGCAGAGTTGGCCCAAACTATAGAAGGGAGATTCAAATGGCTTTATACGCTATTTTGGATCTCCCTTTTCGAGTTGTTAGGGTCTGGCTACTTTCTGACCAGACGCTAGATATAGGGGGAATTAAGGGTGTTTTGGGTTATCCCATGTTGATGTGGAAGCGAGTTAAGCAAAGCGATCGCCTCAAGCGTTTTTTGCGCTGGGCCGTGTGGGGCGCGGCGATATTTTTTATTGGTCAAACGCTGATTGACAACTGGTCGGCGGTGACGGCGATTGAGCTAACAGAGTCGAGCTGGCGCTGGCTAGGGCTGGCTTGGGCAATTTCACTGCTGGCGCATGGCTGGGCGGGCTGGGTGTGGCATTGGCTTTTGCAAGCTTGGAACTTGCCGCTAGGCGGGATTTGGGCCGTTCGGGTGTACTTTATAACCAACGTCGCTAAGTATCTGCCGGGGAACATTTGGCATTTCTATGGCCGCGTGCAGGCGGTGCGGCAGGCGGGCGGCGGCTTGGGACGAGCGATCGCCAGCGTAGTTGCCGAGCCGCTAGTGATGGCGGTGGCGGCAGTGGGCGTAGGGGCGATCGCCAGTGGCGCGTTCTATGGTCTCTCTTATCTTGGCAACGCTGGCCCAGATATTCACATCAATAAAATAGGTAATGGCCCCTTATGGACGCTGGGCCTGTTTGCTTTGTGGCTAGTGGCCCTGATTCTGCTGCACCCGCGCCTGCTCAATCCGCGCTTGGCTAAAATGAGTCGCGCTAAAATGAGTCGAGCTAAAGCAAGCAAGCTAGATGAGACCCAAGCGGAAATTAGCACAGCGCCAGAACCGCTCAGGCTGAAGCGCTATCCCCTGCGGCCACTGCTGGGTGAAATGGGGTTTGTGCTGGGGCGATCGCTCGGATTTATTGCCACAGTTATAGCCATCACGCCGCTTAGCATCGCTGACTGGCCCTTATTAATTTCCGCCTTTAGCTTGGCTTGGGTGCTGGGCCTCGTTGTGCCGGGTGCTCCAGGTGGCATCGGCGTATTTGAGGCCAGTGCGATTGTGCTGCTAGGCGGCCAGTTTCCTGAAGGCATCGTGCTGGGCAGCGTCGCCTGCTATCGGCTGGTGAGCACATTAGCTGAGGCGATAGGGGCAGCGGTGGCTTGGCTGGCCCAGCAAAAAATTCGTTAAAAGGGCAAGCGCCGAACCGTCTATCCTAATTAAAAAGATCTATCAAAGCTGTCAGGCTGAACTGAAGCGTCGGTATGTTTATGTCAAATGGTGCAGACGATCAAGCTCAAAGCCAGCCGGATAGCAGGCGCGACCTAAAAACAATCGGGTGGCTGCTGTTTTGGTTTGCGATCGCCCTTGTCATCCGCTTCACCCACCTCGCTAGCAAGCCCGCCTGGATGGATGAAGTCTCCACGGTGCTGTTTAGCTTAGGCAACTCCTCGCGGCTGATTCTCACAGGCGAAGTGATCAGCCTCGATCAAATTTTGCGAGCGCTGCACGTCACCCCCGGCGCTACCGCTAAAGATGTGGTGGTGAATTTGCTGAGCGAAAACAACCATCCGCCTGCTTACTTTGTGCTAGCTCACTGGTGGATGAAGCTGTTCCCTCAAGCGGATGGCTATGCCTCTTTGTGGGCGGCTAGGGCGCTGCCAGCCATATTCGGAGCCTTGGCCGTTCCGTTAGCTTATGTACTGGCTAAGCTAAGCTTTCGCAACGCCTCTTTTAATCGAGCCCGCTCAATTGGATTAATCTGCGCTGCGCTGATGGCGGTGTCACCCTTCAGCGTATTTTTATCACAAGAAGCCCGTCACTACACGCTGGCAATTTTGATGATTATGGGCTCGCTGTGCTGCTTTGTGATGGCGGTGCAGGCGGTAAATCCAGACGCATCAGATCGGCACAGACCGCTCGGGTGGCCGACAGTGCTGGCCTGGGTGGTCATCAATACGCTGAGCATTTCAGTGCATTATTTTTGCGGCATTGGCATTTGCGCTGAAGGGCTGGTGCTGCTAGTGATGCTAGTGCGTCAGTTGATTAAAAGGGGTGATAGCTGGCGGCGATCGCCCTGGCCCAAAATTTATGTAACAGCGGCGGGCTCGCTGGCAGGCGCTTTAATCTGGCTGCCAATTTTGCTGAACTTTTACGGCAGTCCGCAAACGACCTATATCACCTCTGCCCAAGGCAGCTGGAAGTTTTGGATAAACCCCATCGCGCAGTCGGTGGTGGGCTGGCTATATGCAATTATGTCGCCGATTACGAGCATTTATGGCGGCTGGCTAGGCACGGCTGTCGTAATTATTTCCTGTGTGCTGCTGTTGCTGCTGTATGTGCCTTGGGTGGCGGTTTATTTGGGGCGATCGCTCCAGTTCCAATGGGCTCAGCCCAGCCTCAAAACAGGGCTTTGGGCCATCGGCGGCTTTTTTATCATGGGCAACCTGCTCTTTTTTGTTATTTCCTACGGTCTGGGCTTCGACATTACCCGAGGGCACCGCTATAGCTTTGTTTATTTTCCCAGCACTCTTGTTTTAGCAGGTGCGGCGCTGGCTTCTTATTGGCCTGCTTTTTGGCAGATGTCTTCTGAACCAAAGTATTTAGAACAGTCCTCTAATTTTTCTTTTTCTGCTGAAGCTCAGAAATTTCAACGGGTAAAGCTTTTGTTCCTCAAACGTTTTATCAGCGATCGCGCCTTTGTTGCAACAGTTATTATCGTCGGATTTCTTGGCGCTCAGGTAATTGTTAACGACCTAAGCCACCTGAAGTTTTATAAGGCAGATCGGTTTGTCAATCTGGTTCGAGAGACTTCTACGCTACCAGTAGTCATCGGTATAGATGCAACCGTGAGCGACCAGCCGAGCGTCATTGGCAATGAGATTGTATCGGTGGCCTGGGAGATTAAGCAACAGCTAGATACAGGCGTTTCTATAGAAAAATGGGTTCAAGAACCAAAGTTTGTGATTGCAGAAAGAAACACAGTTACCAATAGCGATCCAGTTATTCAGCTCGTCAACAGTTTAAAAGCCATGCCCCGCCCTTTTGACC
>JBARVS010000220.1:0-15034 GCA_049646385.1 Phormidesmis sp. | reverse complement strand
AATCGTACCTTATTGCCTTCTTGATACTGCTCAAAGATGCGTTTCAAGGCTTGTATCATTGGCTGAAAATTGGGATGTGCTGGATTAGGCGTGTAGGAAGAAGAAAGCAGTCGTCCCTTAAGACCATCAAAATCAAAAAGCTGTTCGTTGTAGGATGATCGCCCCTCAACACTCCCACCAAAAAACGCCTCCAAATCTCTCGGCTTAATATTGTTGTGACGAATCTCCTTATAGTCAGTTCCGTATTGCTGAAGCAGCGCCTCATACCCACGCAAAAAAGCTGTCGAATCCGTTCGTCTAAAATTCCAAATCAACACAGCCCAGCCACGGGGCCGCAAAATTCGCACAAACTCTTGCTTCGCCTTTGCCTGATCAAACCAATGAAAAGCTTGAGCCGCTACAACATAGTCTACAGAATGATTCGGCAAGGTTGTTGCTTCGGCTGTGCCAACAATGCTGTGAAACTTCGCATACTGATGTAGCTGTGATTCTGCTGCTTGGCGCATTTCTAAATTGGGCTCTACGCCAAAAACCTGGTTGCCATTGCGTAAGAACTGCTCAGCAGAAATGCCTGTCCCAGATCCGATATCGGCGATCGCATCTTCCAACCTCAACCCCGTCCCCTGCCGCAAAACTTCTAAAACGTCCTCAGGATAGGTGGGCCGATAGTGAACGTAGTTTTCTACCCGGTCAGAAAAACGGTGCGTGGAATCTGGCGAATGCATACGACACTAAATAAGTTTTGGGTAGAGGTTCTTAGCGATTAAGGCTTGTCGCAGTTGAAGACGACTTGGTTCGTTAAACTGCAATAAAAAAACGGTAGTACGCCCGGTTGCGCTCAGTCCTATAATAGTATTTTCTTTCAGCTTGAAGTGTTTTTCCCATGGATGGGTTCTGGGATTAAACAAGGGCGTAATTTCTTCCATCTTTGGATCGATACTGGTGAGATCTGAACCTTTATGGCGGTTACAGGGTAAGCAAGATAAAACTAGATTCTCTTGCTTAGTTTGTCCGCCATGCTTCGTTGCAATAACATGATCAATTTCGTGGTTATAGACCGAGAACGTCTGATGTATAAGACAGTATTCACATCTATTCCCAGCTCTTTGCTTGACCATCTGTCTAAGCGCTGCGGAAATATATTGGCTCATCCCTAGTTTTGAAGCATCGGTTCGTGCTTTGAAAAAGCTTCAGCCTTAAGCAGTCCCATAAGAGCGTCAAGCTGCTCATACAGATTTAGCTCGTCTCTGTCTTGACTGCCGAGCGCACCTTCTCGATTTTTTTGTAGCAGAGCTTGCAAACGTTGCTGTGATTGACTAGAGATTTTAAAGTCAACGATCTCCTGCGAAGTGGGTTGGCTAATCAGGAAGTTGATTATCTCCTGATAGGTTCTATTTACTGAGGGAGCGCCGACTGCATTCGCGGCGTCTGAAGCATCGTCGGGCAGATTTCTGACGAGGAAGCGAGTGAAAAGCTCGGGCAGTTGACTTTGAAAAGGCTCCAAACGCTGAGCAAACTCGTCGGGAACTTCAATGGTGATTTGTGCCATCAGAAGTTAGATCTGCCAGTAATAGCGCTTACATTGTAGCTTTAGCGGCCCAATGCTGTTGGGCAGAAGCACGAAAGCGGTAAAGCCTTATTTTTATAACCTCACCGCCTAGATATTAAGCTGGTTTAGAAAAAAGACTATCCCTTTTGCAGCCTTTCGCTCGCGGCAATGACGCCACTGTTGGGCGTTTTGTGGCCTAGCGCTTGCAGGGTGGCTTCTAAGGCGCTGATGGCGCAGAGGATGTCGCGATCGCTCACAAATCCCAAATGGCCCATCCGAAACATTTTGCCACTCATATGATCTTGTCCGCCTGCTAGGGCAATGTCAAAGCGCTGCTTCATCACCGAGCGGATTTTTTCAGCCTCTACGCCTTCAGGCACCACCGAGGTCACGGCTGGGCTGGCATGGGTATCAGGGGCAAATAGCGGCAGGCCCAGCGCCTTCATCGCGGCGCGAGTGGCTTCCTTGTGGCGAGTATGACGGGCAAAAATGCTCTCTAAGCCTTCAGCCTTCATCATTTCTAGAGCAACTTTCATGCCAAAGTATAGGTTGACGGGCGGTGTGAAGGGCGTACTTTTTTTGCCAGCCGCTTTGCGATATTTGCCCAAGTCCAGATAAAACTTTGGCAGCGTCGCGGTTTCGTAGGCAGCCCAGGCTTTTTCGCTAGCGGTAATAAAGCCCATTCCAGGCGGCAGCATAAAGCCCTTTTGCGAGCCGGAGCCAATCACATCAATGCCCCATTCATCAACCGGAATGTTGTACGAGCCCAGGCTGGTGACCGCGTCGACGATAATTAGCGCATCGCTGTTGGCTTTAACGACTTTATTGATAGCCTCTAAGTCGTTAAGCACGCCTGTGGAGGTTTCGCTGTGGGTAATAATGACAGCTTTGACCTCGGGATCGGCTTTTAGCGCCTCGGCGATATCATCAGGGCTAATCGCTGTGCCCCAGTCTGCGCTGATGATTTGCACGTTGAGTCCGTAGGCTTTGGCAATTTGTGCCCAGCGCTCGCCAAATTTGCCGTTAACGCCCACGATGACGCGATCGCCCGCACTCAAAAAGTTAATAATTGCCGCTTCAATCGTGCCCGTACCGCTAGCGCACAGCGCCATCACCGTATTCTGGGTTTGAAAAAGCCACTTTAAATGTTCGTTAGTTTCAGCAATAATCTGACTAAATTCGCCGCTGCGATGCCCAATTGGATGCTTAGCCATGGCCAGCAGCACTTTTTCGGGAACCGGTGTCGGCCCCGGAATCATCAGCATTAGTTTGTCATCCATGAGAATCGCTTGGGAATTAAAGGTGGGCTAATTAAAAGCAAAAATTGGGTTCAATTACTTTGCTTTCTTTAGAATGATACAGCGCACCTGCAAGTAGGATTTCGCTGGATGCTTACAAATTTGTGACCATTTTTAGTAACTATTTTTCATGGAACCCCTAATGAGTGCTCCCGCGCAGGCTCTCCTGACGAGCGCCCGTCCTATTCAAGCCGTGCCGATTACTGCCGAAGCCTTTTGCCAGTTTGGGCAGGTGATTGAGCCGCAGTCTGACGAGGTGCCCTTTAACGCCCAAGCCGCTCAGCTACAGCTACAAAACGGCATACCGCGTTTTTACATCATGCAGCTGCACCATCGCGGACGCAGGTTTCATACCATTACCCGACACACCGCCTGCACTCAATGCTTAGGATCGCTCGGCGAGCGAGAGTGGTTTTTAGCCGTCGCGCCGCCAACGCAAAGCTTCAAACCCAAGCTAGAAGATATCAGGGTGTTCAAAATTCCGGGCAGCTGTTTCGTCAAGCTAGAGGTAGGCACTTGGCACGCGGGCCCTTATTTTGACGATGAGACAGTGAATTTTTATAATTTAGAGCTTAGCAATACCAACGTGGTAGACCATACGACCTGCAACCTTTTGCAAACCTATGGGGTGACGTTTGAGATTGTGTAGATGACAGCATAGGAAATAGGAGGTAAATAGGTGAAGTTGTGTGATTTGATGGGTTCGTAGAGATATTCGAGAGAAGACTATGGCAAAATTTGTGATGTGGGGTAGCTATTGCGTGGATGCGTTGGAGAAGCGATCGCCCTACCGCGAAGCTCATCTGCAAGGGCTTACCAAGCAAAAGGAAAAAGGACTGCTCACGGCGCTAGGCCCGACCACCGATAACACAAAAGTATTTGCCACTTACGAAGCCGATAGCGAAGAGGCCGTGAGCCAGCTCATAGAAGCCGATCCCTACTGGCAAAATGGAATTTGGACAGAGTATTCTGTTTATGAATGGAATCAGGTGTTTTAGAAGGGTAGGCAAGAGGTGGCCTATTTGAAGGCGCAATCTCTGCACTGCGATAGAGTTCTGTCTACAGCAATTTTCGCTACCTAAAGGAAGTCTATTAATCAAACTTCATCTTTGGGAACGGCTGCTGTGGAAACTTACGACGTTGTTATTATTGGGGCGGGGCACAATGGCCTTGTTTGTGCGGCCTACTTACTTAAAGAAGGGTACAGCGTTGCCCTTTTAGAAAAGCGATCTATTCCAGGTGGAGCAGCAACAACCGAAGAACTTCTGCCTGAAGAAGCGCCCGGATTTATGTTCAACCGCTGCGCTATCGATCACGAATTTATTCACTTGGGGCCAGTGATTGAAGAGTTAGAACTCAAAAAATACGGGCTAGAGTACCTGTTTTGCGATCCCACCGTATTTTGCCCGCACCCCGATGGCAAATACTTTTTATCTCATCGCTCTCTCGACAAAACCTGTGCAGAGATTGCTCAGTTCAACAAACGCGATGCTGAAAAGTATAGGGAATTCATTGACTTTTGGCAGCGCTTCACGAAAGCCATTCAGCCCGTCTTTAATGCGCCCCCTCAGGCCATCTTCGATATTTTAGGCAATTACGATCTCAAAAGCATTCAAAACCTGTTGAGCATTCTAGGTGGGCCTCACAAGTCTCTCGATTTGATCAGGACAATGCTAACCAGTCCAAAAGACCTTTTAGAAGAGTATTTTGACTCTGAATTTATTAGAGCGCCCCTGGCTCGACTGGCTTCTGAGTTTGGCGCGCCGCCTTCTCAAAAAACAATTTCAGTGGGTGGCATGATGATGTCTATGCGTCATAACCCTGGCATGGCCAGACCTCGCGGCGGAACGGGCGCGCTGGTTCAGTCGCTTTTAAATTTGGTGAAGGCTAAGGGCGGTGATGTGTTTACTGACCAAAACGTTAAGCGCATTTTACTGGATGGCAAGCGAGCTGTAGGCGTTGAGGTTGAGGGTGGCAAGGAATACCGAGCTAAGCTAGGCGTCATCTCAAATATTGACGCGAAACGAGTGTTTTTGCAGCTCATGGAGCCGGGAGAAGTCGCTGCTGTTGACAAAGACTTAAGAGAGCGCTTAGACAGACGCATCGTTAACAACAATGAGACTATTTTGAGAATTGACTGTGCCCTTTCAGAAGCCCCTCGCTTTGAGCATCATAACCACAGGGATGAGTATTTAATTGGATCTGTCTTAATTGCTGACTCTGTACGTCAAGTTGAGATTGCCCATCAGCAGCCTGCTATTGGCAACATTCCGTTAGACGACCCTTCGTTCTATGCCGTAGTGCCTACTATGCGCGATCCCAGCATGGCTCCTAGCGGTCAGCATACGCTGTGGGTAGAGTTTTTTGCACCTTATCAAATTGCCGGCGCAGAGGGCACGGGCTTCGCGGGAACTGGCTGGACGGATGAGCTAAAGAACAAGGTAGCTGATCGCGTGATCGATAAAATGGCTGACTACGCGCCCAACATTAAGCAGGCAATTATTGCTCGTAATGTGGAGAGTCCGGCTGAGCTGGGCGATCGCCTGGGCGCATACAAAGGCAACTACTACCATGTTGATATGACGCTTGACCAAATGGTATTTTTCCGCCCCTTACCTGAAATCGCTAACTACACAACGCCTATTGATGGCCTATACCTCACCGGGGCAGGCACCCATCCCGGCGGCGCTATTTCAGGAATGCCCGGTCGCAACTGCGCTCGCACTTTTCTAAACGAACAGCGCCCCTTCTTAAACAGAGTAAAAGAGCTGGGCAAATCTGTTTTCCCTAAGCTGTCCTAGTCAGCCTTGGGCACTGACACCCCTAAAAACAAGACTTCCGCGTCAACAATTTTCATGATGGTTTTGCACGGAAGCCGCAGCGGTCTCGAACGGCTGGGTGAAAGCGCCGAACTAGCGGTTAATTAAGGCAATCGCTACTGTGCATCGGTCTCGATGCGTCCGATCGCGGTGGTTGGATAGTAGTGGGCCAAAATCTCCATGTAAGAATAGCCCTGATCGGCTAGGTCACGTGCCCCAAGCTGGCTCATGCCGCTGCCGCTGTGGGCGTCGTCTACAATATCTTGAGAGGCGGCGTACAGCGATTCTACAATGCCACCTTCGTGACTGATAAATTCGCCAGCGGTGGACTGTACAGCGGCCTGAGTGGTGTTGGCTTCACGGGCGATACCTTGATAGGACTGGAAGCGCGGCGTGTTATCTAGGTCAAAATATTCTTCGCTGGCAGGATGAATATTATGGGTAAGCGCGTAGGATCGAGCGGCTACGGCCTGTGCCTTGAGCGATTCTATGGCCCAGCTAGGAGACATTTCGCCGCCAACGACGCTGTAGAGATAATCGCCTAAAAGGACGTGGTTAACCGCAATTAGGCCGCGATCGCCGCGCTGCGCCATCAGCACTCGCCCCCGGTACCAGCTATCGCCAATGGCCACATAGCCGCCGTCTTCAGGGTATATCCAAAAGGCATTGGGCATGGTTTGGCCATCTACAATAATGCCGCTGCCCGTTTCTGCTAGGACTGAGCTTTCGGGCGATAAAGACTTGAGAACATTGCCATCTAGATCGGCAATGGTGCCCTTGCCTGAGGTGGCAAAGGCGATCGCACTGACATCTTTGGCCAGCGCGACCCGCATTTCTAACACGCTGTCGATAGTGGTGCCTGAAAAGGTGGGCGGGGCGACTTTGGGCGCGGGCGGGGCGGCGGCCTTGACCTGTTCGGCTTCTTTTACGGCAGCGGCTTTAGCGGCGGCGGCCTGAGCAGCAGCTGATTGGGCTGTTTTTTCGCTGGCCGTGCCTTTTTGTAAAGGATCGGCGAGCGTAGCCTGAGCGCGGGGGACTTTGGCGATCGCCTCGATCTTGCGATAAAAAATTTCGTTCGTCAAAAACAAGCTCTGAGGCTCCAGCACAGACTCAGCCGTCGGATCGTTCACTCGGCTCAGCGGCGCATTGGCCTGAGCGGGCAGCAGCTTGGCGCTCGTAAAGGCTAGTCCAGTGCTAGCACCGAGCAACCCCAAAACGACAGCAACCTTACGCTTAGGCAGGTTAGAAAACTTTTCGGCTAGCCTGCGAGCGGCTTTTGGCTGAGCTGAGGACGTAGAAACCTCTACAGAAGCTGTCAGCGGGTCTACTAAAGGAACTACCGTATCAGACGCCTTGGCTGAGCCTTTTGCTGGGATTTTCACCGGGCCTTTTACAGAGGACTTATTTGTAAAAAGAGTGTTCAAAGCTTGCTTTAGAGAAGGTTGCTTGAGCATGGTTAAAACGTGCGCTGAAGAAAAGGCATTTCAAAGGATCGGTAGTAACTCTTTCAATAGAGGCTTTACAAACCCTGACAATATATCCTTAGAGATCTTAAGCGCTATATCGTTGGATTGACAGAAAGCGCAGATGACTCAATTGCTATCAACATGAAAGAGCCCTCAAACAATAAGAAAACAATATGACTGCCGCCCAGGAAAATTCTCAGGGAAATCCCGCTGAGCAGACCCCGACCTCCTCTGAAGATGCTTCAAAAGCTAATAGCTTAGTGCTCGTCGCAGGGGCAACAGGCGGCGTCGGGCAGCTAGTGGTTGCTAACTTACTAACAGCAGGCTACCCGGTGCGAGTGCTCACGCGCAGCGCCGAAAAAGCGCGGGCCATGTTTGCAGGTGAGTTCGCAAACAAAGTAGATGTTGCCATCGGTGACACCAGAGCGCCCGAAACGTTGCAGGCTGCTACCAAAGGTGTCACTCACCTCATTTGCGCAACGGGCACAACGGCCTTACCTTCCGACCGATGGGACTTTAAGGACGATTTGGGCAGCAATCCCTTGGAGCAAATTTCTAACTGGGCTAAAGTTTACTTAGATGAAGACTTTCGCAGGGCCAACGCGCGCAATTCGCCTGAAGCCGTAGATTTTTCAGGCGTGAGCAATTTGTTACAGGCTGCGCCCACTGACCTGCGGCGATTTGTGTTTGTATCGTCCTGCGGGGTGGCCCGCAGAGACCAGTTTCCCTATAGTTTGCTAAATGCTTACGGCGTGTTGGATGCCAAAGGCAAAGGCGAAACGGCGATTTTGCGCTCGGGCCTGCCCTACACGATTATTCGGCCAGGGCAGCTCACCGACGGGCCTTATACCTCACGAGACTTTAATTCGCTGGTGCAGGCAAGTACAGAAGGCAAGCTAGGCGTAGTGGTGGCAACAGGCGATACGCTTAACGGCCAGACTAGCCGGATTGATGTGGCGGCGGCTTGTGTGGCCTGTTTGTCGCTAGCAGTGGCTGAGAATAAGGCGTTTGAAATGATCAATAAAGGCGACAGTCGCCCAGCCAAAATAGACTGGGCGACGCTGTTTGCCATGGCCTCTTAGCGTCTCTCTTAACGTCTCTCTTAGCGCCTAATTATGCGTCTGAGTATGTGTCTGAGTATCTCATCTCTACACCAAAAAGTTCACGCCTAACCAAAGCAGTAGAAGCGAGCCAAAAACACCAAGCCAGAGCTTAAATCTGATATCCATTACAGTTTTTATTGAGTGAATAAAGTTGCCAGATTCATACTAGCTAGAAAGGGACAACTTTAGGGCATTGGCAGCAACGTTTTCAAGCAGCCGTATAGCTTTGGGCCTGCAAGCGAAACATCTCTTCATAACGGCCCTGAGTGGCCATGAGCTGCTCGTGAGTGCCGCTTTCAACAATTTCGCCGTTTTCTAGCACGACGATGCGGTCGGCCATGCGCACGGTCGAAAATCGGTGGCTGACTAAAAAGGTCATTTTACCCTGGGTGAGGGCTCGGAAGCGCTCAAAGAGATCGTGCTCGGCGATCGCATCTACCGCTGCTGTCGGCTCGTCCAAAATTAAAATCTGCGCCTGCGACATAAACGCCCGTGAGAGCCCAATTTTTTGCCACTGCCCGCCGGATAAGTCCACCCCGCCTTCAAACATTTTGCCCAGCACGGTGTCATAGCCTTGGTCTAATCCGTCGATGACTGCCGTTGCCCCGGCGTCGGTGGCCGCTCGGATTACCTGCCGATCGTCATTTCTTTCAGGCAGATTGCCAAAGCCAATATTGTCTTTCGCTGAAAGCGCATAGCGAGCAAAGTCCTGAAAAAGCACGCCGATGTTACGCCGTAAGTCTTTTAGCTCAAAGGCGCTAAGCGGAATATCATCGATGGCAATCAGTCCTCGATCCAGGTCGTATAGCCGCGTTAGCAGCTTTAGCAGCGTGGTTTTACCTGAGCCGTTGAGTCCTACTAGGGCAATGCATTCCTGTGGCTGCACCGTGAGGCTAATGTTTTTGAGCGTGGGGCGATCGCTGCCAGGGTAGGTAAAGTAAACGTCTTTTAAAATGAGCCCTTCGCGAATGGGCTTAGGGAAGGGTTTGGGATGAGGCGGGCTGACCACTTGAGGGCTTAAATCAAGAAATTCAAAATACTGCGAGACGTATAGATTGAACTCGTAGAGCGTCGCGGTCGTGGTTAAAATGCTTGTTGTCGCGGCTTGGGCCTGCTGAAAAGTGCCTGCGTACAGCGTTAAATCACCGATGGTCACATAGCCGCGTATGGTTTCCCACAGCACCAGCGCATACGCGCCGTAAAAGCCAATGGCTGAGACAATTTCTAGGGCAACTTGAGCAAAGCCCTGCCGCCGAGCCAGCGCTTGAGACTCGTGATTAAAGTCTTGGCGAATGTCGTGGTACTGCTCTGCTAGGTGGCTACCTAAGTTAAACAAACGCACTTCTTTGACAAACGTCGGCTCGGTGAGCACTTTGCCAAAGTAGTCCGCTAGTCTGCGGGTAGGGGTTTGGCGGCGAGTCATCCAAAAGCGGCGCTCGGAGAAGCGAACGCTGACCCAAAAGGTGGGTAGGGCGCTCAGCAGCAGCAGCACAAATACTAAGGGGTTGAACCGCAGCAGCAGGGCCAGCAGTCCAAACAGGCGAGTGACCTGGCCGAGTAGCTGGATTAAGAGCTGCATGACTCGCATGGGGTAGTTGCTGCCGCTCTGCTGGGCGCGCTCCATAAGGTCGTGAAACTCAGACGACTCGTAGTGGGCTAAGTCTAGCCGGGTGGCCTGCTGAAGCAGCTGGGTGTTGGCAAATAGAAGGAAGCGATCGCTCATAATCTGAGTGGTATAGCTGCCAAGCTGCTGTAAAATCGCCTGCAACAGCAAAAAGCCAAAGCCTGCGGCTACTAAGGGCGTGAGCGATTGAAGAATGAGGGCGATCGCCGCCCCTTCTCCCACCAAAGCCACCACCCGATCCACGATTAGCTTGCTGATGTAGATTTGCGTGGCGGGTATCAGCGCACTGCTGAGCGTTAGCGCTAGGCTCACCAGCAGCGGCACGGGCGTTGCCTTCCACACCAGCCGAATCAGCCGGGGCATGTTTTTCAAAATAGCCAAAGAGCCCGTGGCTCTGCCAATAGCGCTGCCAGCGACGCTGCGAAAAAAAGTTATCAAAGTTATCGATGTATTTGATCTATTAAGGTCTATACCCAGCGTAGCGTTTTCATTGGCAAGCTCGTGCGGAATTAGAACTTACAGACTTGTTGAAAACTTCACAGACCTGCGCTCCTAGCTTGCAGCGCTGCATTTGCCCTCAGCCGCCCGGAGCCCAGCCATCCGGCACCTCAAAATGCCCTATGCTAATTTTTCACTCCAAGCTGCCGTCAAACAGTTCGATCTTAAATATCAGGGCAGCGATCTGGTATTTCCGACTTCGCTACCTGCTCTGCCCGCTCCGGCTGAAAAAGCCATCCCCTTTTTGATGCGGCAAATAGAGCGCGACGCTGATTTGGCTAGACGTACGCCAACCGACAGGGCCAAGCTTGCTTTTGTCATTGCCCCCGTACTAGCCACCCTTAGGCAAATTCACAAAGTAGGCATTCACTCAGGCATCACCTTCGACGTTTCACCGATGGAAAATCTCCAGGGCGAATGCGACTTTTTAATCACGCTCTCGGATGAGCTAGAAATTATTGAGGCTCCTATTTTAGTCATCACTCAGGCGGCGGGTTCGGTGATGGCCCAAAGCGTTGGCAAGTGCGTTGCTGAAATGGTCGCAGCTCAAAGGTTCAATCAGCTCTCGGGCCTGCCGCCGCTGCCCGTTTTTGGCTGCATTACCAACGGGTTTTCCTGGCGGTTTCTCCAGCTTGTAAATGACACCGTGATCGGAGACGGCGCAATTGAATACCCGCTAACGCCCACGCTGGTACTCATGCAAAGACTTTACTACGCCGTCAGCGGCGGCATTCGTCTGTAGGTTTTAAGATGTGGTTTTAAGCTGTGGCGACTAAGCGATCGCTGTATTGCCTACGGCTGCACCGCTACGACTGTACCCACGCCTATCTGGGCAAACAGCGCCACGACATCCTCATTTCTCATTCTTACGCAGCCATTAGACGCGGCCTGACCAATAGAATCCAGCGTTGGCGTGCCGTGAAAGCCAAAAGAGCCTTCCTGATTGCTAGCAAACTCTATCCATCGCAGGCCCAATGCGCTTTCTGGCCCCGGCGGATGGACTTCGCCCGTCCAGGGGCTTTGCCAAGCGGGATTAACGATCATTTGAGAAACTGCAAACTGACCTTGGGGCGTTGGGGTTTCGGCGGTGCCAACGGCGACTGGATAGCTGCTGACGAGCATGTCGCTGCGGTACAAGTACAGGCGGCGCTGGTTGAGGCTCAGGACGATGCGGCTGTTCGTAGCGGCGGTGATCGCAGCCGAATTAGCCGCTTGATTGGGCCGGGGCGTGATTTCAGTCGGCATCGCTCTGGTTTGGGCGATCGCTGCCGACGCGCTGCCCAGCATTAGCCCAGCCCACAGCAGCAGGCGTAATAGCATCCCTCGCACTACCACAAGCCTCGCACGGGCTCTGTAGCTGCGGGCTGAGGCTGAGGCGCAGTCGGTGTGGCAGACGGCGCAGACGGTGTAGAAGATGTCGGCGCGGTGGGAGCGGCGGGGAGGGGGGTAGCTGATCTATCGATCACGGTTTCGTGCAGCGTGGTAGTGCGGTTGAGTCGTGAAGAATCGCTGGATGGTTCTGAAGGGGCAGGTGCGATGGTTGTGAAAGGCGTGGCAGCACCATTCATTCGAGCCTGTAGCTGATCGACAAATCCAGCCGGGATTAAAACCCGATCAACCGCATGAATAACGCCATTGGAGGCTTTGACATCTGCTTGAACCACATCGGCCCCATCTACTGTGATGCCAGTTGGCAAAACCGCAACGTCTACTGTGCCGTCAAATGTTTCAAACGCGCCGACGCTGAGCTGATCGGAGGTAACATCGCCGTAGCCCACGTGGTTGTATAGCAATTTGACTAGCAGATCTCTGTTTTCAGGCATGAGCAGCGCCTGTAGGGTGCTGTCAGGAAGCGCGCTAAAAGCGGCATCGGTGGGTGCAAACAGGGTAAAAGGGCCGTCGCCCGTTAAAATACTGCCTAAGTTAGCGGCTTCTATTGCAGCGGAGAGGGTGCTAAATCCGGCTGTGCTGTTAGCGAGTTCTATAATATTTTCGCTATCTGCATTCGTCTCGACGCTTTGAGCAATGCTGCTAGGCGCGGCGGCTGTTTTAACTGTGGTGTTAGCTAAGGCAGCGGTGCTAATAGGAGCGGCTAAGATACTTGCTGCTAGGATGCCAGAGGCGATCGCAACCTTAGAAAAAAAAGCGCTGCTAAAGAAAGCACTTTGAACCTGATTGAATACCATAGGTTTTGTCTTGAGATTGGGCTTGAGCCCAGCCTAAGCTTTTGGATTTGCAGTTTAAGAGAGTGTACAGCAGATTGAATTATTACAAAACAACCCCGTGAATCCACTTAATGCCCGTAAATCCACCTAATTACTGCAATTCCAGCTAAAAATCAGGTCTTTTCTTATCTACAGTAAGTGCCGAAATTTTTCTTCGGCTCCAAGGGCTTTGACGGCCTGTTTAATCTCTTGAGTGCGATCTTTTTTCACAATTAAGGTGGCATTGCCATCGCGAACAACCACGATATCTTCTAGGCCGATGGTCACAATCACCTCGTCAGAATCAGCGCTGTATAGAATGCTGCCATGGGTATCTAGGCCCAGATGCTCGCACATTTCTATATTGTCGGCATCGCCTTTAAGCAGCCTTTCAATCGCGTTCCAATCGCCCAAGTCATCCCAGCCAAAGTCTGCTGGAACCACAAAGGCCCGGTCGGTTTTTTCCATTACAGCGTAGTCGATGCTGAGCTTGTCTAACGTGGCGTATGCCGCTACGCCTTTTTCTATTAGGGCGCTGGTCATGGCGGGCGCATGGGCCTTAAGCTCGGCTATCATCACCGCTGCTGGAAATATGAACATGCCGCTGTTCCAGCTATAGCGGCCACTGCTAACAAATTCTTTGGCGATCGCCATACTCGGCTTTTCCGTAAAGCGATTGACCTTGTAAGCAGGCAAATCTACCACGCTGCCCGCACTGAACTTGCCTGCCTTGGTGCCTTGCTCAATGTAGCCGTAGCCAGTGGCTGCAAACGTGGGGGTAATGCCTAGCGTAGCGATCGCGCCTTTTTCTACCGCTAGGTCTGCGGCTGCTTTAAGCGTGTCGCAGTAGCGAACCTCATCTGTAATGTAATGATCGGCTGGGAAAAATCCGCACACTGCCGTTTCGCCATAGCGCTTGGCGACTTCTAAGGTTGCCCAAGCCACCGCCGGGGCGGTATCGCGGCCCTGCGGCTCAACTAAGATATTGGCTGCGGGAATATCTGGCAGCTGCTCGCGGACGCCTTCAGCCAAATGTGAGGCGGTGATGACAAATAGTGACTCCCAGCTAGCTAATGGCAGCAGCCGATCCGCCGTTGATTGCAGCAGTGAGCGATCGCTGCCATCCAAGCAAAGAAACTGCTTAGGCCGCTTTAGCCGACTCACGGGCCAAAAGCGCTCGCCCTTGCCGCCCGCTAAAATAATGGGGATAAAACGCGCCATAACCAGTCCTACGCCATTTGAGGTTCTTCGGCATTTATCCTACCCTTTAGGAGAAGCTCAGTAGGCAACGTTCTAGCATTAATTGATGAATAGCTTATAAACTCGGCAAGTTTGCAAAAGTTTCGGTTAACTCTCCGGGGGTGCCATCTCCATTTATCCGTCTTATCCGTCTAGAGTTCTAGATATTTGGTAAAGCGAACCGTTGTGAATGGTATATTCACCTATGGTTCAGTGCCAAAGTTGCTGATAAGTTCTTTACTAATACTAGATAGCGCCTTTAGAGGGTGTTTCAAAGGTCAGATCCAAAAGTGTCTTACAAGTTTGCTAAGAGACTAGCGGGTATTTATTAGCTTCTCACACTCTCTTTTATTCCGCCTGTGGCCCAGCAATGACTACTCAGCCTGATGATCAAGAGGCATTTTCTGAGGCCAAAAAGGAGGCCAAAGAGCCATCAGCGCCTTCTCTATACCCTATCCCTCCAGATATCTCTTCAGATACTTCTTCAGATACTTCTTCTCAGGGCAACCATTATTCCACTGCGGCCATCGTTCCTTTCAAGCAGTCAGCCAAGCAAAAGTTTGGACGCCTGAGTAAGCTAGTGCGGGGCACCTTTTGGGCGGCAATGTTTGGATCTACAGCGCTGGCTACGGCTGGCTTAGGGGCGATCGCTGTCCTTACCTTTCCGCTGCCTAGGCAGGTCAGCGGCGAAACTGTTGCCCCCCCTCTAGCCGATCTCTGGCGCTCTGGCTTTCGCTATCAGGTTTCTCGCCCGGTCAACCTTTTAATCATGGGGTTAGACGAAGCCCGTGATGTAGAAGGGGCTACGCCTGGTGACTTAGTGGGCCGCACAGATACGATGCTGCTAGTGCGCGTTGACCCCGAAGAAAAGTCCGTTAACGTGATGTCTATTCCACGCGATACGCGGGTAGATATTCCAGGCTATGGTATGGACAAAATTAACGAGGCCAACGTTGAGGGCGGTGCTGAGCTGGCCGCGCAAACGGTCATGCAAAATTTTGATAGCGTTAAAATCGACCGCTATGTGCGAGTGAGCACCCTTGCCTTTAAAGAAATTGTGGATTTGGTGGGCGGGATTGAGGTAGCGGTGCCCAAGCCAATGCAGTACGAGGATAAAACGCAGGGACTTGTCATCGATTTAGAACCAGGACTGCAGACGCTTAACGGCAATGAGGCTGAGCAGTTTGCCCGCTTTCGCCAGGATGAATATGGCGATATTGGCCGGGTGCAAAGG